>NZ_JAMYKT010000004.1:0-340894 GCF_040317515.1 Mesorhizobium sp. M1428
CCCGCCGTTCGCTCATCCCGAAGCCTTCCTTCAGGCGAGCGACAGCTTTCCGCTTGGCCGCGGGCGTCACCATTTCTTTCCCACAAGATCCTTCAACGCCGCATTGTCGAGCATGGCGTCGGCCAGAAGCCGCTTCAGCCGCGTGTTCTCGTCCTCCAGCGCCTTCAGTCGCCGAGCCTCGGAGATATCCATCCCGCCGAAGCGGGCCTTCCAGTTGTAGATCGAGGCGTCGCTGACCCCGTGCTTGCGGCACAGATCGGCAACCGATACCCCGGCCTCGTGTTCCTTCAAAATTCCGATGATCTGCTCTTCAGAGAAGCGGCTGCGTTTCATGTCCTGGTCCTCTCGATGGCCAGAACGAACTTCAAACCGGATTAGATCAGAGGGGCAAGGTCACCGGGGACCAAGACGACGGAACCGGTTTGCATAGGACGCTCCAACCATTCCGCTTGAACCCTGTCCTTCACCATCCTACCGCATTGGCGTATCCTCTCCTAGGCTTGGGGAGACATAACATGCGCTCCACCTTCGACATCACCGCCGCGATCGGCCTTGCCATCGGCGGCGCTCTGGGCCTCGCCGGCACCTTCGTCGAGAGCGCGTCCCTTCGCGAAACATTCTGGACGATCGACGGCGTCGGACTCGTGGTGGCGACCGCGCTGTTGACGATGAAGTATCAGCGGCTGGGCAATGATTGGGTGGCGGCCGGTTTTCTGACCTTCCTTGCCGGCGAAAGCCTGCTGCTCGCCGCCAATGCGGCGGGGCTTGAGGCCAGCGTGCCCTCCTATGTCGGCGGCATCTCGCTCTGGGCGGCAGCGCTGGTCATGATCAGCGCGCCGAAAACCTTCGCGCTGTGGATGCGGCTCACCGCTGTCGTGGCCGCCCTGCTGTTTGTCGTCTCAGTGGGCCTGATCCTGTGGGGCGCGCCTTTGCTGCCGACCTCGGCGCCGCTGCCCGCTGCCGGATATCCCTTCCTGGTGCTCACATTCATCGGCTGGATCTGGACGCTGCTGAAGCCCGGGCGTTGAGCCCGGTCGGACCGCCCCCTCTCCGGCCGCTTCGCGCCCACCTCTCCCCCACTTTGTGGGGGCGAGGAACCCAGGTCCTGTGAGGCTTCGGCGGTTGGCATTCCTCGCCCCACGGCGTGGGGAGAGGTGGTTTGCGAAGCAAACCGGAGAGGGGTCTTGCTTAGCAACGCTGCGCCTTTCGCGATGCGCAAATGGCGCACCCCCTTCCACCCATCCCGCCACCATGCCATGTTCCCCCTCGCGGCCGGGCAGGCCGCTTCATTCCGGGGGGAATCATCATGTTGTCTTACGCTTTCGCGCGCCGCGCTGCCGCGGCGCTCTTCATAGCCGCGTTGTTTGCGCCGGCCGCACATGCCGGCGATGTCACTTTCGAGATCAGGAACAGCCATCCCAACGCCATGCGCGTCGAGCTCTACAGCCAGGACCGCGACCATGTCTGGCCGGGCAACAATCAGGATTATTATCTCAACGACGGCGAGACCAAGTCGATCCCGCTGTCCTGCAAGGACGGCGAATCGATTTGCTACGGTGCCTGGGTCGATGGCGACCAGAATACCTATTGGGGTGTCGGCCCCGGCAACACGGAAAAGTGCGACGATTGCTGCTACACCTGCAGTGGCGGCGAGACCGAGGAAATCGATCTGGTTCCGTGATGTGGCAAATCTCCCCCCTTGAGGGGGAGATGTCGCCAAAGGCGACAGAGGGGGTAGCCGCGCGTAGAGCGCCAACCTGTTCTGCAGCAGCAGGCCGAGCCCCGTCGGGCCGACCCCCTCTGGCCGCTATGCGGCCATCTCCCCCTCGAGGGGGGAGATAGCCCAGCCTCTCGGCCAGCTTGACGCTGTCAGGGCCGCCGCCATAACGTGATGCCTTCAGCGAGGAGTACAGCTAATGGCCGGCATGGTCGAAGGCGAGAAGATCGATATCGGCTTTTCCGGGCGCCGCTGCATCCATTCGCGCAATTGCGTGCTTGGCGATCCGCGTGTCTTCGTGCCCAATGCGCCGGGCCAGTGGATCCACCCTGAGGCGGCCAGCGTCGAGAAGATCGTGGCGCTCGCCGAAGCCTGTCCGTCCGGCGCCATCACCTATGTCCGCAAGGATGGCGGGCCGCAGGAACAGCCGCCGGTGGTCAACACCGTGCGCATAAGGGAAAACGGTCCGCTGGCCGTCCATGCCGAGATCGTGCTGGGCGGCGAGACGTTCTTCCGCGCGACGCTGTGCCGCTGCGGCGCCTCGGAAAACAAGCCGTTCTGCGACGGCAGCCACGCCAAGGCAGGCTTCACCGCCACCGGCGAGCCGGCGCTGAAGGATACGCCGGCGCTGGAAGCGCGGAATGGCCCGCTCACCGTCACGCCGACGACCAACGGCCCGCTCAAGCTCGAAGGCAATGTCGAAATCGTCACCGGCACCGGCCACACGGTCGACCGTACGCAACGCGCCTTCCTCTGCCGCTGCGGCCACTCCGCGAACAAGCCGTTCTGCGATGGATCGCACAAGCGCGTGGGGTTTGTGGGGTAGGCGGTCGTTAGGCGCGGCTCGCACCTGTTAGGGCGGCGATCCTTCCCACCCCCCTCTGTCCTGCCGGACATCTCCCCCGCAAGGGGGGAGATCGGATGACACCGGCGCTTTCGCAATTTGTTCAACGCTGCAAGCGAAGCGCCAACGGCGAAGCCGCCAATCTCCCTCCTTGCGGGGGAGATGTCCGGCAGGACAGAGGGGGGTGCTGTCCCGCCGGCATTGGGCGAGCCTGCAGCATATTCGTCGTGGCCCAGCGCTCGCGGCTTTATCGGCCGGCCCGTATCGGCTAAGGGCGGGGAACAAAATCTCCGGACCGCCGCCAGAATATGACCGCCAAGACCAAACCCTCACTCCTGTTCCTCGGCATAGACACCGGCGGCACCTATACCGACGCCGTGCTTTGGTCGGAAGCCGGCGGCCCCGACGGAAAAGTGCTGGCCAAGGCCAAGGCGCTGACAACGCGCCATGACCTGGCGGTCGGCATATCTGGCGCGGTCGATGCCGTGCTGCAAAAAGCCGGCACCGACCCGACCGCGATAAAACTGGTGTCGATGTCGACGACGCTCGCCACCAATGCGCTGGTCGAAGGGCAGGGCGGCCGGGTCGCGCTGGTGATGATCGGCTTTGCCGAGGGCGACCTTGCGCGCGACGGGCTGAAGGCGGCGCTCGGCTCCGACCCGGTGGTGTTCTGCCCCGGCGGCCACGATGTGCACGGCAACGCCGCGAGCCTCGATCTGTCCGGGCTGGAGGCAGCTTTGCCGGAATTGGAAAAGTCGGTCTCCGGCTTTGCCGTCTGCGCCTATTTCGCCACCCGCAATCCGGCGCACGAGCTAAGCGCGCGCGATTTGATCCGCGACAGGACCGGCCTGCCGGTTACCGCCAGCCATGAACTTTCGGCCAAGCTCGGCGGCCCGCGCCGGGCGCTGACGACATTGCTCAACGCCAGGCTGATCTCGATGATCGACAGGCTGGTCGCGGCAACCGAAGGCTTTTTGGCCGCACGCAACATTGCCGCCCCGCTGATGGTGGTGCGCGGCGACGGCGCACTGGTTTCCGCCGCCTTCGCCCGCCAGCGGCCGATCGAGACCATCCTGTCCGGCCCCGCTGCCAGCCTCGTCGGCGCCCGCCACATGACCGGCCTCGACGATGCGGTGGTCTCCGATATCGGCGGCACCACCACCGACGTCGCCGTGCTCGACAAGGGCCGGCCGCGGCTCGATCCGGAAGGCGCCACCGTCGGCGGGTTCCGCACCATGGTCGAAGCGGTCGCCATGCGCACCTTTGGCCTCGGCGGCGATTCCGAAGTGGCGCTGGAGGACGGCGTGCTCAGCCCGAAGATCCTGCTCGGGCCGCGCCGCCTGGTGCCGCTGGCGCTGGCCGGCATGATGCATGGCGAGGCCGTCACGGCGGAGCTCGAACGCCAGCTGCGCGCGCCCAACCCCGGCCGCATGGATGGCCGCCTGGCGGTGCGCACCGGGGTGCCGGAGCGTCTGGCGGCTGGCCTGACCGGCGCAGAGGCGAAACTCTATGAGCTGATTGGTGCCGTGCCGCTGGCTCTCGACAGATTGCTGACCTCGAATGCCCAGAACGCCACCTTGAACCGGCTGGTGTCGCGCGGGCTGGTGCATATCGCTGGCTTCACGCCGTCGGACGCCGCGCATGTGCTGGGCAGGCAGGCCAATTGGGATCCGGCCGCGGCGCGTCTGGGTGCCGAGCTGTTCGCGCGCAGGCGTGACGGCCGCGGCCAGTTCATCGCCGCCTCGCCGGAGGCGATCTCGGAACGGGTGCTGACCACGCTGACCCGCCTGTCGGCGGAAGTCATCCTGGAAACGGCCTTTGCCGAAGACGGGCTGGATGGCGCGGCGACCGTCGCCCATGCCCTGGTCCAGCGCGCCGTCGACGCGCATCCCGGCATCGCCCGTCTCAGCGTCGCGCTCGACCGTCCGGTCATCGGCCTCGGCGCCTCGGCGCCGCTGCACTATGCCGGGCTGGCCGAGCTGGTCGGCAATGACTGCGTGGTGCCGCAGGATACCGACGTCGCCAATGCGCTCGGCGCCGTCGTCGGCCAGGTCCGGGTCTCGGCCGAGGCGCGGGTCAGCCAGCCCAAGGAAGGGCTGTTCCGCGTCGCTTCAGGCGAAATCGTGCGCGACTTCAATGACGAGGCCGCGGCGATCGCCGCGGCGGAAAAAGATGTGCGGGCGATTGCCGCCGGGCGGGCGAAGGACGCCGGCACCGACAGCGCCGAGATCGAAATCGCCAGCGAGTTCCGCGTCTCCACCGTAGAGGGCCAGCGCATGTTCATCGAGGCGCATGTCGTAGCGGTGGCGTCGGGACGGCCAAGGATTGCGGTGTAACTAGCTGATCTCCCCCCTTGTGGGGGAGATGTCCGGCAGGACAGAGGGGGGCGCTGTCCCGCCAACGTCTCGGTCGTTTGCTGTTGTGCCCTCAGACTTGCGGCTGGTCGTAAATGGCAAGGTCCGCGATCCTTCACGCCCCCCTCTGCCCTACCGGGCATCTCCCCCACGAGGGGGGAGATCGGCAGCTTTGGCCGGCGGCGAAAATGCCCTACCTTCGGCCTAAGCGAATTGACCCTGTAGCCATGGCATGTCAAACGCCCGGTGCCGGCAACCCGGCCAAGCCCTGGAGAAGCCCTGATGACCGATCGCGTCGAGATCGCCGGATTGCGGATTGCCCGCGAGCTTCATGATTTCGTCGCGAACGAGGCGCTGCCGGGCACCGGCATCGAGGCGGAGGCATTCTGGGGCGGCTTTTCGGCGATCGTCCATGAACTCTCGCCAAAAAACCGGGCGCTGCTCGAAAAGCGCGATGCCATGCAGGACAAGCTCGACCGCTGGTATCGCGACAATGGCGCGCCCGTCGACATGGAGGCCTACAAGAGCTTCCTCCGCGAGATCGGCTATCTCCTGCCCGAGGGGCCGGCTTTCAGCGTGACCACCGAAAATGTCGACCCGGAAATCGCGCTGGTCGCCGGGCCGCAGCTGGTGGTGCCGGTGATGAACGCGCGTTATGCGCTGAATGCCGCCAATGCGCGCTGGGGCTCGCTGTACGATGCGCTCTATGGCACCGACGCCATTCCGGAGACGGACGGCGCCGAGAAGGGCAACAAATTCAATCCGGCGCGCGGCGCCAAGGTGGTCGCCTGGGTGAAAAGCTTCTTCGACGAGGCGGTGCCGCTCACGACAGGCAAATGGGCGGGGGTGAACGGGCTTTCGGTCGCCAACGGCCTGTTGCGGCTGGGCGAGGGTGCCGGCGCCACCACGCTTGCCGACCTCAAGCAGTTTGCCGGCTATCGCGGCGATGCCGCCAACCCAGAAGCCGTCCTTTTGGTCAAGAACGGCCTGCACATCGAAATCATTGTCGACCACAACAACCAGATCGGCCGCACCGATCCGGCCGGCATTGCCGATGTCGTGCTGGAATCGGCGCTGACCACCATCCAGGACTGCGAGGATTCGGTGGCGGCCGTCGATGCCGAGGATAAGGTGCTGGTCTACCGCAACTGGCTCGGCCTGATGAAGGGCGACTTGGCGGAAGAGATCACCAAGGCCGGCAAGAGCTTTGTCCGAAGGCTCAATCCCGACCGCACCTATACCGCGCCCGATGGCGGCACGCTGACCTTGCCCGGCCGCTCGCTGATGCTGGTCAGGAATGTCGGCCACGTCATGACCAATCCGGCGATATCAGACCGCGACGGCAACGAGGTACCGGAAGGCATCATGGATGCGGCGCTGACAGCGCTGATCGCGCTGCATGACATCGGCGTGAACGGGCGCCGCGCCAACTCCCGCGCCGGCTCGATGTATATCGTAAAGCCCAAGATGCACGGGCCCGACGAAGTCGCCTTCGCCGTCGAGATTTTCGACCGCGTCGAGGCGCTGCTCGGCATGGCCAAAAATACCATCAAGATGGGCATCATGGACGAAGAGCGGCGCACCACCGTCAACCTCAAGGAGGCGATCCGCGCCGCGAAAGACCGCGTCGTCTTCATCAACACCGGCTTCCTCGACCGCACCGGTGACGAGATCCACACCTCGATGGAAGCCGGCCCGATGATCCGCAAGGGCGACATGAAGCAGGCCGCCTGGATTGCCGCCTACGAAGCCTGGAACGTCGACATCGGGCTGGAATGCGGATTGGCCGGCCACGCCCAGATCGGCAAGGGCATGTGGGCGATGCCCGACCTGATGGCGGCGATGCTGGCCGAGAAAATCGCGCACCCCAAGGCCGGCGCCAACACCGCCTGGGTGCCATCGCCGACGGCGGCGACCCTGCACGCCACGCACTACCACAAGGTCGATGTCCACGCCGTCCAGAAGGCGCTGAAAAGCCGGCCCAAGGCCAGGCTCGACGACATCCTGTCGGTGCCGGTAGCAAGGCGGCCGAACTGGTCGCCTGAAGAGATCCAGAAGGAGCTCGACAACAACGCGCAAGGCATTCTGGGCTATGTCGTGCGCTGGATCGACCAGGGCGTCGGCTGCTCGAAAGTGCCAGATATAAACGACGTCGGCCTGATGGAGGACCGCGCCACGCTGCGCATCTCTTCGCAGCACATCGCCAACTGGCTGCATCACGGCGTCTGCACCCGCGAGCAAGTGATGGAGACGATGAAGCGCATGGCGGCGATCGTCGACCGCCAGAACGAAGGCGATCCGCTCTACCGGCCGATGGCACCGGATTTCGACAAGTCCATCGCCTTCCTCGCCGCCTGCGATCTCGTCTTCAAGGGCCGCGTCCAGCCCAACGGCTACACCGAACCGGTGCTGCACGCGCGGAGATTGGAACTGAAGGCGAAAGAGCAGGCGCGATAGTCGCCAGCGTTCCCCTCCCCCTCGAGGGGAGGGTGGCCCGAAGGGCTGGGTGGAGTCCTGCGTGAAGTGCGCCGACTCCCATTCCGGCGACAGGAACGGGAACGAGGATTGTCTTAGCGACCGATAACGGGTGCCATCTGATCTGCCGCATATCGAGGAGACGTTAAAGGCAGAGCACGTCACCGGCGACCCCACCCGGCTCTTCGCGGCCACCCTCCCCTCGAGGGGGAGGGAAACCTACGCCGCTTGTGCCATCCGCTCCGAGCTCATGCGGTAGGAAATCGCCTCGGCCAGATGGATGCGGCCGACCGTCTCGCTGGCCTCGAGATCGGCCAGCGTCCGCGCCACCTTCAAGACGCGGTGATAGGCCCGCGCGGAAAAGCCGAGCTTTTCGCTGGCATCCCTCAGCAGCGACAGGCCGGCGGCATCGGGCATGGCGATTTCCTCGATGACCGACGGCGAGCAATGCGCGTTGGTGGTGGCGGAGGTCGCGCCGAGCCGCTCGAAGCGTTCACGCTGGATCGTACGGGCACGAGCGACGCGCAGTGCCACGGCTGCACTCTTCTCCGCCCGGTCCGGCCGGATCAGATCGCTCGCCGAAACCGCCGGCACCTCGATCCTGAGATCGATGCGATCGAGCAGCGGGCCGGAAATGCGCGCCTGGTAGTCGGTGCGGCAGCGGTCGCCGCGCAGGCAGCGATAGCCCGGCTCGCCGGCCATGCCGCAGCGGCACGGGTTCATCGCCGCGACCAGCTGAATGCGCGCCGGATAGGTGGCGCGGTGGTTGGCGCGCGCGATCATGCAGTCGCCGGTCTCCAGCGGCTGGCGCAGCGCATCGAGCGCCTGCGGCGAGAATTCGGGAAACTCGTCGAGGAACAGCACGCCGTGATGGGCAAGCGAGGCCTCGCCCGGCCGCACGCGCAGGCCGCCGCCGACCATCGCCGCCATCGAGGCCGAATGATGTGGTGCCCGGAACGGCCGCCGGTCGGTCAACTTTCCTTCGCCGAGTTCGCCGGCCACCGAGGCGATCATCGAGACTTCGAGCAATTCCCTGGGCGCCAGCGGCGGCAGGATCGACGGCAGCCGCTGCGCCAGCATCGATTTTCCCGACCCCGGCGGCCCGACCATCAAAAGATTGTGGCCGCCGGCTGCCGCCACCTCCAGCGCCCGCTTGGCGGTCTCTTGGCCCTTGATGTCGGCAAGGTCGGGCAGGTCGCGCGCCGAAGCATGGATGCCGGCTTCCGGCCGCGACAGGACCTGCGTGCCGCAAAAATGATTGGCGATGGCGATCAGGCTGCGCGGCGCCAAGATGTCGAAATCCTTGCCGGCCCAGGCCGCTTCCGGCCCGCAGGCGAACGGGCAGATCAGGCCCTTGCCTTCGGCATTGGCGCCGATCGCCGCCGGCAGCGCCCCGGCCACCGCGGCAATGGTGCCGTCGAGCGACAATTCGCCAAGCACGACATAGCCGGCCAGCATGTCGCCCGGAATGGCGCCGAGCGCCGCCATCAGCCCGAGCGCGATCGGCAGATCGTAATGGCTGCCTTCCTTGGGCAGGTCGGCGGGCGCCAGATTGACGGTGACCTTCTTCGATGGCATCGACAGGCCGGATGCATGAAGTGCTGCCTGCACCCGCTCGCGGCTTTCGGCTACAGCCTTGTCGGCCAGGCCGACGATGTGCATGTTGACCTTGCCCGGCGCGATCATCACCTGCACGTCGACCGGCACGGCCTCGATGCCCTGGAAAGCAACCGTGCGAACCCGCGCCACCATGTCGTCACCCCGGATGCAGGCTTTTGCCCCAAGCCTTTGCGATCATGCCGCGAACGGCGTCACCGGAGACAACCACAGATTTCCGGCGAAGGCAAGAACATTTGGGGAACATGCTGAACGCAACGGCTGCAATGTTTGCAACGCGGCGCTCCCGAAGCGACTAGTTACGCTTGTCCTCCACCGCATCCCAGAACAGGCTGGCGATGTCGGCGCCGCCGAAGCGCCGCACTTCGCGTATGCCGGTCGGTGAGGTCACGTTGATCTCGGTCATGTAGTCGCCGATGACGTCAATGCCGACAAGGATGAAGCCGCGCTCCTTCAA
Organism: Mesorhizobium sp. M1428; assembly: GCF_040317515.1. NCBI lineage: Bacteria > Pseudomonadati > Pseudomonadota > Alphaproteobacteria > Hyphomicrobiales > Phyllobacteriaceae > Mesorhizobium > Mesorhizobium sp. M1428. Next base: position 9,465 of record NZ_JAMYKT010000004.1, read on the forward strand.
CGAGGGGCCGATGCGGGCGCAGATCTCGCGTTCGCGTTCCGTCAGCTCGGTTTTTTCGGCGCGGCCGCCGACATGCATGTTGGAGCGCGAATCATGCTCGGCCGGCACGCGGTTGATGGCGCCGACCGGCTCACCGTCGATCAGGATGATGCGCTTGTCGCCGGAGCGCACCTCCTTGAGGTAGCGCTGCACGATGTACGGTTCGCGGAACATCTGGCCGAACATTTCGAGCAGCGAGGCTAGGTTGCGGTCGGCCTCATGCAGATGGAAGATGCCGGCGCCGCCATTGCCGTAGAGCGGTTTGACGATGATATCGCCGAACTCCTTGCGGAACGCCGCGACCTCGAGCGGGTCCTTGGTGATCAGCGTGTCCGGCATCAGGTCGGGAAATTCGGTGACGAAGATCTTTTCCGGGCTGTTGCGCACCCAGGCCGGATCGTTGACCACCAGCGTTTTCGGATGGATGCACTCGAGGATATGCGTGGTGGTGATGTAGTTCATGTCGAACGGCGGATCCTGCCGCAAAAGGATGACGTCCATCTCCGATAGGTCGGTGCGGACTTCTTCGCCCAGCGAATAATGGTTGCCCTTCTCGTCGCGGACCTGCATCTCCTCGATACGGGCGAACACCTTGCCGTCGCGCAGCGACAGCCGGTCGGGCGTGTAGTGGAACAGCTGGTGGCCGCGCCGCTGCGCTTCCAGCGACAGCGCAAACGACGTGTCGCCGGCAATCGACACGGTGGAGATATGGTCCATCTGGACGGCGACTTTCAGGGGCATGGCAGCTCTCCGGCGCACTTGGGGCGATCCACTTGGATGCACAAAGTACGCTCCAACACTTTTGAATCCATGCATCGTGCTGTCGGAAAATCGATTCCGATTTTAGGGCCGATGCATCGACGACAGCGATATAAGGAAATCGGCGGCTTCTGCCAATCGGCCAAGGTCATGATGAGGCTGCGCTTCGCTTGGCGCAGATCCAATGCGATGCCTTCAGCGGTCGAAGACCAGCTTGGAATAGCCGAGGAAGGACAGCGCCATGGCAACCAGCGAGGCGGCCGCAAGAGCTATCAGCGGCGACACCATCGGCAGCGCGAACAGGATGGCGCAATAGACGAGATAATTGACGATGCTGGTGGCGATGCCGACGCCGCCGTAGCGTGCGCCCTCTTGCGCGATGCCGCGGCTGGAAGGCGAGAAGGTCAGATGGCGGTTGATCAGCCAGGTGACGGACAGGGCAAAACCGATCGAGATGATGCGAGCCGCGAAGGGGCCAAGCGGCGCTATCGTCAGCACCAGCCAAAGCACCGCCGCGTCGGCGACGAAGCCGATGCCGCCGGCGACAATGAAGCGGGCGAGGCGTCCCATTTAGAAATCTAAGCCGCCCGCGGGGTCTTGCGCGGTCCGGCCTTCAAAGTCGCGAGCGCGCTTGCACGTTCACGTTCGACACGACCGGAAGGCATCGACAGATAGAAGATGCGCTTCTGCTCGGCCCGGCCGCGCGACACCGAATCGAGGATTACCCCGGTCACCGCCGCCAGCATCGACAGCAGCAGCAGCCCGACCGACAGTACCCAGGTCGGCATGCGCGGCACGAGCCCGGTTTCGGCGAACTCGATCAGCACCGGCGCCATCAGGAACAGGCTCGATGCCAGGAAAAACACGGAAAAAGCGCCGAAGAAACGCAGCGGCTGCGTCTCCTTCATCAGCATGGCGAACATCCACAGGATCTTCGCGCCGTCGCGAAAGGTCGACAGCTTCGACGAGGAGCCTTTCGGCCGGCGGCCGTAGTCGAGCCCGATCTCGCTGACCGGCAATTTCAGCTGCGAGGCGTGCACCGACATTTCGGTCTCGATCTCGAAGCCGCCGGAAACGGCGGGAAAACTCTTGACGAAGCGCCTGGTGAAGGCGCGGTAACCCGAGAAGATATCGGTAAAGTCCGAGCCGAACAGCCGCTTGTAAAGGCTGTTGAAGATGCGGTTGCCGAAGGCGTGGCCCGTCCTGCCGGCATCGTTGGCGACGCCGCGCCTTGTGCCCACCACCATGTCGGAGCGCTCGGTCAGCAGCATGTTGATCAGTTGCGGCGCGTCCTCCGGCGCATAGGTGCCGTCGCCGTCGGCCATCAGGTAGATGTCGGCCTCGATGTCGGCGAACATGCGGCGCACGACATTGCCTTTGCCCTGGCGCGGCTCGCGCACCACGATGGCGCCGGCGGCGCGGGCTCGGAGCGCCGTCAGGTCGCGCGAATTGTTGTCGTAGACATAGATCGCGGCGGAAGGCAGCGTTTCGCGAAAGCGCCGCACCACTTCGCCGATCGTCAGCTCCTCATTGTAGCAAGGCAGCAGCACGGCGATGCTCGGCTCATGGCGCACTTCTTGTGGCATTTTCGTCTCCGGATGCCCTGTGAGGCCCCTGACCGCTCAAACGCCGGCCTCGCTCGGGCGGCTTTACTATTTATTGAAGCTGTTAAGGCTAGGTTTAAACCGCCCCGTATTCCTTCCAAAGGTCCTGATATGAGCACAGCCGACGATGGCGCCTCCAGTTGGAGGTCCGAGATCGCGCTGGCGCTGCTTGCCACATTGCTGGCGCTGGCCGTCAATGCCTTTGCCGGCTTCCCGGAATTGACCAATGCCGGCGGCGACAACGACAATCTGCTGCGCCTCGTCGAAGTTCGCGACGTGCTGGCCGGCCAGGGCTGGTTCGATCTGCACCAGTACCGGATGGGCCTGGAAGGCGGCTTCGTCATGCACTGGTCGCGGCTGGTCGATGCGCCGATCGCCGCCATCGTCATCGCCGTATCGGCCCTGACCGGCAGCGCGGCCCTTGCCGAGAATGTGGCTCAAGTGCTGTGGCCGGCGCTGCTCTTCTGCCTGACCGTGTTTTTCACCGCCCGCGCCGCGCGCAGCTTTGCCGGTGACGGCGCCGTGCTGCCGGCTGTCGTCGTCGGTGCCGCCGCACTGTATTTCCTCGGCATTTTTTCGCCTGGCGCACTCGATCACCACAATGTCCAGCTGATGCTGAGCATGGCCAGCCTGAGCCTTCTGCTTGAAGCGCCGTCGCGCAGGGCGGCGGCATTGCTCTCCGGCCTGTGCGCCGGATTGATGCTGGCCGTCGGCATGGAAACCGCGCCTTATGTCGCCACCGTCGGCGCCTCTGTCGCCACGCTGTTTGCCCTCGAGGCCAATGGCGAGAGGCTGATCGCCAGGGATTTCGGCCTCGGCTTTGCCGGCGTGTCCGCTCTCGTCTTTGTCGCCACCATTGCGCCATCCGCCTGGGGCCAGGCGCAATGCGACGCCTTCTCGACCGTGCAGTTCGTCGTCGCAGCGATTGCCGGAACCGGCCTTGCGGCGATAGCGTCGATCGAGCCCGCCGGCCGCACGCGTGGGCGGCGGTTCGCCTCGCTTGGCCTGCTTGCACTGGCATTGGGCACTGTCGTCGTCCTTTTGTTTCCGCAATGCCTGGCAGTGCCCTATGCCAATCTCGATCCGCGCCTCAAGGAGCTATGGCTTGATCACATCGACGAGGCGCAGTCGCTGTTCAAACTGCTCGCCGAGGATCCGGCCGAGGTGGTCGCGCGCTATGCCACGCCGCTCATTGCGCTCGTGCTGATGGCGCTTCGCCTTGGCCGTGGCGGCTGGCGACGGCAGGACAGCCTTGTCGGTGCGCTGCTTGTCGTGGCGTTCATCGTCAGCGCCTGGCAGGTGCGCGGTTCGACATTCTCGATCGCCTTCGCTGTCATCCCGCTTGCCGCCTGGATTGCCAAATGGCGTCAACGGGCCGAGGCCAGCCCGTCGCGTGGCGTGGCGCTGCGCATGGCTGCCGCCTGGCTGGTTTCGGTGAATGCGGTCTGGACTGGGGCTGCCGCGGCGACCTCGGTAGCCTTCGACGACAGCAAAGCCACGGCCGATAATGGCACCGATGTCGCTTGCCACCGCATGGCCTCCTTTGCGGCACTTGGCCGCCTGCCCGGCACCACGGTGCTGGCAATTTCCAATCTCGGATCGCCGATCCTGGCCTATTCCGGGCATCGCGTTTTCGCCGGGCCTTATCATCGCAACGTCGCCGGCAACCTCCTGGTGCTCGATGCCTTCCTTGGGTCCGATGCCGATGCCAGGACGATCCTGGCGGATCATCACGTCGGCCTCGTCGCGCTGTGCCCCGGCAGCGCCGAAAGCAAGCTCCTCGCCGCCAAGGCGCCGGCAGGCTTTCTTGCCGGGCTGATGCGCGGCAGCGTGCCGGAATGGCTAGCGCCGGTTGCTGGGACCAGCGGAGCTGCCGTCGAATTGTACCGCGTCCGGCCGGGCAGTTGATCTATCGGCGGGCCGTGCGGCCTTTTGTCGGACATAAGTCCTGATAATCCACTCTTTCGCCCTTGCCCGCCCGACACGGCTGGATAGGATGCGCGCCGGCCGACCGAGATCATTGGACCGGGAGAGAATTCATGACGCCATCGGCACGTTTTGCCGACCTCGAAGACGCTTCGGTGCTGATCACCGGCGGCGGCTCCGGCATTGGTGCTGCGTTGACCGAGGGATTTGCTCGCCAGGGGGCAAAGGTCGCCTTCATCGATATCGCCGACCGTCCGAGCCTGGCGCTGGCCGATCGGCTAGACAAGGAGCTCGGCCGGCGGCCGCTCTATCTCAAGACCGACATACGCGACATCGAGGCATTGCGGCTATCAGTCGCCAAAGCCGCCGAGGCGCATGGCGACGTCACAGTGCTGGTCAACAATGCCGCGCAGGATGACCGTCATGCCGTGGAAGACGTCACGGTCGAGTTCTGGGACAACAACCATGCCATCAACCTGCGCCCGCATTTCTTCAGCGCACAGGCGGTGGCCCCGGGCATGAAGCGGGCCGGCGGCGGCTCGATCATCAACTTCACCTCGACCTCGTTTCTCATCAACCATCCCGATATGCCGGCCTACACCGCCGCCAAGGCCGGCATCGTCGGTCTTACCAAGGGTCTTGCCGGCAAGCTCGGCGTCGACGGCATCCGCGTCAACGCGATCGCGCCCGGCTGGGTAATCACCGAGCGGCAGAGAAAGCTCTGGGTCACCGAAGAGGCGCTCGCCGCGCACGTCGCGAAGCAATGCATCAAGCGTGTGATGCAACCTGAAGATATCGTCGGCACCGTGCTGTTCCTGGCGTCGGATGCTTCACGCATGCTGACTGCGCAGATGCTGATCGTCGACGGGGGGTTCCTGTGATCTCACCGAGCAAGGCGGCGTCCGTCGCGGCCGTCGACTGGGGCACCACCCGTATGCGGGTCTGGCTGCTCGACGGCACCGGCAAGGTTCTCGCCGAGCGGCGCGGCGACGACGGACTGATCACCGCCCAGGCCAAAGGATTTTCGTCCATTCTCGAAGGGCATCTGGCCGCCATGGGTGCAGCCGAGGCGCTGCCGGTCATCATTTGCGGCATGGCCGGTTCGCGCCAGGGCTGGCTGGAGGCGCCCTATGTCAGCGTGCCGGCGCCGATCGGCGCTATCCTCGCCGGTGCTGCCCACATCCCCGGCCAGCGCCGTGATATCCGCATCGTGCCCGGCCTTGCCCAACGTCTTGCCGATGCACCTGACGTCATGCGCGGCGAGGAAACCCAGCTAGCCGGCGCCGGTTTGCCGGCAAAGGGACGTCACCTCGTATGCATGCCCGGCACCCATTCGAAATGGGTGCTGGTCGAGGACGGCTCCGTTGCCGGCTTCGGCACCTGGCCGACCGGCGAGCTGTTCTCTGTGCTCGCCGCGCACTCGATCTTGCGCCATTCGCTGGGCGAGCCGCCGAAGCCGGTTGCCCCCGAAAGTCCGTTTTTCCGGGACTGGTGCCTGAAGGCGCTGGCCGAGGGCGGTGACATCGTTTCAAGACTGTTCTCGATCCGCGCCGCCAGCCTGTTGCAGGACCTGAAGCCGGAGGATGCCGCCGCCTGCCTGTCCGGCCTGCTGATCGGCGGCGAGATCGCTTCGGCAAATCGCCGTTATGGAGCAAGCGCTGTGCCAGTCGTGCTGATCGCGTCGGGCGCACTTGGCACGCTCTATGCCGAGGCGCTCGGCCTTGCCGGGCTCGCTTTCAGGGCGGTCGACGCCGACGAGGCGGTGCGCGCCGGCCTTGCCGAAGCCGCGCGCGAAAATGGCATGATCGCCGGAAATGGAGTTGCCGCATGACAAAGACCGCACCTTTTCCAAAGCTCGAGCGGGGTCTGGTCGCGATCCTGCGCGGCCTCAAGCCAAGCGAAGCGGTTGCGATCTGCCAGGCGGTCTTCGGCGCCGGCATCGAAGCGATCGAGGTGCCGCTCAACTCGCCCGAGCCCTTCGTTTCGATCGCCAGCATTGTCCAAGCGCTTCCTCCGACAGCCCTGGTCGGCGCCGGCACGGTGCTCACCGCCGCCGATGTCGATGGCCTGCACAAGGCCGGCGGGCGGCTGCTGGTCAGCCCCAATATCGATGCCGAGGTCATGGGCCGTGCCATGCAGCACGGCATGGTGACGATGCCCGGCGTGTTCACGCCAACCGAGGCATTCCAGGCCATCCGGCTGGGCGCCTCGGCACTGAAATTCTTTCCGGCGAGCGTGCTTGGCGCGGCAGGCATTTCGGCGATGCGCGCGGTGCTGCCGGCCAGTGTGCTGGTCGGCGCCGTCGGCGGCGTTTCGGATAAGGATTTTGCCGGCTACAAGGCAGCCGGCGTCAGCGTCTTCGGTCTTGGCTCCAGCCTGTTCAAGCCGGGCATGAGCGTCGACGAAGTGGCAGCACGGGCGAAAGCCGCAGTTCAGGCCTGGGACGCGGCGTTTGGAGTGGCATGATGAGCGAGACCATCGTTTCGGTTTTTTCCGACCATGTCTGCCAACTCGGGGAGGGACCAAGCTATGACCCTGCCACGGACACGCTCTACTGGTTCGACATCGTCAACGGCCAGCTCCTGGAAAAACGTGTGTCCGGCGGTGCCGTCAAGATCCACGAGCTCCACCAGATGGCCAGTGCCATTGCCGTCATCGACGACCGGCGTCAGCTGATCGCCACCGAGACTGGCCTGCATGTCCGCGACGTCGCGACCGGCAAGCTGACGCTGCACACTCCCATCGAGGCCGACAATACGGTTACCCGCTCGAACGATTCACGCGTTCACCCTTGCGGCGCGCTCTGGGTCGGCACAATGGGCAAGGGCGAGGAGAAGGGCGCCGGTTCGATCTACTGGTTCTTCAAGGGCGAGCTGCGCCGGCTTTATGCCGACATTACTGTGCCCAACTCGATCTGCTTTTCCGAAGATGGGACCATTGCCTACTACACCGACACCAGCACCGGCCTGTTGATGCGCGTCGGCTGCGATCCGGCGACCGGCCTGCCGGTTGGCGAACCGAAGATCTTCGTCGATCACCGTTCGGCCAAGGGCTATATCGATGGTTCGGTGCTCGACCGCGACGGCATATTGTGGAACGCCTGCTGGGGCGGCAGCGTCGTCGAAGCCTATGGGCCCGACGGCAAGCTTGTCCGTTCGGTGGCGATGCCGGTCACGCAACCGTCCTGTCCGGCTTTTGTCGGCGGGAATGCCGACCGGCTGGCGGTCACCTCCGCCTGGTCGGGCAAGAGCGAGAAGCAGCGCCTGCTCGACCCGCAAGCTGGCATGACATTCATGCTCGACATTCCGGTCAATGGTCGCTTCGAGCCGCGCGTGCTGATCGGCTGACCATGATCCCGAACCTTTGGTTCGGAAAAGATCATGGTCAACAAGAGATGGGCACTTGCTGTCGTGCAGGCGTCCGATCGACGTCGGTTCCGCGCAAGCCGAATGCGTTCGCCGTGCGATGGTAGGCAATCGTGCTGCCAGGAGCCGTCCCGCCCATGTCAACCCGCAAGCCGAAACTGATCCTGGTTTATGAGCCGGAAAAGGCCTGCTTCGATCGGCTGATCGCCGATAACCACGTGCCGAAGCGTGCCGCCGAAATCGCCTCCTATCTGGCGCAATCGACCGATATGGCTGCTGAATTCGACGCACTTGCCACCGCTTGCCAGAAGCGCGGCTTGTCATTTGCGCCGGTGACGCTCGACGACGCCGCAAGCGTTCTCAGCGGCGAGGACCCGAAGACCACGCTTGTCTGGACGCTGACCGACGGCATTGCCTATTTCCGCGGCGGCGCAGCACCAGCTCTGGCGCGGCTGAACGGCCTGAAGGCGATCGGCGCCGACGATGCGGTGTTCGCGCTCTGTCAGGACAAGTTCCGATCCGGCGCCGTGCTCGGCGCGCTTGGCCTGCCGGTGCCGCAGGCGGGCCTCGCCCGTGACGGTGCCTGGCTTGTCGCGCCACCGACCTCGCCCGGCGGCTGGTTCGTCAAGCCGAACCGGCTCGGCGCCAAGATCGGCATCTGGCCGGATTCGCGCTGCGACGATCTCGGCCGTGCGCTGGAGCTTAGCCGGCGCGTATTCGCCGCCTATCGCGACGATGTCGTGGTCCAGCCCTATGTCGCCGGGCGCAACGCGCGGGCCAGTTTTCTCGGATTGAAGCCGGATACCGGCGTCGAGGCGTTGGGCATCGCCTTTGTCGATTCGGGCGGCGATTTCCAGACCATGCAGGACAGCCTGGCGCTTTACGGTAATACCGGCGAAGCGGCGAAAGCGTCGGGAACATACACAGAGCCGGCGCTGCTGCCGGTCGCCGACGGCCAGCCTCGAGCCGATGCCAGAATCCGTCGCATCGCCGAAAGCCTGATGGTCGGGCTTGGCCTGAGGGATGTGTTTTCCATCGACTTCCGGGTCGAAGCCGACGACAGCGTGCACCTCATCGAGTTCGAGGTCTGTCCCGGCCTGCCCTGCTTCGATTTCCGCGATTACTGTCGCCGGCAATGGGGCCTGAGCCTCGCCGATGCGATGGCGGAGGCAGCGGCGAACCGGCTTCTCGCCTAAATCCCTTCGACCAGAACGATTTCGCCGTCAGCAACCTTCTGGCGGATTGCGACTGCGCGCTGGTATTCGGGTGAGTGGTAGCAGTCATGCGCCGCCGCAAGCGACGGAAACTCGATGATCACGTTGCGGTCGCGGCCCGGCCCCTCTGCCTTCTCATGTGCGCCGCCGCGCGCCAGGAACTTGGCGCCGAAGCGGTCGAAGGCCAGCTTGGCAGCTGCGACATAGTCCTTGTAGCCTTCCGCATCGCGTACATCGACGCGAGCGATCCAGTATCCCTTGGGCATGGCTTTTCTCCGGGTTAATTCCTGGCGTCAGGCCGAGCGCATTTCATCCAGGATCGCTTCCGCCGCCGCCCGCCTGTCGGCCGCGCCGACGATCGGCCGGCCGACTACGAGGTGGCTGGAGCCGTTGCGGATCGCCTGGGCCGGCGTCACCACACGTTTCTGGTCGCCATGGTCGCTGCCCTTCGGCCGGATTCCCGGCGTCACGACGGCCAGGTCGGGGCCGACGATGCGGCGCACCGCCTCCGCTTCCTCGGCCGAGCAGACGATGCCGCCCATGCCGGCATGCAGCGCCTGCTCGGAGCGCCTCAGCACCAGCGTATGCGGATCATACTCATAGCCGGCGTCGATCACGTCCTGCTCGTCCATCGAGGTCAGCACAGTGACCCCCAGCAGGCAAAGGTCGCTGCCCTTCGCAGCCTCGACGGCCGCCTTCATTGTCTTCGGATAGGCATGGATGGTCAGCATGCTCATGCCCATTTTGACGATGTTGTCGACCCCTTTGGCTACCGCGTTGTCGATGTCCAGCAGCTTCATGTCGAGGAAGATCCTGGTGCCGCCGCTGGCCAGCTCGCGGGCGAAGTCGAGCCCGCCGGCAAAGGCGAGCTGGTAGCCGATCTTGTAGAATGAGACGATTCCGTCGAGTTCGCGCACCGCCTTCTCGGCTTCCCTCAAAGTCGGCAGGTCGAGGCCGACGATCAGCCTTTCCTGCATTGTGTCGGCATGCGCGGCGTCCGGGATCATGCCTCGATCCGCGTCGACAGCATGCGCGAGGTTTCGATCAGCGTGCGGCATAGGTGCTCCATCGATTGGTGTAGTCTCTCGTCCCTGAAGTTGCCCTCGTCGTCGAAGGCGTTGCCGCCCTCCGGCACCGAACACTCCGGTGTCACCACCTCCATCCGGCAGCGCACCAGCACGGCGCGCAGATGGTTGATGCAGCGTATCCCGGCGAAGGGTCCGTTGGAAGACGAGCACAGGCCGGCGACCTTGCCGGCAAACGGCCTGAACGTCCGGCCGCCATCCTTGCGCAGCTGGCTCACCCAGTCGATGGTGTTCTTGAGCAGCGGCGGAATGGAGCCGTTATATTCGGGCGTCGCGATCAGCAGCCCGTCATGGGCGGCGATCATCCGGCCGAGCTTGACTGCGTTTTCGGGAATGCCTTCGTCCTTTTCCAAATCCTGGTCGAGGATCGGCAGCGGATAATCGGCGAGCGAGATGCGGGTCACCTCGGCGCCCTGCATGGCAAGTTCCTTCTGTGCCACGTCGGCGGTCCTGCCGCTATAGGCGCCGCTGCGCACCGAACCGGCGAAGACAAGAATTTTCGGGATCACAGCCATGGGTCTGCCTTGTCACCCGATGGTATTAAGACAAGTGCTATTCAAACCCAACGCTTCAATTCATGCGGCCCGGCGCCGATAGATCCAAAGCTGCGTCGGCGGAATGTTGCGGATGACGAAATGGAAATGCTCGACCGTATAGTCGCCGCGGCCGGGCGGGATCGGCGACAGCGGCCCGTAAGTCAGCTGCACGATTGGCCGGCCTGCCGGGATGCGGTCGAGCAGGCTCTCGACATAGGCGATGCGCTGGGCGACCGGAAAATTGAGCAACGGCACGCCCGATATCACCGAATCGAAGATCAGGTCGCGCTTGTCGCCAAGCGTCGCGTCGAGGTTGAAGGCGTCGCCCTCGATGACGTTGACGCCTGGATAAAGCTGGCGCAGATGGCGCACGAAATCAGTGGAATATTCGACCGCGTAGAGATTTTCAGGCTTTATGCCCTGGGCGAGGATGGCGCGCGTGATGACGCCTGTGCCGGGCCCGACCTCGAGCACCGGCAGGCCGGATGTCGGATCGACGATCGAGGCCATCTTGCCCGCGGTGATGGAACTGGTCGGGACGATCGAACCGACCGCCTTCGGCTTGTCGATCCAGCCCTTGAAGAACTTCAGCTCGTCGTCGAACTTTTCTGCCAGCGTCTTTCGCAGTCCGGGACTACGCGTCATCGAAAGTCCTCCTCAACGCCCCTCGCACGCTACTTAGCAGTTACGAGGTGCAAGACAAGGCGAATCCCCGGATAAGGTGTTGATGACGCTCGGGAAGCGTTTCCAGGGATCAGCTTCAGTGCTCGCCGAACGTTTCGAAAAAGTCCTTCATGCGTGCGAAAAATCCGCTCGACTGAGGCGAATTGTCCTTTGAGGAAAGCTGCTCGAATTCCTCCAGCAATTCGCGCTGGCGGCGCGAGAGGTTCTGCGGCGTCTCAACTACGGTCTGGATGTAGAGGTCGCCGATGTTGGGCTGGCGCAGCACCGGCATGCCCTTGCCCTTGAGGCGGAACTGGCGACCGTTCTGGGTGCCTTCCGGCACCTTTACTTTCGTCTGGGTACCGTCCAGTGTCGTCACCTCGAACGAGCCGCCAAGCGCTGCCGTCGTCATCGAGATCGGCACCTTGCAATAAAGATCGGCGCCGTCGCGCTGGAAGAATTCGTGCGGCTTGACCGCGAGGAAGATGTAGAGATCGCCCGACGGGCCGCCGCGCAGGCCGGCCTCGCCCTCGTTGGCCAGACGGATGCGGGTGCCGTCCTCGATGCCGGCAGGGATGTTTACCGACAGCGAGCGCTCCTCGGTGACACGGCCCTGGCCGGCGCATTTCGGGCACGGATCCTTGATGGTCTGGCCGCGCCCCTGGCATTGCGGGCAGGTGCGCTCGATCGAGAAGAAGCCTTGCGTGGCACGCACCTTGCCGTGGCCGTTGCACATCGAGCAGGTGACGGGCTGGGTGCCTGGCTTGGCGCCGCTGCCCGAGCATTCTGAGCAGGAGATCGAGGCCGGCACGCGAATTTGCGCGGTCTTGCCGGAAAATGCCTCTTCCAGCGTAATTTCCATATTGTAGCGCAGGTCGGCGCCGCGCTCGCGGCCGCCGGACGAGCGGCGCTGGCGCCCGCCCATCATGTCGCCGAAAATGTCTTCGAAAATGTCGGCGAAGCCGCCAGCGCCAAAGCCTTGCGCCGCGCCATTCATACCGCCATGCTCGAAGGCGGCGTGGCCGAAGCGATCATAGGCGGCGCGCTTCTGCGGGTCCTTCAGCGTCTCGTAGGCTTCGTTGATTTCCTTGAACTTGTGCTCGCAGGCATGGTCGCCTGGGTTGCGGTCGGGATGGAACTGCATGGCCAACTTGCGGAAAGCGCTCTTGAGCTCCTTCTCGTCGGCGCCCTTTTGCACGCCCAGCGTTTCGTAAAAATCAGCTTTCATGTTTTCCCGCAGTCCGGATAGTCAACGTCTTGAAGCATCGTTGCGTCGTTTGCCGGCACGCTGTTCCGATTTAGGTGTGATGGAGCCGGGATGCCAGTGTCTACGAGGCTTTGTCCGCATTTTTTCGGGGAGCTCCGCGTTTTTCCGGCAAAGGGTTGCAAAAAAGCCCGGCTGCGCACCGGGCTTTTTCCCTTACCTGTACCGTCAGGCGGTTCAGGCCGACTTCTTCTTCTCGTCGTCTTCGTCGATTTCCTCGAAATCGGCATCGACGACGTCGCTGTCCTTGGCGGCGTCAGCCTTGGCGTCGGCCTCGGCGGCTTCCTTCTGCGAAGCCTCGTACATGGCCTGGCCGAGCTTCATCGAGACTTCGGCGAGCGTCTGCGTCTTGGCCTCGATGTCGGTCACGTCGTCGCCTTCGGCAGCGGTCTTCAGCGCCGCGATCGCATCGGCAATCGCCGTGCGGTCGGCCTCGGAAACCTTCTCGCCGTATTCCTTCAGCGATTTCTCCGAGGAATGCACCAGCGCCTCGGCCTGGTTGCGGGCCTCGACCAGCGCGCGCCGCTTCTTGTCGGCTTCGGCATTGGCCTCGGCGTCCTTGACCATCTTCTCGATGTCGGCATCCGAAAGGCCGCCAGACGCCTGAATGCGGATCTGGTGCTCCTTGCCGGTACCCTTGTCCTTGGCCGAGACGTTGACGATGCCGTTGGCGTCGATGTCGAAGGTGACCTCGATCTGCGGCACGCCGCGCGGCGCAGGCGGGATGCCGACCAGATCGAACTGGCCGAGCGCCTTGTTGTCGGCGGCCATTTCACGCTCGCCCTGGAAGACGCGGATGGTCACCGCCGACTGCGAATCCTCGGCCGTGGAGAACACCTGGCTCTTCTTCGTCGGGATCGTCGTGTTGCGCTCGATCAGCCGCGTGAACACGCCGCCCAGCGTCTCGATGCCGAGCGACAGCGGGGTCACGTCGAGCAGCAGCACGTCCTTGACGTCGCCCTGCAGCACGCCGGCCTGGATGGCGGCGCCCAGTGCGACGACTTCATCCGGGTTGACGCCCTTGTGCGGCTCCTTGCCGAAGAACTGCTTCACGATCTCCTGGATCTTGGGCATGCGGGTCATGCCGCCGACCAGGACGACTTCGTCGATTTCGCCGGCCTTCAGGCCGGCATCCTTGAGCGCCGCCTTGCAGGGATCGATCGTGCGCTGGACAAGATCCTCGACCAGGCTCTCAAACTTCGCCCGCGTCAGCTTCAGCGTCAGATGCTTGGGGCCGGTGGCATCGGCGGTAATGAAGGGCAGGTTGATTTCGGTCTGCGTGGTGGACGACAGCTCGATCTTGGCCTTTTCAGCCGCTTCCTTGAGGCGCTGCAGGGCGAGCTTGTCGTTGCGCAGGTCGATGCCCTGTTCCTTCTTGAACTCGGCCGCCAGATATTCGACCAGACGCATGTCGAAATCCTCGCCGCCGAGGAAGGTGTCGCCATTGGTCGACTTCACCTCGAACACGCCGTCGCCGATTTCGAGCACCGAAATATCGAACGTGCCGCCGCCAAGGTCATAGACGGCAATCGTCTTGCCTTCCTTCTTGTCGAGACCATAGGCAAGCGCGGCCGCCGTCGGCTCGTTGATAATGCGCAGCACTTCCAGGCCGGCGATCTTGCCGGCATCCTTGGTCGCCTGGCGCTGGGCGTCGTTGAAATAGGCCGGAACGGTGATGACCGCCTTCTCGACCTTCTCGCCGAGATAGGCCTCCGCCGTTTCCTTCATCTTCTGCAGGATCATCGCCGAAATCTGGCTGGGCGACTGCTTTTTGCCGCCGGCCTCGACCCAGGCGTCGCCATTGTCGCCCTTGACGATCTTGTAGGGGACAAGCTTCTTGTCCTTCTCCGTCACCGGATCGTCGTAGCGGCGGCCGATCAGGCGCTTGACCGCGAAAATGGTGTTTTCAGGATTGGTAACGGCCTGGCGCTTGGCCGGCTGGCCGACGAGGCGCTCACCGTCGCTGTTGATGGCGACGATGGAAGGGGTCGTGCGGGCGCCTTCCGCATTCTCGATGACCTTGGATTCCTTGCCATCCATGATGGCGACACAGGAGTTGGTTGTTCCCAGATCGATACCGATTACTTTTGCCATTGTTCTAATCTCTCCGCTAAGCAGGCTCTCAGGACCCGTACAGGCGTTCCGACGAAAGCCCCTGTTCACAAGAAATTCCGCTCCGGCAACCGGCATTCGGCGCTGGACGGCTTGGCGCGTATATAAGAACAGGCTGCGTGGCGCGCAAGCATTCTGCGCAAGGCGTTCACCATTCATCGCGGTTGATCGGATTCGGGACCGGCAGGCCGGTATTTTCCGGTGGTGATCCAGCCGGCCCGACCTCCGGCCCATGAACCTTTCCGCCTCGCCCCGCGACTGACGCTCAGGTGCCGCGTCGTGCGGCCCCGGAAAGGACAGCCCCATGACCACAGATCCAGAGGCTCCATGGTCTGCGGGAACAGCAGGAGCTCAGCGCGACCATCGCCTTCGGGACCGGGTCGATGCGCTGGGCTGTTCGCTGGTTCCGTTGACCCTGCGCGGACGCAGGCGTATCGTGACGTTGAGGAAAGCAGACAATTCGATCAGGGATGAACGTGCCGGAACGCCGCGCCTTGCCCTGATTTGCGCGCCGGGACCGGACGCTTCTCCCATGACCTGTGGGGGGCGATCCATGTCTTGCGACCATGGCGCGTTGGTGCGCTCTCGTGTCGGCCGTTTGCGCCGCGCCATCCAGGCTGCCAGCGGCCAGGCTGCCAGCGGATTGTCGATCTTGGCACTCGCCGCTGGGGTCTGGCTCGGCGGCTCGGCCCAGGCCCAGGAAACCCAGATCATCTATCCCGGCTCGATGGCAGTGACCGGATTCTCCGGCACCATCATTCCCAATTTCGAGCAAGGCCTGCCGCCGGGCGTCGATCCCGTCGACGAAACCTTCATCGACACGGCGCGCGCGACCTTGCGCGTCTTCGACGTCTCAAGGCTGGGCGGGCCGGCGTCTGGCCAATTGGTCTTCACCCCGCCACCGTTCGAGGTCACGGCCGGACAAATCGGCCAGGTTTTCGGCATCGCCTACGACGACGGCGTGCGCGACGGCGTTCCCTCGGCCATTCCAAACCTCTATGCCGGCGCCACGTCGCTGCACGGCATCCGCATCGTCACACCAGACGGCGACGCCGACGGCCGGCCGGAGCGGCAGCGCCGCGGCACGGCTGACGCGGTCTTCATGGACGGTCAGTTCGGCACCGAAAACGGCGGCGGTCCCGGAACGATCTGGAAGATCGACGGCATCACCGGCGCTGTCTCGAAATTCGCCGATATCGACGCCAATAGCGGTCCCGGCATCGGCGACGTCACTTTCGACAATATCCACCGCCAGTTCTTCGCCAGCGATCTCGACACCGGCCTCATTCACCGCATCGACGCCAATGGCGCTCTGCTCGACACGTTCGACCACGGCATAGCCGGCCGCCCGGCGCACGGGCTTGCTGCCCTTGCCGACGACGGCTCGGTGATGGACATACAGGGTGCCGCCTTCGACAGTGAGGACCCGGACAGCTGGGGCTACACGCAGGACGAGCGTCGCGTCTGGTCGGTCGCCTATCGCGGCGGCCGGCTCTATTACTCGGTCGGGGAAAAGGCGGAGATCTGGTCGGTGGGCATTGCCGGCGACGGCAGTTTCGCCGGCGACCCGCGCTGGGAACTGACGGTCAAGGCCGACAAGGATTACGCGGTCACCGACATCGCCTTCGACAACAAGGGCTTCATGTATCTGGCCCAGCGCGGCCCGGTGGAGAACCGCTACGACTACAGCCAGTTCGCCGATTCCGGCAAGGGTGAGGTCATCCGCTACTGGCGCGAAAATCCGGACGATGCGGCGACGGAATCGGCCTGGGCGGAAGTGCCACAGGAATATGCGGTCGGCTTCCCGCAAGACAACCGGCAGTCGGCCGGCGGCCTCGACCTGCAATATGGCTACGATGCCGAAGGCAATCTCGATACCGGCGTCTGCACCGACACGCTGGTCGATACCGGTGACAAGTTACGCGACAACCCGGAGCTTGCCGAACAACTCGCTGCCGGCGGGCCGCTTGCCGTGCACGGCATGCAGATCACGCCGACGGCGCTGGTCAAGCCGGCCAACGTGCCGCCTTTCGGCTCGTGGTTCGTCGACTTCGACACTTATTTCGAAGACCCGGAAGTCGAGGGCCATGTCGGCGACGTCGAGGTCTGGCGCCCCTGCGAAGGCCGTGCCGGCTATTACGAGCAGGTGCCGGGCGGCTATCTGCCACCGTTCTATCCGCCGGACTTCCCGCCTCCCGGCAATCTGCCTCCTTGCCTCGACGTCGAGGATGTCAGGTATTTCTGCACGCCTTCCGGCCTCGAGGCCGATCTCTATCTCCATGACCATGCCGGCTTCGGCGGCGATTCGATCAAGGCTCTGTCCAGGACGCCTGGCGTCGGGGTGACTTCACCTCTGTCGCATGCACCCGGCGCGCCATTCACGATCGGCATCACCGGCCATTATCCTGGCGACAGGGTCGATGTCGGGCTCTGCTTCTACAGGCAGTCCGACCGCGACAAGGGTGGCTACTACCCTTGCTGCAAGATGACCTTGCCGCTCAGAACCCCAGCCGTCAGCTGCGAACCGTGAGGAGGGGAAGATGAGCAATCTTGCACTTTTCCCGCCTGCGACGAGCAGCCAATCAACCGGCAAACAATCATTCGTCATGGAGACCATCATGAAACCCCTGTCACTCGCCAGGCGCGGCGCGCGCTGGCTGATGGCGGCCGGTATCGCGGTCGCCATGCTGAGTCCGCTGCAAGGCTTCGCTGAAGACCTCGCTCCGGCCAAGATCAAGCCTGCCGATGCGGGTGCTGTCATTCCAGATACCAAGCTCGATTTCGACAATCCTCGCATCGTCAATCCGGAGCCGGGCCGGATCGTGCCCTTCTTCACCAAGAAAGGCACCCAGCGAGGCTGCGACTATGTCGTATATTCGCTGAGCTTTGGCTTGCGCGGCAATCCGCAGGGTTTTGCCAGCCCCGGCCTCGCGGCCATGCTGAAAAAGGCCAGGCTCGATTTCAGGGACCAGCTCCCGCACGGCCTGCGCATCGTCGGCGTACATGTGACCGGCGACGGCACCGATGCGTCCGGCGGACCGCTGCCCGGCGCTGCGATCAGCAGTTCGGCTGGCCCGGACGATACCGCGACGGTGTCCGATTTCCGGATTTCCGCCAGCGACCTCGACGGCATCGGCGCTGCGAACGAGCGCGTCATCACGTTCCAGATCACCGCCAAGATCGACCATGCGGCGTTTCCGTCGCCGACGATCGTTCACAACCAGGGCATGGTCAAGGTGAGCCGCGAACGCGGCGCCGGCATGGAAATCCCGTCGCAGGATCCGGGCAAGCCGGACGACGGCAATTATCTCACGGGTGCAAAGACCTCGATCAAGATCAACGTCACCAGGTGCAACCCGCCGCCCCCACCTCCCGGCAAGGAATGCTTCAAGGTGGAGCGCGGCACGGTTGATTGCGTGCCCGGCGGCGGCGCCTTCATCTACCACATGCCGGTCGGCCCAGAGATGGCCGGCAAATGGGTGCAGCTTTCGACGACGACACCCGGCATCACCATCATTCCCGACACGCAATTGGTGCCGGTCGGCGGCGGTGTGCTCAATTGGAAGATCGTCGGCGCTTCACCCGGCGACGTCATCCACATCATCGTCACCGGTATCGAAACCTATGCCGGCCCGAAGGAGGGCTGGGGCCTGTGCTGCACGCAGACCATCGATATCGTCATCCCGCGTGGTCAGCGCTGCCCGCCGAAGGACAAGGAACCGGATCTGAAAGTCGAAAAGCACGCCGACGTGCAACGTTGCACGATGGGCGGCGGCTGCGACTTCACCATCAGGGTCACCAATGTCGGCGATGCACCCTACCACGGCAAGATCGTGCTCGACGAAGTTACCCTGCCGGCCGGCTCCACCCTCGATTCAGGGCCGAACCCGCCTTGGGTCTGCGCGCCTGGAACCACCCCGATGATTTGCACTCATCCGGTGACCACGCTCAATCCGGGTGCCTCTGTCGACCTCGAGCTCGGCTTCAAGCCGGCCGCAGGCTGGCGAGGCAGCGTCTTGCGCAACTGCGCCACCTACAATTATGGCGCCAGCGGCAAGCCGCTTTTCGGCAGCCAGCAAAACGATCGCGGCTGTGCTTCGATCCCGGTCTGCCGGCGTGGCGATCGTGACCGTGACTGCCGGCCGCCGGTGGAGAAGAAGGTCGACATGATTCTGAAGAAGCGCGCCCGCACCGAATTCTGTTCGGCCGATGGCGTCTGCACCTTCGTGATCGACATTATCAACAACGGCAGCGTCCCCTATAACGGGCCGCTGACGGTCGTCGATACCTATCCGGGCGGCGTGCCGGCATCCTCGACCTTCGGCCCGACGCCGCCATGGACATGCGGACCGAACGGCCCCGGCCAGTTCCACTGCGACAATGCCGGCATCGTGCTGTTGCCTGGCGCCTCGACGCCGATCTTCGTCAAGGCGGTGATGCCGGCCAACTACCGGCCCGATACCGTCGAGAACTGCGCCGAGGTGAAGGCTATTCCCGGTGAGGACGACCTCACCAACAACAGGACCTGCGCCAAGGAACGCATCCGTCATCCCAATGGCGGCCAGCCGGCCCTGCGCATCACCAAGGTGTGCAATGGTTCGCTGGCCGGCGCTGCGGTCGTTTCCTGCCGCATTACCGTCATCAGCCTCGGCACCACTGCCCCGACCGGTCCGGTGCGGGTCAACGATGCCGCGACGCTGATGGCCGGCGGAGCGCCGGTCCAGATCCAGACCGTCGCCCCAGACGGGCCGGAATGGGCTTGCGGACCGGTACCGGCCAACACACTGTCCTGCCAGATTCCCGGCGCCGTTATGACGCCCGGAACCAGCCGCCATTTCGACGTGACGGTTGCCGCGGGTGGCGAATTCGAGAACTGCGCACGCGGCTCCTACGGCCCGGCTCCAGGAGACGACATCGTCTATCCGATCGGCCAGGCCTGCGCCAAGGGCGGCGGCGCCTCGACTATCCGCGTCGAGAAGACCGGCGACGCCGAGTGCAAGCCCGGCCAGCCCTGCTCGTTCGAGATCACCATCACGAACGATGGCGCGAGCGCCTTCGCCGGCCCGGTTCGCATCGGCGATGCCATCGGCGTCGAAGGCCTCGGCCGGCTGGAAGGCGTCGCGATCACCTCGATCGATCCGCCCTTCGGCTGCTCGCCGGAGCCGGCAACCTTGCCGCTATCCTGCATCGCCAACTTGACGCTCGGCGCCGGGGAAAGCCACGTGCACAATGTGATCGTGACCATTCCTGACGACGGCCGCCTGGCCACTCTGCAGGGCACGGTCAATGGCCAGAACTGCGTCGGCGTGCTTTCTCCGAACACGCCGGTGCAAGGCGCGGGCGACGTGTTGTCCCGCGGTGCGGCCAACGTGCAGGGCGATCGCGGCAAGGCCTATGCCTGTCATCCCTTCACCATCAGGAATGAGGTGAAGAAGGAATGCTCAGCAGGCTTCGTCATGAACGACGCCGGCAACTGCGTCTGCCCGCCAGGCACCACCTTCCGCAACGGCCAATGCTCGTCCGGCGGCGGCACGGTCATCGTGCCGAAGCCAAGACCTTGCGTTCTGCTCAAAGGCCAGATCCGTACCGAAGACGGACGCTGCGTCTGCCCGCGCGGAACCGAACTGGAAAACGGCGCTTGCGTGGGGAAAGAGCCCAAGCCCGAGCAGTGCACGATCCGCGGCCAGATCCACGACGCTGCCGGCGATTGCGTCTGCCCGCGGGGCACCGAAGTCAGGGCTAGTGCCTGCCGGCCAATCCAGCCGAAGCCTGAGCAGTGCACCATTCCTGGCCAGATCCGCAACGCTGTTGGCGATTGCGTCTGCCCGAGGGGTACGGAAATCAGAGGCAATGCCTGCCGGCCAATCCAGCCAAGGCCCGAGCAGTGCACGATCCGTGGCCAGATCCACGACGCCGGTGGCGATTGCGTCTGCCCGAAGGGCACCGAAGTCAGGGGTAGTGCCTGCCGGCCAATCGAGCCGAAACCCGAGCAGTGCACCATCCGTGGCCAGATCCACGACGCCAACGGCGATTGCGTCTGCCCGAAGGGCACGGAAGTGCAAGGCAATGCCTGCAGGCGCAAGAAGCCTGTTGTGGTGGAGTGCCCGATACCTGGTCAGGTCCACAACAAGCGTGGCGTCTGCGTCTGCCCGCGTGGGACAGAGCTGCGCGACGGCGCCTGCCGCAAACCACGGCTGGAATGCGCACCTGGCGCGCGGCCGATCAATGGCCAGTGCCAGCCGATCCGCAACCCGAACCTGCTGCTGAATCCAAAGGTTCTTCAGCAGGTCGTGCCAAGGCGCAAGCCGCAGCTCGAGCAATAGGATCGCGCACGGAACTTCAAACGGTGATGGTTCGCGTCACCCAAACCCGCCGGAGCGGTCCGGCGGGTTTTTTCTTTGGCGGGCAGATGAAAGGGCAGCGCAAACCTGAAGCCGTGGCGTCGGCGGAAGGACAAACCGGCTTCCACTTTCCGCACTCATGGTCTAGGCAGTCGATACAGAGGGTCTGTAAACTGAGGCGTTCAGGAAGGCCGCACCATGAGCAAAAAAACCCTGATCGCGCCATCGGTGCTGGCTTCCGATTTCTCGAAGCTCGGCGACGAGGTCGAGGCGGTGGCGGCGGCCGGCGCCGACTGGATACATCTCGACGTCATGGACGGGCATTTCGTCCCCAACATCACCTTCGGGCCACCGGTGATCAAGGCGATCCGCAACCGCACCAAGGCCTTCTTCGACTGCCATCTGATGATCGCGCCGGCCGATCCGTATCTGGAGGCCTTCGCCGAGGCCGGCTGCGACGGCATGACGGTGCATGCCGAGGCCGGGCCGCATCTCGACCGGTCGCTGCAGACGATCAAAAACCTTGGCAAGAAGGCCGGCGTGTCGCTCAACCCGGCGACACCGGAAACGATGATCGAATACGTGCTCGACCGGCTTGATCTGGTCCTGATCATGACGGTCAATCCGGGCTTCGGCGGCCAGGCCTTCATTCCGGCGATCGTCGACAAGGTGAAGCGGGTGAAGGCGCTGATCGGTGGCAGGCCGATCAGGATCGAGATCGACGGCGGCATTTCGCCTGAAACTGCGCCCCTGGTCACCGCCGCCGGCGCCAGCGTGCTGGTCGCCGGTGCGGCCATCTTCAAGGGCGGCAGCGTCGAGGCCTACCGGGCAAATATCGAGGCAATCAGGGCGGCGGCGGACAAGGCGGCCGGCTGACCGCTGCCGCCTGGCCCGGAAACCGCGGCTCGGGGGACTTATGAGCAACCATCTGTTCGATGCTTTCCGTGCCCGGATGCCCGCGCCCGAACGCCTTTTGATGGAGGCAGAGGATCGGCGCTCGATCAGCTATGGCGAAATGCTGGCGCGCTCCGCTCAACTGGCACATGCGCTGTCGCAGCTGGGCGTCGAAGCCGGCGACCGCGTCGCCGTTCAGGTCGAGAAGAGCCCCGAGGCCATTTTCCTTTATCTCGCCTGCCTGCGTGCCGGCGCGATCTTCCTGCCGCTCAACACCGCCTATACACTGGCCGAGCTCGACTATTTCTTCAGGGATGCCGAGCCGCGACTGGTCGTCTGCGACCCGGCGCGACTGACCGAGATAGGCGCTTTGGCGCAGGCCTCGGGCGCTGCGGTCGCGACACTCGGCAGCAAGGGCGAGGGTTCGTTGACCGATCGCGCCTCTGAGGCGGCCGTGGACTTCCACGATGTGGCGCGCGGACCGGACGACCTTGCTGCGATCCTCTATACGTCCGGGACCACCGGCCGTTCGAAAGGCGCCATGCTCAGCCACGAAAACCTCGCCTCGAATGCGCGGGTGCTCGTCGACCTCTGGCGCTTCACTGCCGCAGACGTGCTGATTCACGCGCTGCCGGTTTTCCACACGCATGGCCTTTTCGTCGCCACCAATGTCGTCCTGATGGCCGGCGCCTCGATGCTGTTTGAAACCAAATTCGACCCGGCCTGCATCGTCTCGCTGCTGCCGCGCGCCACCGTCCTGATGGGCGTGCCGACCTTCTATGTCCGCCTGCTGCAGCAGGACGGTTTGAACCGGCAAGCGGCGAAAAACATCCGCCTGTTCATTTCCGGCTCGGCGCCGCTTTTGGCCGAGACGCACAGAACCTGGCGAGAGCGCACCGGCCACGCCATCCTCGAGCGCTACGGCATGACCGAGACCAACATGAACACGTCGAACCCGTATGAGGGCGAGCGGCGAGCAGGCACAGTCGGGTTTCCCCTGCCCGGCGTCTCCCTGCGCATCGCCGATCCCCATGGCGGCGAAACACTTGCCCGGGGCGAGGTCGGCATGATCGAGGTCAAGGGCCCGAACGTCTTTTGCGGCTACTGGCGCATGCCGGAAAAGACCAGGGCCGAATTCCGTGACGATGGGTTCTTCATCACCGGCGATCTCGGGCTGATCGATGCCGATGGCTATGTCCACATCGTCGGCCGCGGCAAGGACCTGATCATTTCCGGCGGCTACAATATCTATCCAAAGGAAGTCGAGAGCGAGATCGACGCGCTGCCTGGTGTCGCCGAAAGCGCTGTCATCGGCGTTGTCCATCCGGATTTCGGCGAAGGCGTCACCGCTGTCGTGGTGCGGGCGCCGGGCTCGACCATCAGCGCCGCAGGGATCATCGAGGCCATCGCCGGGCGCCTCGCCAGGTACAAGCATCCGAAACGGGTGGTCTTCGTCGACGAACTGCCGCGCAACACGATGGGCAAGGTGCAGAAGAACCTGCTGCGCGAAGCCTACAAGGACCTCTATACGTCCAAACCGGGCTAGGCCGGATGGATAGCGTTAGCTGCAAAAACCTTGGCGCCATCGATCCAGACGCTTTTAATGTCCAGATCGTCTGACAGCGAAACGATGTTGGCGGCGGTTCCCTTGGCGAAGCGCCCGTGCCGGTGCGACTGGCCGATCGCTTGCGCCGGATAGAGCGAGGCCATGCGCAAGGCTTCGTCGAGGCCGAGGCCGACGACGCGGTGCACGAAGCGCACCGCGGAAATCATGTCGAGATCAGCGCCCGCCAGCGTGCCGTCGGCAAGTGTCAGCCTGCCATCCTTGCGGTGGATGGTGCGGCCGTTCAACGTGAACGAGGTCATGTCTGTGCCGATCGTCGCCATGGCGTCGGTGACGAGCAGGATCTTGCCCGGCCCCTGCTTGGCGCGCAAGGCGATGGCCATGGTGGCCGGATCGACATGGATACCGTCGGCGATGATCCCGGCATAGAATGTGCCGGTATCGATTGCGGCGCCCGCCAGCCCCGGCTCGCGATTGCCGATCTGGCTCATTGCGTTGAACAGATGGGTGACCACCGTTGCGCCGGCCTCGGCAAAGGCGCGAGCCGCGGCATAGCCGGTATCGGAATGGCCGATGCTGACGACAATGCCGGCCTTGCTAAGTGCCGACACCTGGCCGGGCTCGACGGATTCGGGCGCCACCGTCGTCAGCAGCACGGGCAGGTTTTTCCGTGCGGCGATCAGCATCGCCTGGTCGGAGTCTAGCATCGGCCGGATCAAAGCCGGGTCATGCGCGCCCTTGCGGGCGATCGACAGATGTGGCCCTTCGAGATGCAGGCCCAGGAACCCCGGCACCTTCCTCCGTGCCGCCTCGGCTCCGGCCGCAACCGCCGCGGCGGT
Organism: Mesorhizobium sp. M1428; assembly: GCF_040317515.1. Taxonomy (NCBI): domain Bacteria; kingdom Pseudomonadati; phylum Pseudomonadota; class Alphaproteobacteria; order Hyphomicrobiales; family Phyllobacteriaceae; genus Mesorhizobium; species Mesorhizobium sp. M1428. The sequence goes on from NZ_JAMYKT010000004.1 coordinate 33,670, forward strand.
GATCCCGGACGTGTCGGTAATCAGCGTCGGCAACAGCGCCGTCGTGCCGAAGGGTGCGTGCGCCCGGCAGATGGCCTCGATCGAGGCGAGGTCGGGATGGTCGTTGAGCATAACGCCGCCGCCGCCATTGACCTGCAGATCGACGAAGCCAGGCGCCAGCATGCCGCCGCCGGTCTCGATACGCGCAACATTGGATGGAATGGCGCCGGCGGCAACGATGGCCTCGACGAGCCCGTCGCGCACGACAAGCGCCGCATTGTCGTGCCAGTCGTCGCCATCGAAAATCCGGGCGCCAGTCAGGGCAAAGCGATCGCTCATAGGGTTTCCGTCACCTTGCGCAGATTGGGCGGCGTGTCGGGGTCGAGGCCGCGATGGCGGGCAAAAGCCTCGACGAAACCATAGAACGACACGATCAGCGTCAGCGGGTCGGTCAGCGGATGACCGGTGGCGACATGCGGCAGCGGCCGCGCGCCCTTTGCCTTGTTCGACGTCACAAAGACGGCGGCGCCCTTGCCGGCCAGGCTGTCGGCGGTCTCGGCAACCGAAGGCTCTGAGGCGTCGCGAGCAGCCAGAGCCAGCACAGGGAAGCCGGGACCGACCAGCGCCAGTGGGCCGTGCATGACCTCGGCGGCACTATAGGCTTCCGCATGCATGCCGCAGGTTTCCTTGAATTTCAGCGCCGCCTCGTTGGCGATCGCCGCCGACGGGCCACGGCCAAGGATGAACAGAGATTTTTGCGTCTCGAGTGCCCCGGCCAGCGCCATCCAGTCGCAGGCGATCGCCTTGCGAAAATGCTCCGGCAGGCGGGCGAGTGCGGCGAGCAACTTGTCGTCGCCGGTGCTGTGCGCCATCAAGGCGAGGCCGGCGACCGCCGAATTGACGAAGGTCTTGGTCGCCGCGACGCTGAGCTCCGGTCCGGCCAAGATATCGATGGCGTAATCCGAGGCGCGCGCGAGCGGCGAATCGGCGGTGTTGGTGATGGCGACGGTCAGCGATCCGCCGGCCCGCGCCGCTTGAGCCATTGCGACGATGTCCGGGCTCTTGCCGGACTGCGAGATCGCCAGGCAGGCCGAGCCGCCCAGCTTCAGCTTGGCGCCATAGATCGAGGCGATCGACGGGCCGACCGATGCAACCGCCAGCCCGGCGGTCAGCTCCACGGCATATTTCATGAAGGTCGCGGCATGGTCGGACGAGCCGCGCGCCACGGTGACGACGAAATTCGGGTCGCGCTCGCGAATGCCGCGTCCGGCTTCCGTCAGCACCGCGGCCGAACCGTCGAGCAGGCGGGCGGTGGCCTCCGGGATCTCCTCGATCTCGCGCCGCATATGGGTAATTGTTGCGCTCATGGCCGGCCCTCTTCGCCCGGCCCGCTCAGCCGGAGTTCGGCGACAAAATCATAGGCGTCGCCCCTGTAGATGGAGCGGGTGAACTCGATCACCTTGCCGCTCGCCAGATAGGAGATACGCTCGATGTGCAGGCCGGCAATGCCCGGCGGCACTTCCAGCAGATGCGCGTCGCTATCGCCGAGATTGGTGGCGGAAATGCGCTGCACCGCCCGCACCGGCCTGTTGCCGGTCTTTTCCAGCGCGGCGTAGAGAGACGAACCGATCGCCGCCGGATCGGGCAGCACGCTTGTCGATAGCGAGGCGCGCTCGATCGCCAGCGGCGTGTCGTTGGCGATGCGAAGGCGCGCCACGCGCGCCACCAGTTCGTTCGACGCCAGGCCGAGCACCATCATCTCGTCGGGCGACGGCGGATAGAGGCCGCGGTCGAGCCAGGCCGAACGCACCGCCATGCCGCGCCGCGCCATGTCTTCAGTAAACGAGGTCAGCATCGACAGCGACTGCTCGACGCGCTCCATGCGCGGCGCAACGAAGGTGCCGGAACCATGCCGCTGGACGAGGATGCCGCCCTTGACCAGGTCTTGCACCGCCTTGCGCACGGTGACGCGCGAAATATCGGCCTTGCTGGCGATGTCGCGCTCCGATGGCAGCGCATCGCCCGGTCCGATCAGCCCGCGTTTGACCGCATCCTCGATGCTTTTCCTCAGCTGCAGATAGAGCGGTGCGCCGCTCTGCGACGATTGTCTCAGCGCCGCGAATATCTGGTCGGCGGCCTCGCTCATCGCGCTGCCTCCGCCGTGTTCGCAAAAATCCGAACCGCCATCTGCACCGCGCCGCCCAGCGCGTCGTCGAGCGGCGGTTTCAGCAGCGCCCGGTAGCGGGCCGACAGGCGCGGCGCGTAAAGCGGCGCCAGCCCGCCGAGCAGGCAGAGCGGATCGTCGCCACCCAGGTCGAGCACGCCAAGCGCTGCCTCGACATCGGCGACCGCCTTGTCGAGGATCGAGATAGCGACGGCGTCGCCTTTTTCGGCATGTTCGAACACCTTGGGCGCGAAGCCGCCGAAGTCGCCGGGCTTGGCATTGGTGGTGAACTCGACCACATCCTCGGGATTGTTGCGGAAGATGGCGAGCATGGCCTCTGTCAGCGGCGATCCCTGGCGGATGCCGTCATAGGCGAGCAGCGTCTGTTCGAGCAGGTCGCGGCCGATACGGGCGCCGCTGCCCTGGTCGCCGACCTGGAACCCCCAGCCGCCGATGGCGCGCGACTTGCCTTGTTTGCGCGCCATATAGGCGGTGCCGGTGCCGAGTATGGCCATGGCGCCGTCGCCGGAGCCGACCGCGCCTTCAAGTGCGATCTCGGCGTCGGTCTCGACACGGCTGCTGCGGAACGGCAGGATCGCTTCCAGCTGCTGCCGATAGGTGCCGACATTGGCGCCGGCAAGGCCGAGAACGGCCGGAGTTTGCGGGATCAGTCCGGGATCTCTGCCCGCGGCGACAAAGGCCTGGTGCGCTGCATCGACGATATTGGCCCTGGCGCCGGTGAGATCGGTGCGGATGTTGGCGGCACCGCTTTTGGCGCGGCCGAGGAGGCTGCCGTCGGCCGTTGCAAGGGCCGCCCTGCAGCTGGTGCCGCCGCCATCGATGCCGAGCACGAATTTCACGCGATTTCTCCTCCGGGCGGATAATACCAATAAAATACCAATAGCCAAGGATTAATTTCTGTTTCAAAAAAGTTAAGGCGTAGTTTGTTGGAAAATCAGCCAATTTCGTCCGCAAGCCTGCACCGCCGCAACGATTTCATTAATGCGTGTGGACAAGTGGTATTTTTTTGGTATGGTTTTCTCGATTGGAGGAAAGCGGATGGCCGAAACGCGCACCGAAGCGCTTCACCACAATGCCGAGGGACTGGATATCCAGGCCCCGGAAGCCGTCCTTTCCTCCTTGGCCAACGCACAGATCGAGGCCGCCAAGGCCGTGCACGGCGCCATTCCTGCCATTGCCGCGGCAGCCGAAATCATCGCAAGCAGACTGAAAAGCGGCGGCAAGCTCGCCTATGCGGCTGCTGGCAGTTCGGGCCTGATGGCACTGGCCGATGCGCTTGAGCTGCCGGGCACTTTCGGCATCCAGCGCGACCGCATCGCCATACTGATCGCCGGCGGCGAGGAGGCCTTCAAGACACTGGCCGGCGGGCCGGAGGACGACACCGAGGAAGCTTCGGCAGCAGTTGCCGCCGCCCGCATCGGCAAGGGCGACTGCCTGATCGCCGTCTCGGCCAGCGGCTCGACACCCTATGCTGTCAGGGCGATCGAGGACGCCAGGCGCCGCGGCGCGGCGACCATTGCCATCGCCAACAACAGGGATGCGCCGCTGCTGCGGCTGGCCGACATCGCCATCCTGCTCGAAACGCCGCCGGAGCTGATTGCCGGCTCGACGCGCATGGGCGCCGGTACCGCCCAGAAGATCGCGCTCAACATGCTGTCGACGCTCGCCGCCATCCATCTCGGCCATGTCCATGACGGCTACATGGTCAACCTCATGGCCGACAACATCAAGCTGCGCGACCGCGCCGCACGCATCGTTGCCGCCGTAAGCGGGCGCGACAAGGACGAGGCAGCCCGCCTGCTCGAAAAGAGCGGCGGCGTCGTCAAGACCGCCATTCTGCTCGCCGCCGGCGCCGCCAGCGCCGATGCAGCCGAGAAGATATTGGAAGGGACCGGCCACAAGCTGCGGCCAGCCCTTTCCGCGATCGAGGGGAGCAAGGGGCGCAATGCCTCTGTTCTCATCAAAACCGAACCTGAAAAAGGTCAACAGGGAGACTGAGCATGACAACGAAGCTACTGACGGCACTTCTTCTCGGCACCAGCATTCTCGGCTCCGCCGGGGTGGCTTATGCCGACGACGTAACGCTCAACATCGAAAGCTGGCGAGGCGACGACCTTGCCATCTGGAAGGACAAGCTGATCCCGGCCTTCGAAGCCAAGAACCCGGGCATCAAGGTGGTGTTCGCGCCGTCGGCGCCAACCGAATATGACGCCGCCCTCGGCGCCAAGCTCGCCGCCGGCTCGGCCGGCGACCTGATCACCTGCCGCCCGTTCGACAAGTCGCTGGAACTCTTCAAGAAGGGCAATCTTGCCGATATCTCGACATTGCCCGGCATGGAGAACTTCTCGCCAGTGGCCAAGGCGGCCTGGCAGACCGACGACGGCAAGGTGAGCTTCTGCGTGCCGATGGCCTCGGTCATCCATGGCTTCATCTACAACAAGGACGCCTTCGACAAGCTCGGCCTCAAAGTGCCGGAGACCAATGAGGAGTTCTACGCCGCGCTCGACAAGATCAAGGCCGACGGCACCTACATCCCTATGGCAATGGGCACCAAGGATCTCTGGGAAGCCGCGACCATGGGCTACCAGAACATCGGCCCGAACTACTGGAAGGGCGAGGAAGGCCGCCTGGCGCTGATCAAGGGCGAGCAGAAGCTGACCGATCCGCAGTGGGTCGAGCCCTTCAAGGAACTGGCCAAGTGGAAGGACTATCTCGGCGACGGCTTCGAGGCGCAGACCTATCCGGACAGCCAGAACCTGTTCACGCTCGGCCGCGCCGCCATCTACCCGGCCGGTTCGTGGGAGATCGGCCTGTTCAACACGCAGGCGCAGTTCAAGATGGGCGCCTTCCCGCCGCCGGTGCAGAAGGCCGGCGACACCTGCTACATCTCCGACCACACCGATATCGGCATGGGCCTCAATGCGGCCTCGAAGAATGCGGATGCGGCCAAGACCTTCCTGTCCTGGGTGGCCTCGCCGGATTTCGCCACCATCTACGCCAACGCGCTGCCAGGCTTCTTCAGCCTGAACAACACCCCGGTGAAGATGGAAGACCCGCTGGCCCAGGAATTCGTCTCCTGGCGCGGCAAGTGCAAGTCGACGATCCGCTCGACCTACCAGATCCTGTCGCGCGGCACGCCGAACCTCGAAAACGAGACGTGGGTTGAATCGGCCAACGTCATCAACGGCACCGACACGCCGGAAGCGGCCGCCAAGAAGCTGCAGGACGGCCTCGACAGCTGGTACAAGCCGGCGAAGTAAGAGCGCGGCGAAGCGTTGTCTCCCCCCTCGAGGGGGAGATGTCGCCGAAGGCGACAGAGGGGGTCGGCCGAGGCAGGCCGCGGCTTGATCGTTGCTGAAAGGCGCGGTCGAACGACGATGGCGCGCTGCCTCGGCCGACCCCACCTGCCTCGCTTCGCGAGGCACCCTCCCCTCGAGGGGGAGGGAGGCGCCGTGCCCTTTGACGGCAATTGCAAGACCTGATCGGCGGGGACCGAACGCATGGCCGCAGCACCGAAAAGACCATTCCGTTGGCATATCGGCGTTTTCCTGGCGCCGGCGTTGCTGGTCTATACGGCGATCATGATCCTGCCGCTGGCCGGCACGCTGCAGCTTTCCTTGTTCCGCAACATCAATCAGTCGCAGGTCTTCGTCGGACTGGAAAATTTCCGCATGCTGTTCGGCGATCCCAACTGGTCGGTCAATTTCTGGAATGCGCTCAGGAACAATGTCTGGTTCTTCATCATCCACATGCTGGTGCAGAATCCGATCGGCGTCCTTTTGGCAGCACTTCTGTCCAGCCCCAGGCTGCGGTTTTCCGCCTTCTACCGCACGGCGATCTTCGTGCCGACGATCCTGTCCTTCGTCATCGTCGGCTTCGCCTGGAAGCTGATCCTGTCGCCGCTATGGGGCGTGGCGCCGCATATGATGGACCTTGTCGGCCTGAAAAGCCTGTTCACGCCCTGGCTAGGCAAGGCGCAATACGCGCTGACCGCGCTCAGCCTGATTTCGGTCTGGCAGTTCGTCGGCATCCCGATGATGCTGATCTATGCGGCATTGCTGTCCATCCCCGAAGAGGTGATCGAGGCTGCCGAATGCGACGGGATCACCGGTATGGCGCAGTTCTGGAAGATCAAGCTGCCGCTGATCCTGCCGTCGATCGGCATCATCTCGATCCTGACGTTCGTCGGCAATTTCAACGCTTTCGACCTGATCTACACCGCGCAAGGCGCGCTGGCCGGACCGAACTATTCAACGGATATTCTCGGCACCTTCCTCTACCGCGCTTTCTTCGGCTTCCAGCTCCAGGTCGGCGATCCCAACATGGGCGCGGCGATCGCCACGATGATGTTCCTGATCATCCTCGGCGGCGTCTGCGTCTATCTGTTCCTCGTGCAGACGCGCTTGCGTCGCTACCAGTTTTAGGGGAGCGTGACCATGAGCACCGCAACCCGCTCGCTGCCCCGCACCATCGGCGCCCACGCGATCCTATTGACCTACACCGCGATCGCGCTGTTTCCGGTGATCCTCGTGATCATGAATTCGTTCAAATCGCGTGCCGGTATCTTCGGTGCGCCGCTGACGCCGCCGACGCCGGGGACCTTCGACCTGATCGGCTACACCACGGTGATCGGCCAGGGCGACTTCATCCACTATTTCCAGAACAGCCTTGTCGTCACCGTCGCCTCGCTGTTCTTCGTGCTTTTGTTCGGCGCCATGGCTGCGTTCGCGCTGTCGGAATACCGCTTTCGTGGCAATTCGCTGATGGGGCTTTACCTGGCGCTCGGCATCATGATCCCGATCCGCCTCGGCACCGTCGCCATCCTGCAGTTGATGGTGGCGAGTGGACTGGTCAACACGCTGACGGCGCTGATCCTGGTCTACACGGCGCAGGGCCTGCCGCTGGCCGTTTTCATCCTGTCGGAATTCATGAAGCAGGTCTCCGACGATCTGAAGAATGCGGGCAGGATCGATGGCCTGTCCGAATACACGATCTTTTTCCGGCTGGTGCTGCCGCTTGTGCGGCCATCGATGGCGACGGTCGCGGTCTTCACCATGATCCCGATCTGGAACGATCTGTGGTTCCCGCTGATCCTGGCGCCGTCGGAGGAGACCAAGACGGTGACGCTGGGCGCACAATTGTTCCTCGGCCAGTTCGTCACCAACTGGAACGCCATCCTGGCCGCCCTGTCGCTGGCGATCATGCCGGTGCTGATCCTCTACGTCATCTTCTCGCGGCAGCTGATCCGCGGTATCACTTCGGGAGCGGTCAAGTGAATTCGCAAACACCCCTTCGCGTTGTCGTCGCCGGCCTCGGCAATATGGGGCGCAGCCATGCGCTGGCCTATCACACTAATCCGGGGTTTCAGATCGCCGCGCTGGTCAACCGCTCCGATGTGCCGCTGCCGGAAGGGCTTTCGACCTACGCCATCCGGCGTTCCTTCGACGAGGCGCTGCGCGATGAAAAGCCAGACGTCGCCTGCATCGCCACCTATTCCGACAGCCATGCCGACTATGCCGTCAAGGCATTCGAGGCCGGCTGCCATGTCTTCGTCGAAAAGCCGCTGGCAACGACGGTCGCCGATGCAGAACGCGTCGTCGCAGCAGCCAAGGCCAACGGCAAGAAACTGGTGATCGGCTATATCCTGCGCCACCACCCGTCCTGGATCAGGCTGATCGCCGAGGCGCGGAAGCTCGGCGGCCCTTACGTGTTCCGCATGAACCTCAACCAGCAATCCTCAGGACATACCTGGGAGACGCACAAGCAGCTGATGCAGACGACGTCGCCGATCGTCGATTGCGGCGTGCATTATCTCGACGTGATGCTGCAGATCACCGACGCCAGGCCGGTCGAGGTGCGTGGCATGGGGCTGCGGCTGAGCGACGAGATCGCAACGTCGATGTACAATTACGGGCACCTGCAGGTGCTGTTCGACGACGGCTCGGTCGGCTGGTACGAGGCCGGCTGGGGGCCGATGATTTCGGAGACGGCTTTCTTCGTGAAAGACGTGATCTCGCCCAATGGCTCCGTGTCGATCGTCATGAAGGAGGGCGCCAGGTCCGACGACATCGATACCCACACCAAGACCTCGACCATCCGCCTGCACAGTGCGGCAACCGGCGCGGACGGCAAGTTCGCCAAACCGGATGAGATGCTGTCAATGCAAGGCGAGCCCGGCCATCAGGACCTCTGCGACCTGGAACAGGCGTTTGTGCTGAAGGCGATCCGCGAGGATCTAGACTTGACCCGCCACATGGATGACGCGGTGAAGTCGCTCGCCGTCTGCCTGGCCGCCGACGAGAGCGTACGCAGCGGCCTCGCCGTGAAACTCTAGAACAGGGACTAAGCCGTGGGCTCGCTGAACATCGAGAACGTGAAAAAGGCCTTCGGGCCGGTCGAGGTGCTGAAGGGCATCAACCTCGAAGTGACCGATGGCGAGTTCGTCGTCTTCGTCGGTCCATCCGGCTGCGGGAAGTCGACGTTGCTGAGGGTCATCGCCGGACTGGAGGACTCGACCTCGGGCCGCGTGGTCATCGACGGGACGGACGTCTCCGCAACGCCGCCGGCCAAGCGCGGCATCGCCATGGTGTTCCAGACCTACGCGCTCTACCCGCATCTGACGGTGAAGAACAATATGGGCCTCGGCCTCAAGCAGGCGGGCACGCCGACGGCCGAGATCGACCGCCGCATCGGCATCGCTTCCTCGATGCTGTCGCTAGAGCCCTATCTCGAGAGGCGGCCGGCCGAATTGTCCGGCGGCCAGCGCCAGCGCGTCGCCATCGGCCGCGCCGTGGTGCGCGAACCCAAGCTTTTCCTGTTCGACGAGCCGCTGTCGAACCTCGATGCCGCGCTGCGCGTCAACACCAGGCTGGAGATCGCGCAATTGCATCGCCGGCTGAAGGCAACGATGATCTATGTCACTCACGACCAGGTCGAGGCGATGACGCTCGCCGACAAGATCGTCGTCCTCAACGCCGGAAAAATCGAGCAGATCGGCGGCCCGATGGAGCTATACAATTCGCCGGCTAACGAGTTCGTGGCCGGCTTTATCGGCTCACCAAAGATGAATTTCGTCGACGGTGCCAGGCTTGGCGAAACGGCAAAGACCATCGGCGTCCGTCCCGAACATTTGACGGTGGATCCCAAAGCCGGCGCCTGGAAAGGCACGGTCGTCCACGCCGAGCACCTTGGCGCCGACACCAATCTCTATCTCGACTGCGAGAAGGCCGGTTTGATCACCGTGCGCATCTTCGGCGTCTACAACGCCGAACCCGGCGCCACGCTCTATGCGACGCCGGATCCGGCGAAGACATACCGGTTTGGAGCCGATGGCAAGGTGCTGGAGTAGGCGCCGACTCCCCTTCTCCCCTTGTGGGAGAAGGTGGCCGAGCGAAGCTCGGTCGGATGAGGGGTGCTGGAAGGATCGCTGCCCTGAAAGCGTACGTGCCTAAAATCCCCTGATGTTTTCATGCCTCGTTTCTTCCAACACCCCTCAACCGTCTCGGCGCTGCGCGCCGATCCACCTTCTCCCACAACAAGGGGAGAAGGGAAGGTTTCTACAAATCCGCCTTGAACGTCTGCTTCTGTATACCAAGCCCTTCGATACCGAGCTCGACCACATCGCCGGGCTTCAGGAACACCGGCGGCTTCATGCCGAGGCCGACGCCGGGCGGCGTGCCGGTCGAGATGATATCGCCCGGGTGCAGCGACATGAACTGGCTGAGATAGGAGACGAGATAAGCGACGCCGAAGACCATGGTCTTGGTCGAGCCGTTCTGCATCGTCTTGCCGTTGACCGTCAGCCACATAGGGATGTTCTGCGGGTCCTTGACCTCGTCCTTGGTCACCAGCCACGGACCGATCGGCCCGAACGTGTCGCAGCTCTTGCCCTTGGTCCACTGGCCCTGGCGCTCGGCCTGGAAGGCGCGCTCGGAGACGTCATGCGCGACGCAGTAACCGGCGACATAGTCCAGCGCCTCGGCTTCGGTGACATATTTTGCGGTCTTGCCGATGACCACGCCGAGCTCAACTTCCCAGTCGGTCTTCACCGAGCCGCGGGGGATCAGCACGTCGTCATTCGGCCCGACAATGGCCGAGCTTGCCTTCATGAAGATGATCGGCTCCGGCGGCACGGTGGCGCCGGTTTCGGCGGCGTGGTCGGAATAGTTGAGGCCGATGCAGATGAATTTGCCGGTGCCGGCGACGCAGGCGCCGATCCGCGGCTTGCCGGAAACCGCCGGCAAAGATTTCACATCGAGCTTCGACAATGTCTCAAGCGATGCCGGGTCAAGCGCCTTGCCGGCAATGTCGGTGACATGGGCGGAGAGGTCGCGGATCGTTCCATCGGCATCGAGCAGGCCGGGGCGTTCGCTCCCCGCCTCGCCATAGCGCAGCAGTTTCATAGAATTCCTCTCCTTGATTTGAGATGAGCTTAGATCGACCAGCCACCGTCGATATTATAAGCCTGCCCCGACGTATAGGTGGCGCCAGCGAGATAGACGGCGAGATCGGCGATTTCCTCGGGTGTGCCGAGGCGGCCCATCGGCTGGCGGGCGATGAAGGCCGCGCGAGCTGCTTCGTAATCGCCCTGCGCATGCATGCGGTCCTGCAGCGACGGGCTTTCGACCGTGCCCGGACAGATCGCATTGCAGCGTATGCCCTTGCCGACATAGTCGGCCGCGACCGATTTGGTCAGGCCGATGACGGCTGCCTTGGTCAGCCCGTAAACGAAGCGGTTCGGCACGCCCTTGGTCGAACTGGCCAGCGATGCCATGTTGATGATCGAGCCGTCGCCGCGCTCCAGCATGCCGGGCAGCACGGCGCGGATGGTGCGGATCATCGAGCGAACATTGAGGTCATAGGCAAAGTCGAGATCGCCGTCCTTCATCTCGAGGATCGACCCGGAATGGACGAAGCCGGCGCAATTGAACAGCACGTCGACGGCGCCGATCTCGGCAAAAGCGGCGTTCACCGCCTCGTCGTTCAGCACATCCAGCTTGCGGGTCTTGATGCCGGGCGTCTTGCCGAGGTCGGCGAGCACCACCTCGTTGATGTCGGTGGCATGGACGACGGCGCCGGCCTTGGCGAAAGCCAGGGCGCTCGCCCGGCCGATGCCTTGCGCCGCCGCCGTGACGACAACGATTTTGCCTGTCAGATCCGCCATGCTTTTCTCCTCGCCCGTCTATGATCGTTCGGCTTTTTACCGGCACAAGGCCGGGGCGCAATGTGCCAGGGGAGCACTACCATCCCGCCTGTTTCGATATTCGCCTGCCAGCCAAATGTTTTTTCTCGGTAAAGAACATCTTTTGGCTCGTCAAGCCCGGACGTCCTTCCGGGACATTCAGTCGCCGTAGGGCACCCAGACGTTCTTGACCTCGATCGCACGGCGCAGCAGGGTATCGCCGGCTGCTTCGTTCAACGCCCAGTCGAGGCTGTGGCCGTTGCCGGTCCAGACGCGTTTGAGATTGCCGATGGACTCGGCCTCGGCCTTGGCGCAAGTCTCGGCATCGGCGAACACCCAGAGCCCGTCAACATCGTCATGCTTGGCCAGTACGCCGGCCAGCTCGGCGCTACGGCCGGTGACGATATTGATGGCGCCCGCCGGAACGTCGGAATATTCGATGACCTGGTAGAGGTCGGTGGCAAGCAGCGGGTATTTTTCGGACGGCACGGCGACCACGGTGTTGCCCATGGCGAGCGCAGGCGCCACCAGCGAGATCAGGCCGAGCAAAGGCGCATTGTCCGGCGCGACGATACCGACGACGCCGACCGGTTCGTGCAGTGCCAGTGTGACGGCGCGGGCTGGCGGCTGGTGGACGCGGCCCTCGAATTTGTCGGCCAAGCCGGCATAGAGGAACAGGCGCTCGATCGACAGCTCGACCTCGTCGCGCGCCGCCTTGGCGGTCGCGCCGGTGAGCTGGGTCAAACGGGCGGCAAACTCGTCGGCGCGGCCGGAAAGGTTTTCGGCCAGGTAGTAGAGCACCTGGCTGCGGTTGTAGGCGGTCGCCTCCGGCCAGGCCTTGCAGGCGCGCGCGGCCGCGACGGCGTCACGGATATCCTTGCGGTTGCCGAGCCCGGCCTCGCCGGCAAGCTTGCCCTTGGCGGTGGCGACGGCGAAGGAATAATTTCCGTCCGGCCGGACCTGCTTGCCGCCGATGAACAGTTTTGCCGTGCGGTCGATGGCGTCGCCTTCCGGCTGCTCGACAGGTTGGGCCGAAGACGTTGCCGGTTTGATGGTCGGGCTGAGCGGCAGTTTTGCCGAGAGATATTCGAACATGCCCTCGCGCCCGCCTTCGCGGCCAAAGCCGCTCTCGCGATAGCCGCCGAAACCGCAGGCGGCGTCGAACATATTGGTGCCGTTGACCCAGACGACGCCGGCCTTCAATTGCGGCGCGACGTGCAGCGCAAGATTGATGTTCTCGCTCCACACCGAAGCGGCCAGGCCATAGCGCGTGTTGTTGGCAAGCTCGACCGCTTCCTCGGTGTTGCGGAAGGTCATGGTGGCGAGCACCGGCCCGAACACCTCTTCCTGTGCCAGAATGTTAGTCGGCGAAACACCTGTCGCCAGCGTTGGCAGATGGTAATAGCCCGAGGCGGGCAGTGCCGAGTCCGGCTGCCAGCAGATCGCGCCCTGCTTGGCGCCTTCGGCGATCAGGCCCTTGACGCGATCGAGCTGGGTCAAATCGACCAGCGGGCCGATGTCGGTGTTCTTGTCGAGCGGGCTGCCGACGCGCAGCCGGCTCATCCGCGTCTTGACCTTGGCGATGAAGGCGTCGGCGATGCCTTCCTGCACCAGCAGGCGCGAGCCGGCACAGCAGACCTGGCCCTGGTTGAACCAGATGCCGTCGACCAGACCTTCGACGGCGCTGTCGAGGTCGGCATCCTCGAAAACGACAAAGGCCGACTTGCCGCCAAGCTCCAGCGACAGTTTCTTGCCCGAACCGGCAGTGGCCTTGCGGATGATCTTGCCTACCTCGGACGAACCGGTGAAGGCAATCTTCTGGATGCCGGGATGGTTGACGATGGCCGCGCCCGCCTCCGGCCCGCCCTGGACGATGTTGACGACGCCCTTCGGCACGCCGGCGCGTCCGCAGATCTCGGCAAAGAGGATGGCGGTGAGCGGCGTGAATTCCGCGGGTTTGAGCACCACGGTGCAGCCCGCGGCGAGCGCCGGCGCGATCTTCCAGGCGAGCATCAAGAGCGGGAAGTTCCACGGGATGATCTGGCCGACGACGCCGACGCCCTTATGGCCTGGAAAATCCCTGTCCAGCGCCTGCGCCCAGCCGGCATGATGGATGAAATGGCGGATGGCGAGCGGCACGTCGATGTCGCGGCTTTCGCGGATCGGCTTGCCGTTGTCGATCGATTCCAGCACCGCGAACAGCCGTTGGTGACGTTGCATGGCGCGGCCGATGGCATAGAGCACTTTGGCTCGGCTGTAGCCGGTGCTGGCGCTCCATTTCGGCAGCGCTTTTGTGGCGGCCGAAACCGCAGCGTCGATATCGGCGGCACCAGCGTCCGACACCTTGGCCAGCAATTTGCCGGAGGCGGGATCGCTGGTGTCGAAGGTCTTGCCTCCGCTGGCTGCCTTCCAGTCGCCGCCGATGAACAGCGCTTTGCCGAAATCCCGCGCGGCAAGCCACCCATCGGCCTCGTTGCGGGCTTCCGGCGCCGGCCCGTAATCCATGGCGTGATAGCGTTCGAGAATGTTCATGAAGCGCTCCGATTCACGCCATCGCGTGGCGATGATTGGCCGAGTAGTGGCCTGTCAGATGATGCTCGAGTTGGCGCTCGATGTCGGTCAAAAGGCTTGATGCTCCGAAGCGAAACAGCTCCGGCTCCAGCCACGGCCGGCCCAGTTCTTCTTTCATCAGCACCAGCCAATCGAGCGAGGCTTTTGCCGTGGAAATGCCACCGGCCGGCTTGAAGCCGATGAGATAGCCGGTTTCCTCGAAATAGGCGCGGATGGCGCGCACCATGGCAAGGCCAACCGGCAGCGTCGCGTTGACGCTTTCCTTGCCCGTGGAGGTCTTGATGAAATCTGCGCCCGCCATCATCGCCACCATCGAGGCGAGCATGACGTTGCGCAGCGTCGCGAGGTCGCCGGTGCCGAGGATCACCTTCAGATGCGCCTCGCCGCAAGCGGCGCGCATCGAGACAATCTCGTTATAGAGCTCTTGCCATTTCGCCCCGAATACCAGGCCGCGCGGGATGACGACGTCGATCTCGTCGGCGCCGTCGCGGACCGATGCTTCGATCTCCTGCAGGCGCGTCGAAAGTGGGGCAAGGCCATGCGGGAAAGCCGTCGAAACGGCGGCGACATGGACGCCGCTGCCGCGCAGCGCCTCGACGGCAGTGGCGACGAAGGGATGATAGACGCAGACCGCCGCCGGGCGGATCTGTTCACCGGTAATGCCGAGCCCCTCGGCAATGTCGCGGCGGAACGGGTTGACTGCCTTGGCACAGAGCCGGCGCACGCGCTCTTCCGTGTCGTTCGAGTTCAGCGTCGTCAGGTCCATGCAAGCGACGGCGCGCAGCAGCCAGGCGGCCTGGTTATCGGCCTTGATCGAGCGTCGTTTGGTCAGGCTGGCGACGCGGCGTTCCAGCGCCGAACGGTTGACGCTGCGCACCGATTCCATGAAGCCGAGATCGAGCCTCATGCCGGGATTGCGGGCAATGCCATGGACCTGCGGCACCGGCGCATTGGCGGCGGCGCGCGCCGGCAGCGGCGTGATCTTGGACGTGCCGAGATCGGTTTCGCGGATTGTGCTGCTCATCTCCTGCCCCTTGTTCAGCGACTTATGCCGAAGATAGACCGTGAAGCAGCGCTTCACGAGTCCTTCAAGCGGTCATAGCGGAAAAAGGCAGTCAAGGCAGCCGATTTTTGACCGTATGATCAAAATCAAGGTCGCAAACCAGTGGACGCTGAGCTGCCGCGTCTCAGCCGACGAAGGCGCGCTCGACGACGAAGCTTGCCGGATGATGCAGCGAGCCTTCCTGGAAGCCGTGGCTTTCAGCCAGCTCCTTGACGTCCTTCAGCATATGCATCGAGCCGCAGATCATGATGCGGTCGGTCTCGGGATTGAGCTTGTCGATGCCGAGATCGGTGTAGAATTTGCCCGAGCCGATCAGCGCGGTGATGCGGCCCATGCACTCGGAGGTCTCACGCGTCGTTGAATTGTAGAGCGTGACGCGGCCACCGGTCAGCTCGCCGATCAGCGGATCATTCTCCAGTGCGGCCACCAGCTCCTGGCCGTAGGTGAGTTCAGCATTGTCTCGGCAGGTATGGGTCAGGACCACCTGCTCGAACTTCTCATAGGTGTCGGGATCGCGCAGCAGGCTGGCGAAGGGCGCGATGCCGGTGCCTGTCGAGATCATGAACAAGCGCTTGGCCGGCGTCAGTGCGTCGACCACCAGCGTACCGGTCGACTTCTGCCGCATGATGACGGTGTCGCCGATCTGGATCTTCTGCAGCTCCGAAGTGAGCGGGCCGTCCGGCACTTTGATCGAGAAGAATTCGAGTTCGTCGTCCCAGGCAGGGCTGGCGATCGAATAGGCGCGGAACACCGGCTTCTCGGCATTTGGCAGGCCGATCATGACGAACTCGCCGGAGCGGAAGCGCAGCGACTGCGGCCGGGTGATGCGGAACGAAAACAGCCGGTCGGTATAGTGCTTCACCGAGACGACAGTTTCGGCATAGACATTGGCCGGTATCGGGAACTGCAACGGCCGGGCGCCGGCAGTGTTGAACGCGGATGTGGTGTTCATCAAACCTAACCTTCCGGGCCAGCTCAGCGCCCGCGCCAAATCTTCACCTGCGCGCCCGAACCGGTCAGGTTCCAGCGTGCCGTTTGCACACTCCGAAGCGGTAAGCTCTTGTGTCCGGAATTTATTAGTATACAAACGATATTTGCGTCAAGACGCCGCCGTAAAACAGCTTTCCAAACTGAGGCATGTAAGCAGTTCGGGCATTTCGGGTTTCGACAATGGAACAGAATTTTTCGGCGCAAGCTCTGGATTCGGCGGGCAGTGTCGTCGCCGGCATAGATGTCGGCGGAACCTTTACCGACCTGCTTCTGATCGACGGCCGTGATGGTGGCCGGGTGCATATCGCCAAAACCCCGACGACGGTCGACAACCAGGCCTTCGGCGTCGTTGCAGCGCTTGGTGCCACCGGCTTTCCCGTCGACGGCATCGACCTCATCGTGCACGGCACGACGACCACGACCAACGCCGTTCTGGAGCGCCGGTTGGCCAAGACCGGCATGATCACCACGCGCGGCTTTCGCGACGTGATCGAGCTAGGCCGGCGGACACGGCCGCAACCCTATGGAATGACAGGCACCTTCGTGCCGATCATTCCGCGCAATCTGCGGCTCGAAGTGTCGGAGCGGGTCGAAGCCTCGGGCGCGGTGCGCATCCCGCTCGACGAGGCCGAGATGCGGACAGCGATTTCACAACTGATCGCGGCCGGCTGTGAATCCCTCGTCATCCATTTCCTGCATTCCTACGCCAATCCGGCGCATGAGCGGCGCGCCGCCGAGATCGCCGCCGAGCTTTGGCCGAACGGCTACATCACGACGGGCCACGCGCTGCTTTCGGAAGCGCGCGAATTCGAGCGCGGGGTGACCGCTTCGGTCAACGCTTCGGTGCAACCGATCCTCGAACGTTATGTCGAGCGGCTGCGTAAGGAGCTGGCATCAAAAGGCTACGCCCGCGACTTCCTGATCATGAACGGCAATGGCGGCATGATCTCTGCCCGTTTTGTCACACGTGAGTCGGCCAAGACCGTCATGTCCGGCCCCGCTTCCGGCGTCATTGCCGCCGCCTATACGGGAAAACGCGCCGGCTTCGAAAACCTGGTCACCTACGACATGGGCGGCACCTCGACCGACGTGGCGCTGATCCGCAACGCCGAGCCGGCGGTGTCGAACGAGATCGAGATCGAATATGCCATGCCGATCCATGTGCCGATGGTGGCGGTGCATACGGTCGGCGCCGGCGGCGGCTCGATCGCCCGCGTCGATGCGGCCGGCCTGATCCAGATCGGCCCGGAAAGCGCCGGCGCCAATCCCGGGCCGATCTGCTACGGACGCGGCGGCTTGGAGCCGACCATCACCGACGCCAATCTGGTGCTCGGTCGGCTAGCGCCGAAAAAGCTGCTTGCGGTGGAAAACCCGGTCACCGTCGAACGCGTCACCGGCATATTCGAGGACAGGATCGGCCGCGCCACCGGCCTATCCGGCGTCGAGGCTGCGGGTGCGGTGCTGCGGCTCGGCAACGTGAAGATGGCCGGCGCCATCCGCATGGTTTCGGTATCACGCGGCCACGACCCGCGCGATTTCGCGCTGTTCGCCTTCGGCGGCGCCGGGCCGCTGCATGCGACGGCATTGGCGCGCGAGCTCGGCCTGCCCAAGGTGCTGGTGCCGGCGCGGCCGGGCATTACCAATGCGCTCGGCTGCGTCGTCGCCGACCTCAGGCACGACTTCGTCAACACGGTCAACCAGCCGGTGGCCAGTCTCGATGAAACCCAACTCCACGACACATTGGAACGGCACCGAAACGAAGGCGAAGAGCTGATCGGCAAGGAAGCGGTGAAGCCGGAAACGATCCGCGTCACGCATTCCGCCGACATGCAGTTCGTCGGCCAGACGCATATCATCAACGTGCCGCTGCCGTCGTCTGCGGTGACGCGCGAGGTACTGCAGCAACTGTTCGAGAAGGCCTATTTCGCCCGCTTCAAGGTCCAGCTGCCGGAAATCCGCGCCAATCTGGTCAACCTCAACACCTCGGTCACCGGCGTGCGGGCGGCGATCGATCTGTCGCGGCTGATCGACCCGGCTGGCCGCGCCAAGACGCTCGAAGAGGCGCGGCGCGAAATCCGGCCGGTCTGGTATGGCGGGCGCTGGTACGACACGCCGGTCTACAGCAGGGAAAAACTGCCGCTCGACGCCGTCATCATGGGGCCGGCGATCCTCGAGCAGATGGACGCCACCACCGTGCTGGAGCCGGGCGACCGGGCGCGATCGGATGCCGATGGCAACATCATCATCGATATCGGTGAGGCCTGAGATGGAAAAACTCGACGCGATCACCCTTTCGGTCATCCAGGCGGCCCTGCAGCAGGTCTGCGACGAAATGGACCTGACGTTTTCGCGCGCCGCGTTCTCGCCTGTCATCGCCGAGGCCAATGACCGTTCGGATGGCATCTATTCGGCGCTCGATGGTTCGCTGATCGCGCAAGGCAGCCAGGGCCTGCCGGTGTTCGTCGGCGTCATGCAGTATTCGACCAAAACCGTGATCGAGATGATCGCCGACGGACGCTGCCTGCCGCCCGAGCCGGGCGATATCTACATCGTCAATGACCCCTATCTCGGCGGCACCCATCTGATGGATGTGCGCTTCGCCATGCCGGTCTACCGGGACGGCAAGATATTCTGCTGGCTGTCGAACACCGGCCACTGGCCCGACATCGGCGGTTCGGTGCCGGGCGGCTTCTCCGCCTCGGCAACGGCGGTCGAGCAGGAAGGTTTGCGGCTGCCGCCGGTGAAGCTGTTCAAGAAGGGCGTGCTCGATCGCGAAATCTACGCCATCATCTGCTCGAACATCAGGGTTGCCGACCAGCGCATCGGCGACATCCGGGCGCAGGCGGCGGCACTGCTGATCGGTCAAGATCGACTGAACGGAATCCTGGATCGTTACGGGGATGAAACGGTCGTCGATGCGATCGCCGAACTGCGCCGCCGCGCCGCCGAACAGATGCGCGCGAACATATCAGCCATTCCCAACGGCATTTATCGGTCGCGGGCTTTTGTTGATTCCGACGGCGTGGTCAACGAGCCGCTGACTATCGCGCTGGCGGTCGAAAAACAGGGCGACACGCTCAGCTTCGACTTCTCGGGGTCGTCAAAGCCTTGTGCCGGGCCGATGAACAGCGTGCTGGCGACGACCTTGTCCTCGGTGTATCTCGCCATGCGCCATATTTTCCCCGACGTGCCGATCAGCGCCGGCGCATTCGAGCCGCTGATCGTCAAGCGGCCGGAAGGCACTTTCCTCGACGCCAAATATCCGCGTCCGGTGTCGGGCTGCGCGGCCGAAGTCTCGCAGCGCATCGCCGAGGCGGTGTTCGCGGCGATGGTACAGGCGCTGCCGGACAAAGTGACGGCGGCTCCGGCCGGCTCCAGCGGCAATTTCGCGCTCGGCGGCAACGATCCGGCCCGCGGCCGCGATTATGTCATGTACCAGATCTCCGGCGGCGGCTATGGCGGCAATGCCGGTCACGACGGCCTGACCAATGGCTGCTCGACCATCGGCATTTCCAAGTCGCCACCGGTCGAAATCATGGAGCAGGCCTTCCCGGTGCTCTACCGCCACTACGCCCTGCGCGAAGGCTCGGGCGGCGCCGGCAAGCATCGCGGCGGTTTCGGACTTGCCTATGAGGTCGAGATCCTGCGCGGCGACGCCCGCGCCTCCTTCGTCATGGATCACGGCCGCTTCGGCCCGCAAGGCGCGCTCGGCGGCAAGGACGGTGCGGTCAACACGGTGACCGTGTTCCGCGACGGCGAGGCGCATGTGCCTGCGCATCTCTCCAAGGAGCAGGACATCACGCTGAAGGCAGGCGACCGCGTGCGCGTCGGCACGCCGGGCGGCGGCGGCTACGGCGATCCGTTGCAACGGGACGCCGATCTGGTGTCGAGGGATGTCGCGCTGGGCTATTACACGCCCGCAGAAGCCGCCGAAAAGTTCGGCGTCGCTCTCTCGGCGGATGGATTGGGGATCGACCGGGCAGCCACGGAAAAGAGGCGCGCCGGCTGACGGCGCGGCCCTGGATTTCCGTCATTTGCGGCCAACGATCAGTTGCGGTGGTCCAGCCTCGCGACCAGCCGGTCGCCGGCCCACTGGATGCCGCAGACCAGGGCGATCAGGACGATGACAACGGCGATCATGACTGACGTTTCGAAGCGTTGGTAACCGTAGCGGATGGCGAGGTCGCCGAGCCCGCCGGCGCCGATGGCGCCGGCCATGGCCGAGGCGCCGATAAGCGTCACCAGCGTCACCGTGAAGCCGGCGACGATGCCGGGCAACGCTTCCGGCACCAGCACCTCGCGAATGATCGTCCAGCGGTTGCCGCCCATGGCGCGCGCCGCTTCGATCAACCCGTGGTCGACCTCGCGCAGCGACACTTCGGCGATGCGGGCATAGTAGGGCGTCGCCGCGATCGACAGCGGCACGATCGCTGCCCAGGTGCCGATCGAGGTGCCGACGATCAGCCGCGTCACCGGGATCAGCGCAACCAGCAGGATGATGAAAGGCACCGAGCGGAAACCGTTGATGACCGCGCCAAGCGCGCGGTTCACCCACAGGTTTTCGGCGATGCCGCCGCGGTCGGTGGCGACCAGCGCCAGGCCGAGCGGCAGCCCGAAAACCAGCGAGATTAGGCCGGAGGCGGCCGTCATCAGGATCGTTTCCCAGATCGAACGGACGAGAAGCTCAAACAGAACCGGCGACATGGCCAAGCACCTCCACCCGCGCATTGCGGGCTTTCAAGAACGCGATCACCTCTGCCAGGTGAGCTTCATTGCTGCCGGCGATGGCCACGAACAGCGTCCCGACAGGCTGCTGCTGGACGTGATCGATGCCGCCATGCACGAGGCGGAACGAGCCGGGAACTGCCGAGGCAAGATCGGACAAAAGCGGGCTTCGCGCGGCCTCACCCGCCACGTCGATCCTGAGGATCGCTTCCACGCCGGCGTTCTGCGTTAGCCGGGTTGCGATCTCCGCCGGCAATTGCGGCCTGATGCCGCCGAGCAGGCTTTGCGTGATCGCCGACTTCGGATCGGCAAACACCGACCAGACCGGCCCTTGCTCGACGATCCGCCCGGCGTCGATCACCGCGACGCGGTCGGCGATCGAACGGATCACCTCCATCTCATGGGTGATGAGCAGGATGGTCAGGCCGAGCTGCCGGTTGATGTCTCTGAGCAAGGCAAGGATGGAGCGCGTCGTCTCCGGGTCCAATGCCGAGGTCGCTTCGTCCGACAGCAGCAGCGCCGGGCGCGCCGCAAGCGCCCGGGCAATGCCGACGCGCTGCTTCTGCCCGCCCGACAGCGAGGCCGGATAGGCTTTCGCCTTCTCCGACAGGCCGACGAGCTCGAGCAACTCGGCGGCGCGCGCCAGGCGTTCGGCCTTGGGCCGGCCTTCGATTTTGAGCGGCAGCGCTACATTGTCTTCGACCGTCTTGGCGGACAGCAGGTTGAAATGCTGGAAGATCATGCCGATGCGCCGGCGCAGCGGCTGCAATTCGCGCTCGCCGAGCCGGCTGATGTCGCGACCTTCGATGAAGACCTGTCCTGTATCCGGCCGTTCCAGGCCGTTCAGGCAGCGTATCAGCGTCGACTTGCCGGCGCCGCTGCGGCCGATGATGCCGAGGATCTCGCCCTGGCGCACGCTGAGCGATACGCCGTCCAGCGCCGCTGTCGCGCCAAAGCGGCGCTTCAGCTCGATTAGGCGTACGACATCGTCCGGTCCCGCGGCACGGTTGCCGGCGGAATGCATGACTTCGGCAACCGGGGCGAAATGCTGGTTCATGAAAGTTCCTGTTTAGTGTCCCGCAAACGCGATCGCGGTCCGCGTTGAAGCGCGGACCGCTTTATCACGCCGGGCTTCAGCGCCCAGTCGAGCTCGGCATCAATAGGCGCTGATGCCGGTTCCCTTGTAGACCAGGTCGAATTCGGCCTTCACCTTTTCGTTCTGATAGGAGGCGACCAATGTCTTTACCCAGGGCTGGTTTTCATTGCCGGCCCCGACCGCGATGAAGTTGCGGTAGGGATTGTCGGCCACCGCCTCCTGGGCGATGCGGTTCTCCGGCGTGAGCCCGCTCTTAAGCGCCCAATCCGTGTTGACCACGGCCCCGTCGAGGTCTTCCACCGAGCGCCCGACAATGCCGGCGTCAAGCTCCTTGACGACCAATTTCTTCGGGTTTTCGGCAATGTCGGTGGTCGTCGCCAGAATGCCGGTGCCTTCCCTGAGCTTGATCAGACCTTCGCTCTGCAGAACGCGCAGTGCGCGGCCCTCATTGGACGGGTCGTTCGGTACGCCAATGACCGCGCCTTCGGGCAGGTCGGCAATCCTTGTGTATTTCTTGGAATAGAGGCCGATCGGCCAAACCCCGGTATAGCCGACCGGCACGATGTGATAGCCCTGCGTCTTGATCTGATTGTCGAGATAGGGCTTGTGCTGGAAGGCGTTGGCGTCGATTTCGCCGCGTTCGAGCGCTTCATTCGGCTGGGTGTAGTCGTTGAACACCACGGTCTCGATCGTCAGTCCCCTCTCTGCCGCCTGGGCGGTGACGACCCGCCACACATCCTCGTCCTCGCCGCTCATGATGCCGACCTTGACCGCCGTCTTGTCTTCGGCGAAGGACGGCGCAGCAAGGCCGACAATCGCAACCGCCGACGCGAAAAGTACAGCCAGACCGGCGCGCCGGTTTATACTTGCGGAGAGAAATGAGCGCAAAGTGTTGGTGTTCCCAGACATGATCTATCCCATCGGTTCTGAAGTTGTTGCGGCCAGGCGGAGTGCCAAGCCTTCCCGGCATCATCGGGAATGCTGACCGTCGGATCAAAGCACCGAATTTCCCGCGAAATGCGAAGCCAGGAATATTCTCTCAAAGTTTCGGGCCTGGCGAGCACAGGGCGCGTGCTGGGATCATGCGTTATAAGCCAATGCTGGTTCAGAAATTGTCCAGGCGTCGTCTCCGCTACGAGGCCCGCCATGCATCGGAACGGCGGGCCTTTCTGCATTCGAATTGCCCAGCACGGGCAGCAGTTTGGGATGTCGACAATGCAGGGCGCGCCGCATGTCCCTTCAAAAAACGACGCGCATTGCTCACTGGATGACCTTCACGATCCTGCGTGTGCCCGGATCGACCAGGACGGTCTGGTTGTCGACGACGACGTAGCGGTATTTGACGTTGGGAACTTCATGAAGCTCGACGGTATCGGGCAGGGTCGAGCCGACATTGAGCTCCACGCCGGGAAGCTGGACGGACGCCAGGGGCTGCTTTTTCACATATTCGCGTACGATCGTCTCCTGCTGCGGTTCGATGACCACGTCCTGAGCGGCAGCGGCGCCAACACCCGCAAGCAGCAAGAACCCACCCGCGGCTGCCGAAAGATGCATTCTCATGATCGTCTCCTTTCGTCGTGAGCCACCTCTGCGCTGCGTCGCGTCATGCTGTTCGCAGCGGGGTCGCTATAGGCCGGTAACGTCATCAGGTGGAGCTTGTTCCGCCACTCGGATCGCTTGCCGTTTCCCTCAATTGTTTGGAACAAAGTTTTTTAGCCGCAGTTTTACGCGGTGAAGGGACGCATTTTCCAAGGAGATCTCTCATGAAAGGCGTTCTGATCACCAGCATGCTAGCAATCAGCGTCAGCTGCGGGGCTGCACTTGCCCAGACGCAGCAGTCGACCGATGACCAGTCCGGCGCCAATTGTGCAACCGGCACCGCCAACTGCCCAAATGGCGCCAAGATGGGCGAGCAGGCCCAGGGCAAGGCCGGCGCCACGACTGATCAACAGGCGCAGGGCAAACCGAAGCTGAAGACCGACGAGCAAGCCCAGGGCAAGGCCGGTGCCACGACTGAACAGCAGGCGACGGGCACCACCAAGATGAAGACCGACGAGCAGGCTCAGGGCAAGACTGGCCCTACGACTGAGCAGCAGGCCACGGGCACCACCAAGATGAAGACCGACGAGCAGGCTCAAGGCAAGGCTGGAACCACCACCACCGAGCAGGCCCAAGGCAACACGAAAATGAAGACCGAGGAGCAGGCTCAGGGCAAGACTGGGACCACGACCACCGAGCAGACTCAGGGCAATGCCTCGACGCAGACGCAAGACCAGAGTTCGACCGCTTCCATCAACAATGTGACCGTTGAACAGAAGACGGAGATCACGCAGGTCATCAAGGAGACCAACGTCCAACCGGTTTCCAGCGTCGATTTCGACATCTCTGTCGGTGTCGAGGTTCCGCGAAAGAAGGTCCGGCTGCATCGCCTGCCGGCGCGCATCGTCAAGATCGTTCCGGCTTACGAAAGCTATGAGTATTTCGTGCTCGCCGACGGCCGGATCGTCATCGTCGACCCGAATACCTACAAGATCGTGATTATCCTGACCTAGTCGTGGCCAGACGGTCTACCGTGGGTTGATGCACCAAAAAGCCCGCCGCGCAGCTCGGGCGGCGGGCTTTTCCGTACCCGGCTCCAGCGTCTGCAAATCGCAAATCAAGGTCCGTCCTCGGGGCGAGGAGCGAGCACGGTGTGATCGATGGTGTCGGGCAGGCAGGGACCGGGCACGCAGCTTGTTCGGACTGACGCGGTGGTAATGGCATCGATATCGGTGACCAGCACCATTCGCGCGTAGTGCCGCGGCCACAGCGGTTCTCCAAACAGGACGAAGACGCCGCCAACCATTAGCGCCAGCAACAAGAGTGCCGTTGCGTTTGCAAATATCTCGCCGTAGCGCATTGAGGTAACCTGTGCTGGCCGGAAGGCGATTCAGCCTGTGACAGCGGCGACCAGGACGGCGCCGAAAGCCGGCGCTACTATCCTTGAGGCCTCGCGAATGCCGCCTTCCATTGGATATTCCGCGGAATAGGGCGGGTGAATAACGGCACTCTCGGTGCTTTGTTCCCGGCCCGACGACAGCCGCTTCATTCATGCCGGGGCGTTTCCGTTGGCGAAGCCGCACGGTGTTCGCTCTCATTGATGCGCGGCAGCGAGATCCTTCACGTGACGTTCGTGCATTTGCAGCACCGGCAGCGTCTTCTTGGCAAACTCCTTCATCGCCGGATCGTCGCCGGAATTTGCGTAGGCGGAAAACAGCGCCACCGCTTCCTTATGCGCCTGGGTCTGCATGTCGATATATTTCGATTGGAAGCTGTCCCCGCTGGTCTCCTTGAGTTGGTCGAGCAGCGCCTGGTGCTTGGTGTCCAGCGGCGGGCCGGCTGGCTGGGTGGCCGAAGTCGTCTGACCCTTGCTGAGCGCCGCCTTGAAGTCCTCGCCGGCCTTGGTGTGGTCCGTGATCATTTGCGCCGCGAATGCCTTCACGTCGTCGGCCTTCGCCTGGGTCTGCGCAAGCCGGCTCGATTCGATTTCAAATGTATTGGCAATGGGCACGGTCTTGATGAACGTCGCGGTGTCAACCTTGCTCATGGTGTCGGTCGTCAGAGGCGTCAGCGTCGCCGATTGGGCGAAAGCAGCCAAAGATGCGCCAGCCATCATCGCTGCCGCAGTGATGGATAGAAGGGTTTTCATGGGGATTCTCCGAGGCTGATGTCATCCCTCCGATGGCTCAACGCGGAAGCTGCGGCGAGGTTGCCTGGTCGTGGGGGGCCCACCCCCCGCGCCGCAAAACAATGGTTTGGAAACGCAAAACAAAAGACGCCGGCTGCGTCCGGCAAAGTGCAACGCAAGCCACGAGATCGTACGGAATCGTACAAGCTCTTTCGCTTTACCGCAGTCTTGCTATCGTTGGCTGGGAGAGATGGGTGGAGGCTTCCGTGGGGCAGATCAAGTCGCCGCTTGGAATCGGTATTGATACCGACAAAGCCGTCCATACCGTCATGGCCGACTACCATCCGGGCGATATTCTCTCGACCACCGTCGTCATAGCCGATTTGCGCAAGCGCTTTCCCTGCTTCCGGCAAACCGACGAGGAGCTGGTTGGCTTCATCGTTCGGGCGCTGGACGGTCGGGAGATCGCGGTCAGCTTCGACCACCGCGGCCGTTAGGCGGCTGATCTTACGGCAACCGGCCGCGGAGCCTATGCTCCGCGGCCTCGTCAGGCTGTGGCGCTTACTTGCCGCAGTGGTTGTCGTTCACCGTCGGCGCCATCGTGCCCGGAGCCTTGCCGGTCGCATCGGGCAGAGCCCCTTGCGGGCCAGGCGGGCAATTCCGGTCGGCATTCGAATTCGTCGTTGAGAAATCGCGAATGCTGTTGGTGATGGTCGAATCCGTGCCGGTATCAGGGCCGCCATTATCCGGCACTACGACCGTCCGCCCGCTCCCGTCGGCAGCGGCTCCGGAGGGATCGCCGACGTTCTGGGCCATCGCTGACGTGGCCAGACCGATCGTAAGCGCCGAAGCTGCGAGTATTTTCGTGAGCATGATGCTTCTCCTTTTTACGAGGGTCGTCGCGTTGCGACTACGAAAACAACCGTTCGGGCGGGCGAAGGTTCCGACAAATTCCCCATGAAATTCAGCATGTTCTCAGGTGTTCAAGGCGGCCGCCATGCCATTCTCGGCTGGCATGCTTCTGTGGACTTTTCTAACGGCACAGCCCGGTATTTTGCTCGCCGCATAAGCGTACGCCTTACGTCCCGCCGGAACAGGAATGCTCCTTGTGAGTTCATACCTTTGTACGTTCATACCTTTGTACAATGCGACGCGCTGATGCGAATGGCGGCAGCGCAAACAAGGAGAGCAGACATCATGGGCCTTGGAACCATTCTCATCATAATCTTGGTCCTTGCCTTGCTTGGCGGCTTCAGCGGCTTGGGCGGCGGACCGTTCTATGGCACCGGCTATTACGGTGGTGGCGGCCTAGGCCTGGTGCTGCTTATCGTCATTATCCTGGTCCTGCTTGGGCGCATTTGAATGCATGTCGCGCAAAAGCATGCCCTCGGGCTTGAACCGAGGGTGTGCAGCGGTTTTGTGATAGCGACGTGCATAAAACAGGAACCTAAAGCACATCGCATGAGGCCAGTCGAACGCGACGGGCCTTAGTGTCACGCTCGCGACAAAAACGCCTGCCGCTTGGCAACAAGCGCCGGGCGTTTTGTCGTGAAAAGACAAGATTTCCACGATCCTTGGCCAACCAGGACCTTGGCTAAAAAGGGTGACTCGGTGCCGAACCTTTCGGCACCGAGGACACCACCATAGCAGCAGCTTAGTGTTGGCGATCGGCGGCCAGCGCTTCTTTCAGATCGGCGCTGAGCACACCCTCGTTGAACAGCGACATGATACGTGCGGCCAACCGCTCGCGGACAGGACTGTCGTCCGCAACACCCAACTCGCGGCAGCAGTCGTCGAGCGCTTTTTTCAGCACGCTCAGTTCGGCTGGAGTTGCTGCACCTTGCATCGACATGCCATCCTCCCTTGAAAAAGGGCGAAAGCGCGAAGCGTCTTTCAAGCGTCCACTCGCCATGTCTTGTGGACGACACCAATTCAATTAGCGCCGCTTTCGTCCAAACTCAATGTACGGAAATTACCAAGCAGACAGTTTGGGAACGACTGCCTTGCACCTGCATTGTTGCTGCGATCCAACCCACCCCTCATTTGGATCATTGGGCGTAGCCCACGACGCCCGAATGGAGCCCGTTGCATCCCTCGCGACGGGCTCTTTCGCATCCGGTGACCTCAATTGTCGTTTTCGTACCAAACGGTCTTTGGTACGTTTCCAACTCTAACTTTCAGTCGGATGTTTTCGTAGGCAAGCGGCAGGAGAAACTGCCGTGCATCGATTCATTTTTTTATTTAGTAGGCTCCATACCTTTGAGTCCATATATAAGCGCTATCGTCCGCAGGTTATACCGGGCGCGGACGGCTGGGAGATAAGAAAGCTCTTGCCCTGTTTTGGGGCTAGCTATGTCTGATCCAGCAATTTCCGATAGAACTCTATACAGAAACAAGCTGTTGCGCCGGATGAGCGCCGACGATTTCGCCTCTCTCGAGCCGCACATCGAGCGCTGTTCGCTGGAGTTACGGCAATCGCTCGAAGTGTCCGGATCGCCGATCGAGGCCATTTATTTCCTCGAGGACGGCATCGGTTCGGTGGTTGCGAAAATGCCGAACGGCAGCGATGCGGAAGTTGGCCTTGTCGGCTTGGAAGGTATGACCGGCTCGGCCCTGATAATGGGCGACGACCGTACGGTCCATGATTGCTATGTGCAGCTGGCCGGAGAGGCCGCCAGGATCGACGCCGAGCCGTTCAAGGCGGCGCTGACGCAAAGCCCGACGCTGCGGCTGTTCTTGCTGCGCTACGTGCAATATCTGCATGTCCAGACTGGCTATACCGCGCTGGTCAACGCACGATCGAAACTTGAAGACCGGCTGGCGCGCTGGCTGCTCATGTGTGACGATCGGGTGGACGGCGGCCGGCTGACGATCACTCACGAATTCCTGTCGATCATGCTTGGCGTAAGGCGCCCGGGCGTCACGGTCGCGCTGCAGCTGCTTGAGGGGCGAGGGCTCATCCGGTCCCGCCGCGGCGAAATTATCATCCGCGATCGCGATGGTCTCGTCGCACTGGCCGATGGCGGCTACGGCCTGGCGGAGGCCGAATATACCCGCCTGGTCGAGCATATCGGCGAGCGCTGACGGCACTTTCCTCGCCGATTGCTGCCGCAGGTCGAGACCCCTTGCGACACTAGACAGCGGGGTCCGAAAAAATTTTCGAAGCTCCCGGACCGTCAGGGAACTTGTTTCCCGTCGGAGGGTTATGGGACGCCTCTACTTTGCGAGGCGGCACGAACCATTCGGGAGAGGATCATGGCGACCACGAAAAAGGCCGCGAAGGCGGCAAGCAAGGGCCTTGAGGATCTGTTCCTCGACGGGCTCAAAGACCTCTACTACGCCGAGAAGAAGATACTGAAAACGCTGCCCAAAATGGCCAAGGGCGCGGAGTCGGAAGAAGTGACCGCCGCCTTTGAGAAACACCGCATGGAAACCGAAGGACATGTCGACCGCCTCGAGGAGGTGTTCGAGAAATTCGGCAAGCCGGCCCGCGGCAAGACCTGTCCGGCGATCGACGGCATCATCGAAGAGGGCTCGGAAGTGCTCGAGGAGTATAACGGTGCTCCCGCGCTCGACGCCGGGCTTGTCGGCGCGGCGCAGGCTGTCGAACATTACGAGATCGCTCGCTACGGCACTTTGATCGCGTGGGCGGAAGAACTTGGCAAGAGCGACGTTGTCGAGCTGCTCAGGGCAACCCTCAAGGAAGAGGTCGCGACCGACGAAGCGCTTTCCAAGCTCGGCGAAAGCGGCGTCAACGAACGAGCAATGCAAGAAGCCGCTTGATCTCAAAACCACAACCGAGCCTCGGAAATGGTTGCCAAGGCTCGGTTGGCCGCGGCGAACCGATGAATTCTGCATTGGTCCGTCATGAACGGTAGAGCGGGCAGCAAGAGCCTTGAAACGGTGCCTCGGAGCGGACTTACTCGATCTGCTCGAACGTACATTGCCGGGGTTCCTTGTCCGGCCGCCAGCGCAACAGCTTGGTACCGTGCCGGAACCGGTCGCCTGTCACATGGTCGAAACGAACCTCGACCACCAGTTCGGGTTTTATGGGCTCCCATTGCCCGCTGCGCTCCGTGCTCCAGCGGCTTGGTCCGCCCGGCGCCTTGCCGGTGAAACCCGGTTTGGCCCGCAGTTTTTCCAGCCGCCTGGTCAGCGCCGCCCGGTCGTCCTTGCCGATGGTCGAGGTGAAGCCGACATGGTCCAGCCTGCCTTCATTGTTGTAGAGCCCGAGCAGCAGGGATCCGACTTCGTTGCTGCCGGCGAGATAGCGAAAGCCGCCGACCACGCAATCCGCGGTGCGCAGCCGCTTGACCTTGACCATGGCGCGCTCGCCGGGCCGGTATGGCTCGGCGATCAGTTTTGCAACGACGCCGTCGGTCGAGCCGTGGCCGGCGCCCTGCAGCCAGCGCTCGGCGGTGGCGGCGTCGTGCGTATATCTGGACAGGTGCAGTGCGGGCCGTGCCGCCGACGCCACAAAGGCCTCAATCGCCTGCCTCCTGGTGGTGAGAGGCTCTTCGATGATGATCCTGCCGCCGGGTTCGGCCAGCATGTCGAACAGGACCAGCATGGCAGGCGTCTCCAGGCTCAACTTGCGGATCCTGCTTTCGGCGGGATGAAGGCGCATTTGCAGGGCCTCGAACGAGGACGATCCGTCGACCTCGATGACAATCTCGCCGTCGGCAACAAACCGTCGCGAGCTCACGTCCCGCAGCACCGCGACCAGTTCGGGAAAATAGCGGCCAAGCGGCTTGCCCGATTTTGCACGCAGATCGACGGCATCGTCGCCCTTGAACACGAGGCAGCGAAAGCCGTCCCATTTCGGTTCGTACTGCCAAAGCCCGTCGCCGCCAGGAATTGCGTCGGCGGCTTTGGCTTCCATCGGACGAAGGTCGAGCGGCAACGGAAATGCGGTCATGGCTGGTCCGCGCCCCGCTGAGGCATTCGCTATCGCCGTCGGCCATTCCCCTGTGCCCCGCTTTGCCGCCTCGGCGCCTTGCGGCCGGTTTGGTCGGGTGAAGGCGACCGCGGATAGACCTCGCCGAACCCACCGATCTCCTTGGTGATGCGATAGGCCAGATAAGCGACGGCTCCGGCAAGCAGCAAGCGGACCATGACTGCAAATCCTTCGTTGGCGTGAACCCACCAACCCGCAGGCCGAAGGTTTTGTTCCGCCGCTGCCCATCGCCGGGGTGAATCGTCGGCGGCGCAACCAAAATCCAGGCGCATCGTTTGTTGCTTATCGACGAAAAGAATTTGCGATGAAGACGCTCTTGCCCTTGTTCGCTTTGACCATGGCGCTATTCCTGGCCAGCCGCGCTTGGCCTGACGGGTGACCGCGATGGTCCTCGTTGTTCCGGTCTGGCAGGACATCGCGGCACGGTTGCTTCTGACCGCGCTCGCCGGCCTGTTGATAGGCCTCAACCGCGAGGCGCGCGGGCACGCGGCGGGGCTACGCACCACCGTGCTGGTCGGGTTAGCCGCTGCCATCGCAATGATCCAGGCCAGCATTCTGCTGGGGACCGTAGGCAAGCACCCGGATTCGTTTGCATCGATGGACGTCTTGCGCTTTCCGCTGGGCGTGCTGACCGGCGTCGGCTTTATCGGCGGTGGCGCCATTCTTCGCCGCGGCAATCTTGTCAGCGGCGTCACCACGGCGGCCACGTTGTGGGTGATGACGGCAATCGGATTGGCTTTCGGTGGTGGCCAATACGGCTTGGGCGCGGCCGGCACGGCGCTGACGCTGGCCACCTTGCTGGTCCTGAAATGGGTGGATCTTCGAATGTCGCGCGAACACCACGCCCAGTTGGCGGTGACGTGGAAGGCCGCAGCCCGACAGGAACTCGATACGATGATCGGGCCGCTTGGCTACCGGGCACGCCTCGTCGCGATAGAGAGGCGCCCGGATATCAAGGACCCCGTATTCTCGTTCGAGATCAGTTGGAGGCGGCCGGACACTGGCGCACCGCCAATGGATCTGCTGGCATCGGTGGGCGAGCATTGCGAGATCCAGAAGTTTGATCTCCTCAGCGAACCTGCCCGCTAGAGCGGTTCATCGTTTCACGGAAACGCCGGCTTGCAACGATCGCGGCCTGAATTCAGGCCATCGCTTCTTCGCGGCGCTTTCGATATCTATCTATCTGTCGAGGCAGGACTCAAGGAGCAAGCAAAAGAGCGTGGCACAGCGATCGGGAAGTGCTGATCTTCCACTTCACGGCGGGCGCGTACCGAAATGGCTCGGCGACCGCATGACGCGGCTTGGCGCGGTCATGTGCGAAGCGATCATCCACCATTACGGCCGCGATGAACTGCTGCGCCGGCTGGCGCATCCGTTCTGGTTCCAGTCCTTTGGCGCCGTGATGGGGATGGACTGGCACTCTTCCGGCATCACCACCAGCGTCGTCGGAGCGTTGAAGCGCGGCCTGTCGCCGCTTTCCGGCGAACTCGGCATCCACGTTTGCGGCGGCCGCGGCGCGCATTCGCGCAAGACCCCGCATGAGCTTGCCCTGATCGGTGAGCGCGTCGGCCTCGACGGGCAAGGCCTCGCGACCGCCAGCCGGCTTGTCGCCAAGGTGGACAGCGCTGCGGTCCAGGACGGTTTCGATCTCTATCTGCACGGCTTTATCGTCACCGACGACGGCAAGTGGGTGGTGGTGCAGCAAGGCATGAACGGCGACAGCAAGGTGGCACGCCGCTATCACTGGCTGTCCGAGGGCCTGACGAGCTTTGTCGACCAGCCGCATGCTGCCATCGAGGGCGCCAACCAGGGCGAGATCGTCAACCTGACCGACCGCCGCGCCGAAGCGTCGCGCCAGGGACAACTGGACCTTCTGCGCGACCTTGGACCGGATCGCATCGTGAGGGAGCTTGCCGCTTTGGAGCGGGGTTCAGCGCCAGCGCCGGAGCCGGCACAAAAGCTGCTGCCGCATCTGGTGATGCCGGCGCACCACGATGTACGCGAAAGCGATGTCGTCATGCGCCGCCTGCACGGCAACATCGCGGCGGCGGCCGAGCGCGGCCCGACAGATTTCGCCGGGCTTCTCCTGGTGCCCAATGTCGGCGCGCGCACTGTGCGGGCGCTGGCGCTGGTCGCCGAAGTCGTGCATGGCGCGCCGTGCCGCTTTTCCGATCCCGGACGTTTCTCGCTGGCGCATGGCGGCAAGGACAGGCACCCGTTCCCGGTGCCGCTGAAGGTCTATGACGAGACGATCGGCGTACTGAAGTCGGCAGTGCAGAAGGCCAGGCTCGGCCGTGACGAAGAGATCGGCGCGTTGCGGCGGCTGGACGACCAGTCGCGGCAGGTGGAGCGCTATGTCACCGGTCCAAGCCTGAAGGAAATCGTCGCCGGGGAGTTCGAGCAATCGCATCTGCTCGGCGGCCGCAGCGTTTTCGGTTGGGAAGGCGCCCCCGAGAAAGCCGCAGTTAAATCAGCGAAGTGATCGGGTCGGATCAAGCCTCCAAGTCGATCAGGGCGACGCCGAGTTCGGGACGGTGCCTCCGGCGCAGATGGCCAGGCGTCTCCACCAATGTGACCTCGAGCGTCGGCCGCACGATGCCGTCCAGCAGATGACCGCCCCTCGTGGTGCCGTCACTCAATCCAAGGACTGCGTGGACGTGCAGGCTGGGCCTGCCGTCGTCGCCGATGGCAACATCGCCGATCGCGCTCAGCACTTCACACTGTTCCCGGACGGGGATTTTCCGGTAGGTCCTTTCGCCAGGGTCGAACCAGCCGACGGTTGCGCTTTCGAAAGCGCCAAGCGCGGTCAGCGACGCACTGCCGACGCCACGGTCGACCGCAAACGACGTCAGCTGCGCAAACGCCTCTTCGCCGGGATCAAGCACAACGACGAACGTTCTCTGTCCGGCGCTTTCGGCAACAAGCTGTGATTTCATGATTTCGCTCCAGCCGTCAGGAATTCAAATCCACCACACCAGCCATGCCAGCAAGACGAGACCCACCAGGCCGGCGATGAAAATGATCCGGCGCGCCCGCGTCCGCAGGATGATCTCGCCCTGCCGCGCCTGTTCCGCCGAAAAGACAGGACCATCCTTGTCCCGGTCGTTGCTCATCCATCGTCTCCTTCCGGGGGCACTTGTTCGGCATTGAATAGATCGGGCGCCCGATAGAACACAATCTCGTTTGGCGGATGAGGTTCCACGGCTGGGCAGCGTCTGCATCTATTCCTTTGGCGCGGTTGCGGGCGCGGTATAGCGGCGGCGCACGGCGTCGAGGACGTGGTTGCGGCTCTCTTGCGCCGAAAGTGTGCCGTCTTTCTCCGCTTCGGCCGTTTCGCATGCCAGTTCCTTGTCCCTGATCTGGTGGCGAAACCATTCGGAATAGTCGCCGGCGCGCAGATGATGTTCCCAGGTCTTGTCGTCGATGCCTTCGGCGATCTGGGCGAAAATCATCAGATTATGGGCGCGGAGGTTCATCGCATTGTCGGGGCCGCGGAAATAGAAGCTGCCCTTCTCGTCGAGCTGACCCTCGGCATATTTTCGGCTGTGGCGCTTGAGCGACTGTCGCGGCTCGATCGGCTCGACCATGGCAGGCTTCTTGCGCGCCTGCGGCCGCCAGAACAGCACGCGCTCGTCTTTTGGAGAGTTCAGGTCCTTGTCCTTTGGCGGTTCGGTGCCGGTCTCGCGACAGAACGTCTTGATGACCTTTTTCGCCTTGGGACCGAGTGCGATGACGGCGGTGACCAGCCGCAATGCCTCGGTTGAGATCGCGTCCGGATGAACCGTGATCAGGATCGTGCCCGGCAATTCCATGGCCAGCACCATTGGCGTGTCGTCGCGCCGCTTCGGCAACAGGTGATGCGCCTCGTCGATGATCAGCCAGTGTGGTCGTGCGGTGCGGAAGCGAACACCGCCAAGGCCCGGCAGCAGGTCGGCAAAGAAGTCCGGCCGCTCGTTGACGCGCAGCGCCAGGCCATTGACGACCAGATTGTTGTCCGGCTTCTCCAGGAGATCGAGCAGTTGCGTCTTCGTCGGCGCGTTCGAGCCGTCGCCCAGCCGGACGGCGCCTTCGAGGCCGTCATAGTCGCCTTCCGGATCGAAGATGCAGAACTGGAACTTTCTCTCGACGAAGCGCTCCGTCAATGCGGTCGCCAGGGTCGATTTGCCGATGCCGGAGCTGCCGGCGATCAGCACCGTATCGGTTGGCGATAGATACACCTCCTTGCCATCCTCCGAGCCAAGCAGAATGCCGTCGCGGCTTGGCACAAGCTCGCGGTCGCGCTCGACCACCTTGGCGATCAGCTCCTCGACGCCTTTTCCGCGCGCGCCGCGTGTCACGAGATCCGCCGTACTCTTGACTGCCGGCAGTGCGTTGTCGACGGCGACGCTGAAGCCGCAGGCGCGCAGGAAGGCATGGTCGTTTTCGGCGTCGCCGACACCGACGACGTTGTGCGGCGACAATCTGAGGTCCTGAAGCGCGGCTGTCAGCCCCGTCGCCTTGTTGATGCCGCTGGGCAGGATCATCACCGCGCCTTTGTTGAAAATGATTTCCAGCTCCAGCCCCAATTTCTGGATGACCTCGAGCGCGGTAGTCTGATGCGGTTCCCAGGTTGCGACGATCGAGCGTCCGACCGAAAGCGGTTTGACACCGCGTTTCCTGAGTTTGGCGATGAACTCGGGGGCGGGCGGCGGAGATATCGTCCGCTCCTCCTCGCTGGCCGGCGTGTAGATCAGCGCCCCGTTTTCCGCGACCACCTTGTCGAAGATCGCGACTTCGGGAAAGACGCGTTTGAGGTCGGGCAGCTCGCGCCCGGTCACGAGAATGAGTTTGCGGCCGCTCTTCTTGAAGCGTTCAAGCGCCGCAAGCGTCTTCTCGGCAACGAGCCCTTCATGCGCCAGCGTGCCGTCATAGTCAGTGGCCAGGGCAATGAAATACATGCCGTCAGTAGCCGCCGACGATCGGCAATATCTCGCCGGTGATGTAGCTCGAGCAGTGTGGCGAGGCGAGGAACACGTAGGCCGGCGCGATCTCTTCCGGCTGCGCCGGCCGCTTCATCGGCGTATCGGCGCCAAATTTCGAGACATCGCCGGCTTCCTTGTCCGAGGGGTTGAGCGGCGTCCAAACCGGGCCTGGCGCCACGGCGTTGACCCTTATGCCCTTCTCGACAAGGTTGCCCGAGAGCGCGCGGGTGAAGGCATGAATGCCGCCCTTGGTCATGGAGTAATCGACCAGTTGCTTCGAGCCCTCGATGCCGGTCACGGAGCCGGTATTGATGATCGCCGAACCGGCTTTCATGTGCGGCACGGCCTCCTGCGCCATGTGGAAATAGCCGTAGAGGTTGGTCTTCAGCGTCGTGTCGAAATGCTCCTCGGTCAGCTCGCTGAAATCGCTGGAATGGATCTGGAAAGCGGCGTTGTTGACCAGCACGTCGATCCGCCCAAACTCCTGTACGATCTCAGCCACCGCGTTGTGGCAGTGGTCGCGTTCGCTGACGTCGGCCTTGATCAGGATGCAGCGCTGGCCTTCCGCTTCGACGGCCCTTTTGGTCTCTTCGGCGTCCTTGTCCTCCGAGAGATAGATGATCGCCACATCGGCGCCTTCACGCGCATAGAGCACGGCCACCGCACGGCCGATGCCTGAGTCGCCGCCGGTAATGACGGCCACTTTACCGTCGAGCTTTTTCGATCCGATATAGTACGGCGCATCGTAAAGCGGTGCCGGCTCGATCGCCCATTCATGCCCCGGCTTCGGCTGGTGCTGCTCGGGGAAGGGCGGCTCGGGATATTTGCGGGCACCGGCCTGCATAGCGCCTTTTTGCTTGCCATTGGACTTGGACTTGTCTCTCTCGTCGATGCGGCGCTGGATGTGCCGTTGCTTGGCGGCCTCGCCGGCGATTTCCGATTTCATCTGCATGGTCATCTCCCTGGCTTGAAACCCAACAACGCGTGTCCGGCGAAAAGGTTTATGCGACCAGGTCGTTCCTTCAGCCCGGGCGGATCGTGCGGAGTCTAACCCACGGCACCGGCTGCAGTACGGACCCGCTGAAAAGCCTAGGAGATTGCGGCTCCCTCAGCGGCGCATTCGTTCGACCCGCCCTGAGTCACAGATTGTTCTGCAGGGTCGCCGGCCCGTTGGCTCCATCCGTCCTATTCATGTCGCGCCCCTTGCCGTTGAGCTGCCTGGCCTCGTCCTCGGCTGCGTCTTCAAGCTTGGCGACGAGCAGGTCCTTGAGGTCGCCAACCTCTTCCTCGATGTCTTCTATGGGCACGCCGGCGTCGGCCGCCTCTTCCTTGCATTCCCTGGCGAGGATTTCCGCCTCCTTTTCAAGCTTGATCGAAGGCGGCGGTAGATGAACGTTTTCGTGGATCCAGTCCTGCAAGAATTCTATCGCACTAGCACTCATGGCGCTCACCTATAGCGGCAACCTGTAGTGCACATTAACGTACGTGCTGCAAAATGGATGCTTGGTAACGCCGGATTTCGAATAGCGACACTTGACGATAGCGTGATCGCCTAGGGCTAGAGCTTCTGCAGCCAAATGGGATCACTTGGCGTCGCGGAAATGCGGCTAGCCAGACAGTTGGAGCGGGATCTAATTTGAAGGCATCCCGCCCTTAGGACGTGTTGCGCCGCCGCGCCGGTGTTGCTCGACTAGGATCGCCAGACAGCCGACCATCGTCGTCCGCAGCAGCCGGTCGCGTCGGCCACTCAGCGGCGCGGTCGGCGCGCATTTTGCGTTTATGCGCCATCCAGAACGGCAAGAGCTCAGCAAGAAAACTGTATATGGTGGTCTTCATAGGCATGCTCCGGATACGGCTTACAACTCGTGATCCCCGAGTTGCGTTCCGACAAAGCGTTCCGTTCCGACAATGAGTTGCAAATCCGTCGCTTTTACAATTGCGATTCGATCGGCAGGCATCCAACCAGCGCTGCAACGATGCGCCGATAGAGACTGGCCTCGGGTTCACGCGAATATTGCCGCATCTCGCCATCCGCCATGCCGAGCCACCGCAAGGCGCCTTTGTCCAGGACCAGCTGATAGCTCGTCTGCGGTGATTTTTCGTGCTCGAACAGCCGGCGCAACTCCATCACCAGATTGGTATCGTGGAAAAGCACGCCCATTTCCGCATTCAACGACACCGAACGTGGGTCGAAATTGAAGGAACCGACAAACCCCAGCGTATCGTCGACCGTGAAGGCCTTGGT
This sequence comes from Mesorhizobium sp. M1428, assembly GCF_040317515.1. Classification (NCBI taxonomy): domain Bacteria; kingdom Pseudomonadati; phylum Pseudomonadota; class Alphaproteobacteria; order Hyphomicrobiales; family Phyllobacteriaceae; genus Mesorhizobium; species Mesorhizobium sp. M1428. The sequence continues at coordinate 71,290 of NZ_JAMYKT010000004.1, forward strand.
GTGGAGGCTGGCTCCCTTTGAACCGAAAACGGAGATGTTGGCCTGACGGTCGAAGGGCTGCAATTCGAAAAGCTGGATACCCTTTTTAAGCAGCTTGCGGCGGTATTTGGCATAGGCGCCGTGCACGGCGGCGACGTCCGTCGCGGCGAGCGAGTTGGTCAGTACTGCAACCTCGGCGCCACGGCCCACCAGCTTCGACAGGATGGCCAACCCGGTGCGGCTGGGGATGAAATAGGGCGAGACAATTTCGAGGCGCTGCCTGGTGGCCGCGATAGCGGGAAGCAGCTCCTTGGTCAGCCAGTTCCTGCGCCTTTTGCCGCGCACCTTTTCCGGCGGATCGGAAATGACGCGAACGCCTTTCGTCCAGCAGACGTCGCTGTGTGCTGCAATGAACTCCGTGATCGTGCGCCAGGCACTGAGGCTGTTCAACAGCCGGCCGTCCGCGGTCGCGTCGGGATTGTCGAGGAAATCGGCGCGCGAGCCCGCCGCAGCTGGACTGAGCAGCTGGATCGGCGTTGCTGCCTCGCAATTCCAGAACGCCTCGAAGATCTGCATCGTCTGCCCTACGGCAGGACCGAGAAGCAACAGGTCGAGATCGCGAAAATTCGTCTCCGCAGCGTCGAAATAGGCATCGCCGATATTTCTTCCGCCGACGATGGCCAAGCCCTCATCGGCGATCCAGGCCTTGTTGTGCATGCGGCGGGTCATCGCAAACAGCCGGGCGACCATCTCCAGCGAGCGAAAGATGCTGCCGTTCCTCATGCCGCTCGGGTTGAACAGCCTCAGCTCGATGTTCTTGTAGCTGTTGAGCGCCAGGTAAGCGGCGTCGCTGTTGCGCGGATTTATATCGTCCAGCAGCATGCGGACGCGGACACCGCGCTCCGCCGCCTTGACGACCTCCTGCATCAGCAGCCGGCCGCTATGGTCGTCGTGCCAGAGATAGTACATCAGGTCGAGGCTGCTTGTGGCACTGCGCGCAGCAAGGATTCGCGCGGCAAACGCGTCATAATTGTCGGCGATCAGCAGCAGCCCGCTATTGCCGGCAGCGATCTTGTCCCGGGCAAACCGCGAAATGGCTGTATCCATGAAGTGCACCGGCAAACATCAGCGAAGCAAACCGTCTGAAATCTGACTAACAACCCTTCAGGGTCATTCTGGTTGCAGTCGCGGCTGACGTATCGCGTCCAGGTTCAGCCGGGCCTTGATCGGCAGATGATCGGAAGCCCGTTGCGCCAGCGGCGTCTTGTGCACCTCGATGCTGGAAATCAGGTGCGGCGGCCTGGCCAGGATGCGGTCGAGCGCAAACAGCGGAAAGCGCGACGGAAAGCTCGGCAGAACCGCATCGATCGGACCGAAATGCGGAAGCAGGGCCAGCAGCGAAGACCTGTTGCGGACGCGCCATTCGTTGAGGTCGCCAAGCAGGATTGTTGGCCGCAGAACCGGGTGCGTGGCTTCGACCAGCGCGTTGGCCTGCTGCGAGCGCGACCGCCGCAGCAAGCCAAAATGTGCGGCTATGATCCTGAGCGAAACGCCCTTCAGTTCCAGGTCCACGATGACCGCACCGCGCGGCTCGAGGCCGGGCAGCCGGAGCTGGTTCACGCTTTCGACCACGCCACGGCGTGCCAGGATCAGATTTCCGTGCCAGCCATGGCTGCGGCGGTTTTCCGGGACATGGGTGGGGACGAGATCGCTGTCCCGCTCGAGCGCTGCGAGATCCAGCAATCCCTGCCTGCTTCCGGTTCTTTCGTCGGCCTCCTGCAAGGCAATGATATCGGCATCGAGTTCCCTAACCACGGCTGCGACCCGCTCCGGATCGAACCTGCCGTCGGTGCCGACGCATTTATGCACATTGTAGGATGCGACCGTGGTGCACGAAATTTCATTGCCGGGCGCGGCAAACCGCGGCACTTCCCTTCGCAGCGCAGCGCCAAGCGACCTTGGAAGGGTAGGCGATCGATCCAGCATGTGATCCATTTGCTGTTGAGTCGGTGAGTGGCGGCCATTGCGATTATGGCGCGTGCGGAGGTCTGAAACAACGGCGACCTTGCAAAACCGTTCCACCACCGGCCTCGGCGCGCCCGCCGTCTGGAACCCTGACGGGCAACAACACGTTTCGGGAGGGCAGCGCAGTCAACGGAGAAGTCGAATGCAGCCCTTAGCCGCAAATTCCGCCCCCCGGCCAGGCCCGCTCAGCATTGTCCCGTTCGACGGAACCGTAACCGTTCGGTTCTCCGACGCGATTATTGCGTCGAGCGACCGGGCAAAGCTGCTCTACGAAGACGGCCATGATCCTGTCTTCTACATACCCTTCGAGGACATCTATTTCGACCTTCTGGAGAAGGCGAACACAACGAGCCACAGCCCGCTGAAGGGCACGGCAAGCTATTGGCGTGTTCATGCGGTCGGTTCGTCGGCAGAAGACTTCATGTGGGCCTACGAGACGCCCGACACCCCGGCATTGGCGATCGCCCGCCACGGCGCGTTCGATCCCGGCAGGGCGCGGATCGAGGCCGATCCCGCGGAGGACAAGCGGCATACGCCGCACGTCACCGAATAGATCCAAATCAGCGACAGGCGCCAGCCTTCCGTCAGCTCGAGAACTCTTCTCTGAGAATACGCAAGCCGTCTTCGTATTTCGCTGTCGACGCCCCGATCTGCCGTGCCTGCCATAGATTGTCGACAAGATCGGCGCGCTTGACCGGCAATGCCAACGGATTGACCGCGGCCCTGCGAACGAAAGCGGCATCGTCCTCGTTCGGCAGCCGCGTCATGGCGTCGATGGCAGACACGATGGACGGCCCGAACCCGGCCGCCTCAAGCCGGTCGCGGTTCCAGCCGTCGCCTTTTTCGATGACATCGTGAAGATAGGCAATGGCTTTCTGGTCGAGCGTTTCGACGGCATCGACGACCCGGCGGCAATGTTCGATATAAGGCCGCCCTGTCTTGTCCGTCTGCCCGGCATGAGCCTGTTCGGCGATTTTTGCTGCGCGATAAAGCACGCTCATTGGGTCGATCCCCGTAACGAACAGCGCATGTCCTGGCGCACCAACGCGCCATCGTCAGTGCGAGTTCCTACGCGCCGCGGGACCCTACTGCCTCGCCTGCGCGCTGAGTGCCGCGGTGGCGGGCGCGATAGTCAGGCGACGCGTTCAAAACTGTCGAGGCTGGTTCCAAACGCGCGCCAGGCGGGGAGTTTCCTGGCACGGGCCGGGGCACCTTCCTTTTCCGCCGACAAAGCGGCATCTGCAACGGTGTGCCACAGCATCTCCAGCTTCCCGTTCCTGAGTATCCCGGTATAGCTCACCGCCGCGGCTCCGACCCGCCCTTCGGCCGCGCAGGTGAATCCGATGACGTCTCCATGGCAGGCTCCGAACAGCGGCACGGTCATGCCGAAGAAGGCGCTGTCCTCCAGCGCCGTCCTGAAGGTTCCGCTGATCCGTCCGCCCTCTTCGCTGGTCAGTTCGACGACCGACCCGTACTGGTTCCGCCAGGTGCCCAGCCAACTCATCGCTGCTCCTCCTGATTGCTACCATAGGGATTGCGCTGCCAGACGGCCGCCAAGCCGCGGCCGAGGTAGCGGCCTTTAATCAGCCGCGATGCCGGCCGTCGACATCTGAACGAAGCGCAGCGGCGCTTCCAGCGTCCAGGTGATGCCGTGCCTGGCGAATTCCAGGCGGCCCGTGCCGCTGAGCGCCTGCGGCGTGACGCGTTTGAGCACAACCGTTCCGAAACCGCGTCGCGCGTTTTCATCGACCAATGGTCCGTCCAGTTCCCGCCAGACAAGGCGGAAGCCATCGCTGCCGTCGGCGGCTGACGTCACGGTCCATTCGACCTCGACCCGTCCGTCATAGTACGACAGTGCTCCGTGCTTTACCGAATTGGTGGCCAGCTCGTGAAAGGCAATGCCGAGATATTGCACCGCGTTCGGCTGCAGCATGATCATCGGCCCGCTCATCGTCAGACGGGCCTGTGTCGCGAAGGCCTTGGTCTGGGCATGGATCAATTCGCCGATAGTCGCGCCACGCCATTCGGCATCGACCAGCAGATCGTGCGACTCCGACAGCGCCATGATGCGTTCCCGGACCTGTGAAAGGAAAGCCTCGGGCGTCCCCGCCAGCTTGCTGGTCTCGCGGATCATCGAGACGATCACCGAATACTGGTTTTTGACGCGGTGGTTGACTTCGCGCATGAGGGTGCGGATGCGCCGTTCGCTCTCCTTGTGCGGGCTGATGTCGCGCGCGATCTTGGAGGCGCCGATGATACGACCGATGCCGTCGCGTATCGGCGAGATGGTGAGCGAAACCGGTACCAGGGTGCCGTCCTTGCGCTGCCGGATCGTCTCGTATGAGGGAATCCGTTCGCCGACGCGAATGCGGCTGATGATCATGGCTTCCTCATCCAGGTGGTCGGGCGGGATGAGGATCGTCACCGGGCGCCCGATCGCCTCGGCGGGCGTGTAGCCGAACAGGCGCTGTGCCGCGTCGTTCCAACTGGTGATAATGCCGTTCAGGTCTTTCGACACGATCGCGTCCATCGAGGATTCGACGATGGCAGCGAGCCTTATGCCGGCGTCGTCAGCCAGCGCCTGGGTGCGCAGGTCGAGCAAGGTGTTGATGGCGCCGACGACCTCGCCGCGTACATTGCGAAGCAGGACCGGGTGCGCGCTGAACGGGATGAACTGGCCGTCCGGCCGCTCGGCGATCGCCCGGCCCCCACGAACGTCCCGCTCCTCCAGCAAGGCAACGGCCATCGGACATTCGTCGTGCGCCATCGGTCGCCCGTCAAGGTGGCGAAGCTTCCATGAACCGCACCAGCGGTCCTGGCCAAGCATCGGACGATGTCCCCAGAGATCGGCAGCGGCTTCGTTGAAGAAGGTGATGTAGCCTTGTCTGTCGGTGGTGTAGACGGCCACAGGCAACGCCTGCATCAGGTCGGCGGAAGAAACTTGCGGGATTCCGCCAGTCCTTAGTTCAACGACGTCCACCAGTCCCCCGCTCCGCTTAGCTTGCCGACGGATTGCTACGTCATCTAAATGCGTGCGAGTGTTTTCGGTTCCGTTCGATCTGCTTTCGGACATTCAGGCCGATTTGCGTTTCGCCGCCGCCCTCGGACTTTTGTTCGGAGCCTTGCCGCCCTCCTGCGCCAGGCTCTTGCGCAGAACATCGGCGAGATTGACGACGTTCGTCCTCGGCTCGGGTGCCGGCTTGGGCGGTTTCTTGCCCTTGCGCTTGGCTTCGATCATCGCAACCAGCGCCTGTTCATAAGTGTCTTCGAACTTCGACGGGTCGAATTTGGCCGGCTTCTTGTCGATCAGCAATTGCGCGATTTCCAGCATCTCGGGATCGACCTTGCGAGCCTTCAGCCCTTCGAACACCGTGTCCGCCGCGACCACTTCATTGTGGTTGCGTAATTCCGTCATCACCATGCCCTTGCCCAGCGGCTGGATCAGCACCTCTCGGCCACGCTGGTACAGCACGACGCAGGACCGGGCTGCCACTTTCTTCCTGGCCATGGCGTCCCGGATCACCGCGAATGCCTCCGTGGAGGGCACATCGGCCGGGACCAGATAATAGGGCTTTTCGAGGTAGCGTGCGTCGATTTCGGCGGTAGGCACAAACTCCCCGATCTCGAGCGTGTGCTGCGACACCATCTTTAGTTTCTTGATTTCGTCCGGCTCTATGCGGATGAATTCGCCCTTCTCGACCTCATAGCCCTTTACCTGGTCGGCAGCCTCCACCGTGTCGCCGGTCTCCTCGTCGATATAAGCGCTCTTGACGGGGAGACCGTCCTTGCGGTTCAGGATCCTGAAATGCACTTTCTCGGACTCGCTGACGGCGCCGATAATCTTGACGCCACAGGAAACCGATCCGACTTTCATAAAGCCCTTCCAGGCAGCTCGCGGCGTCGCCATGTCAATCACACTCATTTGCCGAACGGACGGAACGGCTGCGAGCAGAAATCGTTCCGCCGTGGGAGGCTGCTCCACATGCCGGCCAGGACGAGAACGTTCGTTTGATTTTCGTCAGGGGAATAGCGGAATGGCCAAACGCAGCGCAGGGTTGCTCATTTATCGCCAAAGCCGAGGTTCACTTCAGGTGTTGCTGGTGCATCCGGGCGGCCCATTCTGGGCGAAGAAAGACGACGGCGCATGGTCGATCCCGAAGGGCTTGGTCGACGAGAACGAGGACGAGCTGACGGCGGCCAAACGCGAAGCCGAAGAGGAGCTCGGCATCGCCATCGATGGAGTTTTCGAACACCTTGGCAGCTATCGGCAGCCGGGCGGCAAGCTCGTCGTCGCATGGTGCGTCGAAGCAGACTTCGACAGCGACGCCATAAGCAGCAACACCTTCGTCATGGAATGGCCACCACGGTCCGGCTCGATGAAGGAATTTGCCGAAGTCGACAGAGCGGGCTGGTTCTCCCTGCCGGAAGCCAACCTCAAGATTCTGAAAGGCCAGCGCGCCATGCTGGCGGATTTTGCCGGTCGGCATGGCGACCGATGAACCGTATCGGCTTGGTAGTTCAGGGCTGCGCCGGCTTGCCTCACCGTGCTATCCCAAGCGAATTTGAGCGCGCAGTGTGCGCAACGTGATCGAATAGCGATGCTCGGCAACCGGCGGAATGCTGTGCTCCCATTCGCTGCGCGCAGCGCCCGTCATCAGATAGGCCGACCTTGGCTCGACGGTGACCGTCTTGCGATCCCATCGCGTGCCGTTTTTCCGGCGCAGGCGGAAGCTGCAGGCGGCCAGCAGGGAAACGCCGGCGACCGCCTCGAAATGAGGCTTATCGCGGTGCCAGCCGATACCGGCGCCCGGCCGGTATTCGTTGATCAGCACCTGCACGAAGGTCTCGGCCGGCAGGCGGGCAAAGGCTGCAACCTTTTCCCTGAGCGGCAGCAGAAAGCCGGGTATCGGCGGTGCCTCGACGACTTCGCGCCGGTCGTAGTCGTAACGCAGCCCGAAGCCGACCACCCGCCGGTTTGCCAGATGGCCGTGAAAGTCGAAGGCCTGAAAAGGCAGGCTTGCCAGCTGGCTCGCCAACGCTGCTTCTTCCTCCGGCGTGATCATTTCAGGCTGGTAGTGAAATCCTTCCGGCAGGTCGTCGGTGGCGGCAAAGAGATCGCCCTGGCGGGCAGCCGATGTCTTGGGCGATGGCATCAACCGTATTTGGTGAAGCCGGCCCGTAGCGGCAAGGCTGCTTCGGCAGCAAGGAACCTCGCCCTCCGTGCAGGGTTATTCACACGGCGGCATGGAACGGAGCACTGCCGAGCATTGGACCTGTCGAGGATGCCTTCAACTGCGATCAGAAACATCGATTACCAGCCGGCGACGAGGGTACTCTCGGTATGGTTCGTCCCCAGCGGAAACCGCTATGACTACGAGGACGTGCCGCCGCAGGTCCACGCGGCATTCCGCAAAGCCTTGTCAAAGGGCCGGTTCTTCAACGAACATATTCGCGACCGGTACAAATACCATCTGGTCGAGCAGAGCCATTCGAGCTGAGCCTTCAGACGCTTCTCAACCACGATCTCGGCTCCGCGCGACAATGAGCGGACTTCGCAGTTGGCGAGTGACCTGATATTAATCATGGTCCCACCCGAAGACCGAAAGCCTGGAATGTCCGCCGAAGCTGAAAAAACCGAGCAGCTCCAGCAATTGCTCGACAACCTCGATCTGGCGGGCGCCCTGGACAGTGACGGTTACAAGCGGTTCCTCGACCAGCTGCCGATTGCGATCGCAATTTCCGATTTGAGCGGCGATGAACGTGTTGTCTATGTCAATTCCGAGTTCCAGAAATTGTCGGGCGTTTCCGTCGCAGAACTGGAGCGCCGCAACTGGGCTGCACTGAGCGGAGAAGGCTTGGGCGAGAACAAGGACCGGTCGCTGGCCCGCGCCATCGTCGAGGACATCGACCGGGCGGGAACCTTTAGCCTGCAACGTGCCGACACAGCGCCGGTCATCATCGATGTGTATTCGAACCTGATCGAGGACGAGCGCGGGCGACCGTCCTTTCGACTGGTCGCCCTTGTCGATGTTACCGCGCACAAGGCAAGTGACAGCGAAGCCTTCGAACAACGCATCCGGGAAAAGGACATGCTGCTGCGCGAGTTGCAGCATCGGATGAAGAACAATCTCCAGATGATCACAGCTCTCATCAGATTGGAGGCTCGCAGCGCGGCGTCGCCCGATCAGAAACGTTTCGAGCGCCTCGCCGGCCGCGTCGATGCGCTCGCAATTCTCTACCAGACGCTGTCGGTCGACGAACAGAAAGCCGAAGTGGACCTTGGCGTCTATCTCAGCCAGATCGCTTCCGCCGTGATGACCTCGCACGCCGTGCAAGGCATCCGGCTGGACATGAAGGTCGACACCTATCCGGTGTCCATCAATGTGGCGATGCCAACGGGTCTGGTGGCCAATGAGCTTTTGACGAACGCGCTAAAACACGCCTTTCTGGATCGCGAAGGCGGGACGATCACGCTGCGGAGTGTTGTCGACGACGATGGTTTTCGCGTCGTGGTCGCCGATGACGGCATCGGCCTGCCCGAAGGCGAGACCTGGCCGAAACCCGGCAAGCTCGGAGCATTGATCGCTCAATCACTGATCGAAAATGCCAAAGCCCGGTTCGAGGTGGATTCTGCCCCCGGCAAAGGAACGCGGGTGACCATCGTCTTCAACAGATCGGCCGCGCTCGCGACGTAGCCGGTCGAGCAAGGCCGTCCGCATCAGCCGAGCCCCTCCATCACCTTGCGGGTGTGGCGGGCGATGACACCTTCTTCGTCGGTTGCGATGACGCGGGCTTCGACCTTGCTGTCCGCTTGGCTTATGAGCGCTTCATGGGATTTGTTGGCGGCCTCGTCTATCGCCACGCCGAGCCAGCCAAGTCTGTCGCAAATCGCTTTGCGGGCCGGGGCAGAGTGCTCGCCGATGCCCCCACTGAACACTAGGCATTCCAGCCCGCCCAGCGTGTTGGCGAGGGCGGCAACTTCCCTGGCGGCGCGGAAGGCGAAAAGCTCCACCGCTTCGCGAGCCCGGCGGTCGTTGCTGGCTTCCAGCGTGCGCATGTCGCCGGAAATGCCGGACACGCCGAGCAAGCCGGATTCCTCGTACAGCATGTCTTGCAGCGCTTCTCCCGAAACGCCTCTTTCCAGCAGCAGGTATAAAAGCACGCCCGGATCGATGGCGCCGCAGCGTGTGCCCATGACCAGGCCGTCAAGCGCCGAAAAGCCCATCGTCGTATCGACGCTTCGCCCGTCGCGCATGGCGCACAGGCTCGCCCCGTTGCCGAGATGGGCGACGATGGTTCTTTTCGCCGCCAGTTCGGGCGATATCTGCTTGAGCCAGCCGGCGACATATTCGTAGGAAAGCCCGTGAAAGCCGTAGCGGTGGATGCCGTCCGCCTCGTAGCGGCGCGGCAGCGCGAAACGGCTGACCAGAGGCTCGATGGCCCGATGGAAGGCCGTGTCGAAACATCCGACCTGCGGCAGGTCGGGCCGCAACGCGGCAAGCGCCCGGATTGGTGCGAGGCTGCGTGGCTGGTGCAGTGGCGCAAGCGGGGTCAGCCCGTCGAGAGCCTCGATAACTGTCGGCGTCAGGCGGACAGGTTCGACGAACTCGCGTCCGCCATGGACGATGCGATGGCCAGCGGCAATCAATTTCCGTCCGCCAAGTTCGTTCTCGATCCATTGCAGCATCTGGCCGATGCCCATGTCGCGTGATGCGGCTGCGGCAAGCGGCCGATCGCACTGCAGCTCCCCATCGGCAGCTTTTGCGGTCAGCCTTGGCGCGTCGCCCAGATCCAGCGAACCGCGCGAGGCAAGATCCAGCTCGGCGGATGCCGCAAGGTCGTAAAGTCTGAACTTGATGCTCGACGAGCCGGCATTCAACGCAAGGATCGATCGTCGCATCAATCGTCGGCCCTCGTCGCGCTGTCCTGTGGCCAGGACCATTTCTGGATCTCGGGCATGTCCTCGCCTTGTTCGCGGACATAGGCCTTGTGCTCAGCCAATTTCGCATGCAGCGCCGCGGCAAGCTCCTTCGCCCGCTCGGCCAGCCCCGGCACGCGCGCGATCGCGGCGAGCGCCAGATGATAGCGGTCGAGCTGGTTGAGCACCACCATGTCGAACGGCGTCGTCGTCGTGCCTTCCTCGCGAAAGCCATGCACATGCATGTTGTCGTGATTGGCGCGCCGGTAGGTCAGACGGTGAATGAGATAGGGGTAGCCGTGATAGGCGAAGATGACCGGCTTGGCCCTGGTGAACAGTGCGTCGAATCTGTCGTCGGCAAAGCCATGCGGATGCTCGGAATTCGACTGCAAAATCATCAGGTCGACGACATTGACGACGCGGATCTTCAGGTCCGGAACGCCCGAGCGCAGGAGGTCGGCTGCGGCAAGGGTCTCCAGTGTCGGCACGTCGCCGGCGCAGGCCAGGACCACATCCGGGTCTTCGCCCTTGGCCACCGTCCCGGCCCATTCCCAGATGCCGGCGCCGGCCTTGCAGTGCGCTTCCGCGTCTTCGACGGACAGCCATTGCGGCGCCGGCTGCTTGCCGGCGACGATGACGTTGATGCGGTTGTAGGTTTTCAGGCAATGGTCGGTGATCCACAGCAGCGTGTTGGCATCCGGCGGGAAGTAGAGCCTTACCGTGTCGGCCTTCTTGTTGGCGACGAAATCGGCAAAGCCCGGGTCCTGATGACTGAAGCCGTTGTGATCCTGCCGCCAGACATGCGAGGTCAGCAGGTAGTTCAGCGAGGCGATCGGCTTGCGCCAGGCAAGTTCGCCGGAGGTCTTCAGCCATTTGGCGTGCTGGTTGACCATGGAATCCACGATGTGGACGAACGCCTCGTAGCACGAGAACAGGCCGTGGCGGCCGGTAAGCAGATAGCCCTCCAGCCAGCCTTGGCAAAGGTGCTCGCTGAGCACTTCCATGACGCGGCCGTCGCGGGAAAGATGGACGTCGTAAGGCTCGATCCGCTCCATCCAGACGCGGTCCGTAACCTCGAACACGTCGTCGAGGCGGTTGGAGGATGTCTCGTCCGGCCCCATCAGCCGGAAATTCCTGGCCTTGGCGTTCAAGCGTATCACGTCGCGAAGGTAGCTTCCGACGGTCCGCGTCGCCTCTCCGACGGTACCGCCCGGACGCGGTACGTCGAGCGCCAGGCCTTTCCAATCGGGAAGCACGAGGTCTTGTTTCAGCAACCCGCCATTGGCGAAGGGGATTGCGCCCATGCGTCTTGGCCCTGTCGGCGCAAGTGCTGCGAGCTCCGGCAGGAGATGCCCGCCTTTGTCGAACAGTTTTTCCGGCTCGTAGCTGCGCATCCAGTCTTCGAGGATCTGGCGGTGCGCCGCGTCGCCACGCGCGTTCGACACCGGTACCTGGTGCGAGCGCCAGAAATCCTCGACCTTCTTGCCGTCGACCTCTTTCGGCCCGGTCCAGCCCTTGGGGCTGCGCAGCACGATCATCGGCCACAGCGGCCGCTCTCCCTTCCAGCCCGCGGCTCGTGCAGGCTCCTGGATGGGGTGGATCCGGTCGAGCACGGTATCGAGCGTGCGCGCCATCTCGCGATGCATCGCGGCAGGATCATGACCTTCCACGAAGAAGGTTTCGTAGCCATAGCCGAGGAACAGGCTGCGCAATGCCTCGTCTTCCATGCGGCCGAGGATCGTCGGGCCGGCGATCTTGTAGCCGTTGAGATGCAGGATCGGCAGGACGGCACCGTCGGATGCCGGGTTCAGGAACTTGTTGGAATGCCAGGCCGCGGCGAGCGGGCCTGTCTCAGCTTCGCCATCGCCGACGACGCAGGCAACGACAAGGTTCGGATTGTCGAAGGCGGCGCCGAACGCATGGACCAGAGCATAGCCGAGTTCTCCGCCTTCGTGGATCGAGCCGGGCGTCTCCGGAGCCGCGTGGCTCGGCACTCCGCCGGGAAACGAGAACTGCCGGAACAGCTTTCGCAGGCCGTCTTCGCCCCTGCCGACCTCGGGATAGATCTCGCTGTAGGTGCCCTCGAGCCAGGTGTTCGCGACCATTGCCGGGCCGCCATGACCCGGCCCGCAGATGAACAGAACATCGAGACCACGTTCACGGATGATCCGGTTCAGATGCACATAGATGAAATTGAGGCCGGGCGTTGTGCCCCAATGGCCGAGCAGCCGCGGCTTGATGTGCTCGGGCCGTAAGGGCTCGCGCAAGAGCGGATTGTCGAGCAGATAGATTTGGCCAACCGAAATGTAGTTCGCGGCGCGCCAGTAGCGGTCCAACAGATCGACCTGGTCAAGGCCGGTTGTTTGCGCAGCGGTGCGAGCCTCGTCGTTCATGGACATGCCTCCGGAATACCCTCGTCCGTCGTTATCTGGAGTGGCGTCGCGCCGGAGAAAGGATTTGCCTCGAAATAAGTTTGGGCGGTGCAGCCAGCGCCCGCTTGCCGATCCTGCAACCCGCCTCGCCGGACAGAAAGCGGGTCTCTCTTTTGGGGAACCTCAGGGCTCGCCAACGGTTAGGAAGATGCACCGTATGCATGAAATCCAAGTGGACTGCCGAGGCCCGGCATAACGACCGGCCAAAGTGCCGCTGAGCAGCTTGGGTGGCGGAAGCCCTAGGAGGAGCAGAAAGATGCTCGATCTCTCCCATGCCCGCAACCAAATGGTCGATATCCACCTGAGCCGCCGTGGCATTCGCGACCGCAATGTCCTTCAGGCGATGCGCGAGGTCCCGCGCGAGGCTTTCGTCGAGCCTGGTTTCGAAGAATTCGCCTATGAGGACGGGCCGCTGCCGATCGCCGAAGGTCAGACGATATCCCAGCCCTATATCGTTGCGTTCATGATCGAAATGGCGGAGGTCGGAGCCGGTGACCACGTCCTCGAGGTCGGCACCGGATCAGGCTATGCGGCTGCCGTAATGAGCCGTATCGTCGAACGCGTCTACACAATCGAGCGCCACGCCGCGTTGGCTGAAACGGCGAGGCAGCGGTTCAAAAAGCTCGGCTATGACAATATCGAAGTCCGCATCGGCGACGGCACCAAGGGCTGGCCAGAGGCGGCACCCTTCGATGCGATCCTGGTTGCGGCCGCCGGACCCGGCGCACCGCTCGCTCTGCAGGAACAGCTCGACGTCGCCGGCCGGCTTGTCATCCCGGTCGGCGACGAATTCGACTCGCAGCGCCTGCTCAAGGTCACACGGACCGGCGCAGCAACTTACACCGAGGAGGATTTCGGCGGCGTGCGGTTTGTTCCGCTGATCGGCGAGCAAGGCTGGGGCGAGCCAGGCAGCGACAGCCAGATAGCGGCCGAGCTTCCGCACCGGCATCAGCGCAGGAGCAGCCTGCCGCAGATGATCGCGGCCGCCGCCGAACCGCTTCCGGATTTCGACGATCCGGCCTTCGGTGCGCTGTTCGACCGGTTTGCCGACCGCCGCGTCGTTTTGCTCGGCGAAGCCAGCCACGGCACGTCGGAGTTCTATCGTGCGCGCGTCGCGATCACTCGCAGGCTGATCGAGAAGCATGGCTTCACCATCGTCGCGGTCGAGGCCGACTGGCCCGATGCCGCGACGATCGACCGCTACGTCCGCCATCGGTCGCCGCGGCCGGGCGCCGCGCCGCCGTTCCAGCGCTTTCCCACCTGGATGTGGCGCAACACCGACGTCGCGGCGTTCGTCGACTGGATGCGACAGCATAATGGGCGGATCAGCATATCCTCCCGGCGGGTCGGGTTCTATGGCCTCGACATCTACAATATGGGCGGATCGATCGCGGCTGTCCTGCAATATCTCGACCGCGTCGATCCGCGGGCGGCAAGGATCGCACGCGAACGCTACGGCTGCCTGACCCCGTGGCAGAACGACCCGGCCACCTATGGCCGTGTCGCACTCACCTCCGGCTACCGGCAATGCGAGAAGGCCGTGCTCGAGCAATGCCGGGAACTGCTTTCCAGAGAGCTCGACTATGCCCAGCAGGACGGCATCGATTTCCTCGACGCCACCCAGAACGCCCGCCTGGTCGCCTCCGCCGAGCGCTACTACCGCACCATGTATTACGGCGGCGCGCAGTCCTGGAACTTGCGCGACACCCACATGTTCGAAACGCTGGAGCACCTGCTTCAGGCCCGCGGCCCGGACGCCAAGGCGGTGGTCTGGGCTCATAATTCCCATATCGGCGATGCCCGCTATACCGAGATGGGGATCGTCAGGGACGAATTGAACATCGGCCAGCTCTGTCGCCAGCGTTTTGGCGACGAGGTTGCCTTGATTGGGCTCAGTACTCATTCCGGGACGGTGGCAGCCGCCACCGACTGGGACGGCGACATGGAAGTGAAACCGGTGCGGCCTTCCCACAACGACAGCTATGAGCGGCTTTGCCACGACAGCGGCGTCTCGCCTTTCCTGCTCGATTTCGAGCGCGACGACACGCTGCGCGAACGGCTTCTGGAGCGCCGGCTGGAACGCTTTATCGGCGTCATCTACCGGCCCGAAACCGAGCTCCACAGCCATTATGCGGACGCCTCGCTCGCCCGCCAGTTCGATGCTTTCGTCTGGTTCGATGAAACCAGTGCCGTGACGCCGCTTGGGCCGGAACATGTGGGGACAGGCCTTCCCGAGACCTATCCTTTCGGGCTGTAGCGAATTGGACCCTGGGAAAGCGGAAAATAGAAAGAAGGAGGTCACCGATGGCCGGAAAAAAGACCCATGAGCAGCAATTGCGCATCATCGAAGAGCGCGAGAACACGAAAAACGCCGGCAAGGATTTCGACGCCGAAGCGGATTTGAAAAAGACCAGGCAAGAGCGCGAGGCGTTCCGGCGCGGTGCCGAGCTCAGATCGGACCCGAAGGATATTGCCGATCCCGACGATCGCAACATCATCCGCGGCGAGCACCAGGAAAGCGCTCACAACAAGCATCGCGCCGACCGCTGAGCGGCCGGATCGCTTGACGTTAAGACAATACGGCGCCGGGTTCGTTCTCTGATCTGACGGATGCAGCGTCCGCGGCCGCAAATTGGCGGACGAGGGCGCCGTCTTGATCCCGGGGCTATTCGGCAAAAAATGTCGCGGCGACAGCAATTGAGACGAGGCTCAGCATCGCCAGGCCTGCCCTGGCGACATGCGAAGCCTCCCAGACGTTGCGCAAATCTCTCCAGTCGCCGGCCTGCTTTCGAGAGAACATTGAAAAAAACGTCCCGGCTGATTTCGGCATGGCAACGTCTTGCACCCAGAAATTATTGACGGGATGCGTGACCAACCAATAGGTCGCATGCTCCGCGAGCAAGAAGACAAGCGCCGCCAAGGTCCACCAGAATCGGGCGCTTGGATAGGGCGTCAGGTAAAGCAGGACGGCGAGTGCAATGATGCCGCCGATCTCGGCGAACCCGCCGATCGTGAAGCCGGGATAGTAGATCGCCTGCACTGATCTGTAGGCGGCCGCGTTGAGGCGCAACTTGCCGGGCAATTCCAAAGCGTGCGCGAGCGAGAGCGCCATCGAGACGGCGACCAGAAGAAGGGCGGCGATCATCAATGCGCGCATGTTCCTGCTCCGACCATGCCAAGGTGCGCCCGTAGATAGGGTCGTTGGTGATCCGGCAAAGGCGATGACACCCGACGTCGGCGGCAAGCCGGTAGGGTCATTCCCCGATCTGGCTGGTAGACCGTTCGTGGAGCGTGGCGCCGGTCTGCGCGTCGACCGCGACCATGCTGACCTCGTAACCCCAGAGCTTGCGGATGTGGCGCAGCGTGGCGTCGCGGCTGCCGCCTTCCAGCACGATGCCGTCCTTGACCTTGTGCTGCAGGCGCAGATGCCGGTCGCCGAGCAGGTCCACATCCACCACCTGGATGTCGGGCCGGCTGGCGCCGATGTCGTAGCTGTGGGCGAGTGCGCCGCGGATGCTCTCGTAGCCGCGCTCATTGTGTATCGAGGCGACTTCGTAATGGGGGTCGTTGGCAGCATCGGCAAGCACAAAGAATCGCCATTTCCGTATCAGGGTAGGGCTCAGATATTGGCGGATGAAGGACTCGTCGCGATGGTTGGCCCAGGCGTCCAGCAAGGTCTGGCGCCAGTCGCCGTTGCCGGCGATGTCGGGGAACCAGTCGCGGTCCTCGGCCGTCGGCGCGGTCGAGATGCGCTGGATGTCCTGCATCATGTCGAGGCCCAGCGCGTAAGGGTTGATACCGGAAAAGCGCGGATCGTCGAACCCCGGCTGGAAGATCACATTTGAATGGTTGCGCAGGATCTCCAGCATGGCACCTTCGCCGATCAGGCCGCGGTCGAACAAAAGGTTCATCAGCGTGTAATGCACGAAGGTGGCGCAGCCCTCGTTCATCACCTGCGTTTGCCGCTGGGGATAGAAATACTGCGCGATGACGCGGACGATCCGGATGACCTCACGCTGCCATGGTTCCAGGATCAGGCTGTTCTTCTCCAGGAAATAGAGCAGGTTCTCCTCGGGCAGCTTGAGCGATTTCTTGCGCTCTGTCATGGTATCCGTCTCGCGGACCTTGGTGCCGTCCTTGGAAGGCGGCAGCGTGCGCCACAGATCGTTGTAGGAACGCTCCTCGTACTCCAGGCGCTCGCGAAGGCCCTCGCGCTGCTTTTCCGACGACAGCTTCGGCGGTCGGTGATATCTGAACACGCCCTGTTCCATCAGCGCATGTGCGGCATCGAGGATCTCTTCCACCGCATCGACGCCGTGCCGCTCTTCGCAGCGGGCAATATAGCCCTTGGCGAAGTCGAGATAGCTGAGGATGGCGCCGGCGTCCGTCCACTGCCGGAACAGATAATTGTTCTTGAAGAAATGGTTGTGGCCAAGTGCCGCGTGCGCCGTCACCAGAGCCTGCAGGGCCATGGTATTTTCTTCCATCAGATAGACGATGCAGGGATTGGAATTGATGACGAGTTCATAGGCCAGCCCCCGTCCGCCTTTGCGATAGAGCAGTTCCTGGTAGAGGTAGTGCTTGCCGAAGGACCAGTGCCGGTACATCAGCGGCATGCCGACCGAGGAATAGGCGTCGAGCATCTGTTCGGACGAGATGATCTCCATCTGCACCGGATAGATGTCGAGGTGGAGCTCTTCGGTGGCGATCGCCTCGATGGTCTCGTAGGCGCGCGACAGCGTCCTGAAATCCCAGTCGGAACCGGAAAATAGCAGCCCGGATCTGCTCGCCATCAGCCCCCTCTTTCGCCGCGCTTTTGATAACCCGGCTGTCTGGCGAAGAGCTGGCGGAAAACCGGGTAGATGTCGGCCGCCGTGGCGATGCGGCTCATCTGGAAATTTGACCATCTCAGCTTGACCGCACTGTAGGCACGCCATAGCGACGTGCCGTTGTCGGTAGCGCCGAAGATGTGGCTCTCGCGCTCGTCGAGGATCTCGACATAGGCGAAATACTGGCAGAGCCGCATGATCTGTTCGTCGAGCAGGGCGATGCAGCGCTCGGAATCGGTGACGAAATTGTCGCCGTCCGAAGCTTGGGCGACATAGATGTTCCATTCGCGGCTGGGATAGCGTTGCTCGACGATGCGGTGCATCTCCTCAAGCGCCGTGGAAACCACCGTGCCGCCGCTCTGGGTGTTGTAGAAGAAGGTTTCCTCGTCGACCTCCTGCGCCTCGTGCGTGTGGCGGATGAAGACCACCTCGGTCCGGTCATAGCGCCGTTTCAGGAACAGGTGCAGCAGCACGAAAAAGCGCTTGGCCAGATCCTTCTCGCGTTCGCCCATCGAACCGGACACGTCCATCAGGCAGAACATCACCGCATTGGCGTTCGGCACCGGCTGGGCGTCGAAGCGGTTGAAGCGGATATCGACCGGATCGACAAAGGCGATCCGCTTGCGGCGGCGCTCCAGCCGCTCAAGCTCTTCCTGCAGCGCCACGATGCGCTGGCGCAGCTCGGCGTTTTGCGGCTTCGCCTCCAGCGACGCGACCTCCTGCTCGATTGCGTCGAGTTCCTCCTGCTTGGGGCGCCTGAGCGCTATGCGGCGGCCATGGCTGTTGCGCATCGTGCGCCCGACATTGATGTTGGTCGGCGAGCCGGTCGCAGCAAAGCCGGCCCGGCGCGGCTTGAAGGCGAGGATCTCCTTGAGGTTGAGCTTGACCATGTCAGGCAGTTCGAGGTCTTCGAAAAAGAGATCGAGCACCTCTTCGCGCGACAGCACGAAACGGAAATCGTCCTCCGATTCGGTTCTCCCCGGGGCGGACCCCATGCCGCCGCCCTGGCCGGGCTTGGGCAGCCGGTCGCCTGGGGTGAAATGCTTGTTGCCGGGCA
Source organism: Mesorhizobium sp. M1428 (assembly GCF_040317515.1). Classification (NCBI taxonomy): domain Bacteria; kingdom Pseudomonadati; phylum Pseudomonadota; class Alphaproteobacteria; order Hyphomicrobiales; family Phyllobacteriaceae; genus Mesorhizobium; species Mesorhizobium sp. M1428. Next base: position 89,530 of record NZ_JAMYKT010000004.1, read on the forward strand.
GGACGTGCTGGCGGCTGCCGCTGTTCCTGGCATCGTTGAAGCTCGGCTCGCCGGTACCCCGCGCCGGCATCGAAACGGCATGCTCGGCGTCCACGTCGGCGATCTTGCCGGCGCGGATCTGATCGCGGATGGTGCGCTTCAACTCTTCGCGCGCCCGCCGCAGGAAACGCTGCCGATTGCCGAGGCTTTTGTCCTTCGGGTTCAGTCGGCGATCGATGAAGATCGGCATATGTTACCCCGGGCTGGCTTCAACCCGCCTTGTTCACCCGCATGTACCAGTCCACCAGCCGGCGGACCTGGCGCTCGGTGTAGCCGCGCTGGATCATCCGCTGCACGAATTCGGTATGCCGCTTCTCCGTCACGCTGTCCTGCTTGGAGCCGAAGCTGATCACCGGCAGCAGGTCCTCGACCTGCCCGAACATCCGCTTCTCGATGACTTCGCGCAGCTTCTCGTAGCTTGTCCATGACGGGTTGCGGCCATGGTTTCTGGCCCGCGCGCGCAGCGTGAACTTCACCACTTCGTTGCGGAAGTCCTTGGGATTGGCGATGCCGGCCGGCTTTTCGACCTGCGACAGTTCGTTGTCCAAGACCTCGCGATTGAGGATCTGGCCGGTATCGGTATCCTTGTAGTCCTGATCCTCGATCCAGGCATCGGCGTAGGCGATATAGCGGTCGAACAGGTTCTGGCCGTATTCGCTGTAGGATTCCAGATAGGCCTTCTGGATCTCGTGGCCGATGAACTCGGCATAACGGGTGGCCAGCTCCGACTTGATGAAATCGAGATAGTCCGCCTCGGTCTCCTTCGGGAACTGCTCGCGCTTGATCGCCTCTTCAAGGATGTACATCAGATGCACCGGATCGGCCGCCACCTCTTCGGTGTCGTAATTGAAGGTCTGCGACAGGATCTTGAAGGCGAAGCGGGTGCTGACGCCGGTCATGCCTTCGTCGACGCCGGCGGCGTTTCGGTATTCCTGGACCGACTTCGCCTTGGGATCGGTTTCCTTGAGGTTCTCGCCGTCATAGACGCGCATCTTGGTGTAGAGCGGCGAATTGTCGTGTTCGGCCAGGCGGGTCGAGACGGTGAACCGGCTGAGGATATCGAGCACTTCCGGAGCGCAGGGGCTGTTAGCCAATTCGCTCTCGCGCAACAGCTTCTCGTAGATCTGCCGCTCTTCGGTGACGCGCAGGCAATACGGCACCTTGACCACCAGGATGCGGTCGAGGAACGCCTCGTTGTTCTTGTTGTTCTTGAACTGCAGCCATTCCGACTCGTTGGAATGGGCAACGATGATGCCCTGATAGGGGAAAGCGCCGAAATTCTCGGTGCCGTTGTAGCTGCCTTCCTGGGTCGCGGTCAGCAGCGGATGCAGCACCTTGATCGGCGCCTTGAACATCTCGACGAATTCGAGCAGCCCTTGCGTCGTCCGGTTCAGCCCGCCGCTATAGGAGTAGGCGTCCGGATCGGACTGGCTGAAGTTTTCCAGCTGCCTGATGTCGACCTTGCCGACCAGGGCCGACACGTCCTGGTTGTTCTCGTCGCCCGGCTCGGTCTTGGCGATGCCGATCTGGCGCAGCCGGGACGGCATCAGCTTGACGACGCTGAATTTGGAGATGTCGCCGGACAATTCGTCGAGGCGCTTTGCCGCCCAGGGCGAGATCAGGCCGTTCAGCCGCCGCCGGGCGATGCCGTATTTGTCCTCCAAAAGGTCGCCCATGCGGTCTGGATCGAACAGCCCGAGCGGCGATTCGAAGACCGGGCTGACCTGGCCGCCGACCTTCAGCGTATAGATCGGACGCTGCTCCATCAGCCTTTTCAGCTGCTCCGCAAGCGAGGACTTGCCGCCGCCGACCGGGCCGAGGAGATAGAGGATCTGCTTGCGTTCCTCGAGCCCTTGCGAGGCATAGCGGAAATAACCGGCGATACGCTCGATCGTATCCTCCATGCCGTAAAAGTCGGCGAAGGTTGGATAGATCTTGATCGTCCGGTTCGAAAAAATACGGCCGAGCCGCTCGTCCTTGCTGGTATCGACAAAGGTCGGTTCGCCGATCGCCTCGACCATCCGTTCGGGTGCCGAGGCGTACATCGACTTGTCCTCGCGGCAGGCAAGCAGATATTGCTGGAGGCTTATCTCCTCCTGAGCCGCATTCTTGTAAACCTCGGAAAACAGATCGAAGACGTCGGATTGATTCTCACGCATGGTATTCCTAGCCCCGGAGCCGGTGTGGCTGCACGTTTGTCTCTTGAACAACCAAATGTCAGAAAGCGCTTGTGGTTCCCTTCACTTCGCAGAGAGTGCATGTGATCGAAGGATAAGAGTCTAGATAAGGACATCCTGAGTGCAGACAAGGCGTGCAACGTCCTGACCGAGGCATAAAATCCTGAATTGCACCACGCCCCGCTGACGATTCCCAACAAGACGGAGGAACGGTTCGGGTCCTTCCCGGTTGTGAGGGAAAGGAGACGGTCGATGTCTGGGAATAGTTTGTGGTTGCTCGTCGTTGCAGGCGGTCCACTGCTGCTGGCAATTCTGATCGCCTACGCCCTGCTCACGCAGCGCCGTCGCGGCCCGGCGGAGCGCAGGGAAAGCGAGCGCGCAACCGAGCGCCTGTATCGGGAAAAGAAGGACTGACCGACAGGATCGCAGCTCAGCTGCCGGCAACCGCCAGCCCGGTCGCTTTTTCGGCCCGCAGCAGCATGCCGAACAGGTCGCGCGGCTCATCGGGATCGGCCAGAAGGTCTAGTTCCTCGTAAAGACCGGTCCGCTGAAGCTGATCGCGGACGTAGCGCAACGCGGAAAAATCCTCGATCGCAAAGCCGACGGAATCAAATAATGTGATCTGTAGGGCATCCGTCCGGCCTGCTGCCTTTCCTGTCATCACCTGCCACAATTCGGTAACCGGATGATCCGCATCGAGCTGCTGGCTCTCGCCTTCGATGCGCGTCTGCGGCGGATATTCAACGAAAATGTCCGAGCGCAGCAGAATGTCGCGATGCAGCTCGGTCTTGCCCGGGCAGTCGCCGCCCACGGCGTTGATGTGCACGCCGGATCCGACCATGTTGTCGGTTAGGATTGTTGCCGACCGCTTGTCAGCGGTGACCGTGGTGATGATCTCTGCACCTTCAACGGCTTCCTGCGCCGACGCGCAGAGCTTGATGTCGAAACCCATGCCGGCAAGGTTCTTCATGCATTTCGCCGAGGCCGCCGGGTCGATATCGTAGAGCCGCAGCCTGTCGACGCCAAGCAGCGCCTTGAAGGCAATCGCCTGGAATTCCGATTGCGCGCCATTGCCGATGATCGCCATGCACCTGGCGGCCTCGGGAGCGAGGTATTTCGCCGCGACGGCCGAGCTTGCGGCGGTTCTGAGCGCGGTCAGGATGGTCATTTCCGAAAGCAGCATCGGATAGCCGTTGCCGACATCGGCAAGCACGCCGAAAGCGGTCACGGTCTGGCGGCCGTCACGCGTGTTCTTCGGATGCCCGTTGACGTATTTGAACCCGTAAAGCTGCCCGTCGCTGGTCGGCATCAGCTCGATGACGCCGTCAACGCTGTGCGAGGCGACCCGCGGCGTCTTGTTGAACAGCTCCCAGCGCCTGAAATCCTCTTCGATATAGGCGGCAAGCTCGAGCAGGAAGCGCTCGATGCCGATGGCAAGCACCAGCTTCATCATGCGGTCGACGCTGACGAACGGGACGATGTTCAAATTGACGGTCATGGCTCAGAACCCCCTCGTCGGGCGATCCATGATCCGCCGGCCCATCAGGCTTGCGGTCAGGTCGACCAAAAGCGTGGCGGTGCGGCCGCGCTCGTCGAGAAAAGGATTGAGCTCGACCAGGTCGAGACTGGTGACGAGGCCGCTGTCATGCAGCATTTCCATCGCCAGATGTGCCTCGCGGAAGGTGGCGCCGCCTGGAACGGTGGTGCCGACCGCCGGGGCGATCGACGGGTCGAGAAAATCGACGTCGAGGCTGACGTGCAGCATCCCGTTGGCGGCGCTCACCCGTTCGAGAAAGGCGCGAAGCAGTTGCGCAATGCCGTGCTCGTCGATCGAACGCATGTCATGGACCGTCACGCCGGCTCTGCGCAACGCTTCCCGTTCCGCCAGGTCCACGCTGCGGATCCCCAGCGCGCATATGCGAGCCGGATCCACCTGCGCTGCAAGGCGGGGGAAATAGCCCTCGAAGCCGGGCTGCCCGCTGGCGTAGGCCAGCGGCACACCATGCAAATTGCCGCTGGTGGTCGTGTCGAGCGTATGAAAATCGGGGTGGGCGTCGAGCCACAGCACGAAGAGCGGCCGGCCGGCATTCGCCGCCCGGCGGGCAATGCCGGCGAGCGTGCCGGCCGAAATGCTGTGGTCGCCGCCGAGAAAGATCGGCATCGCGTCGGCGCTCGCGGCATAGGCCGTTTCGCTGATTGCCGCTGTCCAGGCGGCAATTTCCGGCAGCGCCTTAACCGCCGCGTTGCCATGTGCGACAGGACGCATGTCGGCAGGGACGATGGTTCCGAGGTCGGTCAACGTATGGCCGAGTTCGGTCAGCGCGCTGGCCAGGCCGGCGGTGCGCAGCGCACTGGGCCCCATCTCGCAGCCCATCCTGCCCGAGCCGGCCTGGATCGGCGCTCCAACGATCGTGCAATGCATGCTCATACCCCACCAATTACGATGCCTTTATTGAAGCCGGCATCGCTGGCAGAATGAACATGTCAAATTGGCAAATTTGTCGAAGTGCCTTACCATAGTGGCATCATCTACTTCCGTAGTGAGCAATCATGGACCAGCTCGACGAGCAGATCATCACCTCTTTGCGGCACGACGCCCGGCGCAGCATTTCCGATCTTGCCATCAGCCTGGGTGTCTCTCGGGCAACGGTAAGGTCGCGGATCGAGCGGCTTGAACGAGACGGCGTCATCGTCGGCTACACCGTCATTCTGCGCGCCGACGCGGTCGATCAGCGCGTGCGCGGCATCATGATGATCGAGATCGAAGGCCACGCCGCCGATCGCGTCATCCGGGCGCTGGGCGGCTTCTCCGAGGTCTCGACCATCCACACCACCAATGGCCGCTGGGATCTGGTGATAGAACTCGGAACCCAGACCCTGAGCGAGTTCGACGCGGTGCTGAGGCGCATCCGCCTGATCCCCGGAATTACCGGCAGCGAAACAAGCCTGCTCCTGGCGACGCCACGCACCACCAAGGCGCGGCTGTGATCTTCGCCCTTGACCTGTAGCGGCAACGAAATCCGAAGCCGCGGAACCTTCAATTGCCGCCGCGGTTAGAGCAATTCCAGGAAAAGTGTGGAACACCATTGGCGGATGTTCCCGGCCGGCGGCGTGTTTCGGCCCGACCTGACATGGCTAGAATGACGATCGGCCGGCCTCCCCGATCGGCTCTCGGATCGCCTGGGTGACGACGGTATAACGCGTGATTTGACCCTCCTCGGGGTCCTCCCCGTGGAAATGGATTGTTGCGTTCAGCGGCAGCCGGGCAGTGCTGCCGAACTGCTTGACGGCGGAGACATGCACGATCTGCATGTCGGGGTCGCGCTTCATGGCGTCCATTGCTGCCAGCTCGGCGCTGCTGCTGCCACCGATCCGCCAGCTGGCTTCCAGCACACCCGATCGCCAGATGCCCGAGGAATCGACACCTTGGCCGATGTCGTAGTTGCGTCGCGAGGCGAAGAATCCGGGATAACCATCCATCGCTGCGTCATAGGTTCTCGCCTGCGCCACGGCCAAACCCAGCGCCGGAGATAGTCCCAGCCCATCCAGCGCCTCCCATCCGCCGCGCACGACAACCAGATCGGATCCGCCGTAGACGGGCTGTCCGTCGTTGTCGGTCGTCGTCCGCTGGGTGCCGTAATAGCTGACCGACAATTCGTCGATCGTGGTTCTGCCAACGCTCAGCGTAACGATGTCGCGAAGCTGCGTTTCGAGAACAAGGCCGTATTCGCTTAGGTCAGAGGATGGATATTGGTCCAGCAGCCTTTCGACATCGCCGACCGTCGCGGCGGTGTGCTGGTCGCGGCCCCGCGAAGCGCGCGGTGGCTTGAACCGGACCAGCCCGAGCTCCAGCAGACGTTGCGCTGCGCGCAGCGCGTCACGGCGTGAAAATGCAGTGTAGCCGGGCAGTACGGCTGCGGCGACGGCGCTGCCGAAGCCGGCGGGCCATTCTTTTGGCCGTGCCGCCGATCCGTCCACCAGCTCGTGGGTTATGGCCTTGGTGGTTGCGAGGCGCCAGCGCACCACGCCGCCGAAGAGGTCGTCGGGCCCGTTGATGCCCAGTTGGGCCGCATCGGCGGCAAGCAGGCTGTCGTCCGGCACGAAATACAGCCCGCCGCTGTCACCGCCGCCGTCACGAAGGCCCTGGCGGAAGGAAAATCCCTTCAACGCTGCAATCGTGCGCGCGACGGCAACGACGGTTTCCCATTCGTGCGCGTAGATGGTCTCGCCGCCCGGCGCGGAGAATACGACCACAACACCTTTCGCCCCGCTTGGTTGCTTACCGCTTAGCCCGGTCATGTCGCGCCCTTCGTCCATTGCCGAGCCCATTGCCGTTATTCCGCGGCGATGCGTCCGAACCGAAAAACCCGTTTCCGCGGCGAATGTTCCGGGCAATGGCGGGCTATCCGGTTTGACCGAGTTGCGGCGAACGGAACATCGGCGGCTCATGGTTTTTATGCGGGAGCCTCAGACAGGGAGATGGATGTGCTCAAGGAGGCCGCGCCGCGCGCCCTGGGAGAGGCCGAGGTCGTCGGCACATTCGAACGGGCTTGAGACCGAGCTCGCTGTCGCATGAACTGCGGCCAACGGCCGGAATAATCCCTAGCGGTTCATGTTCATGTTAGCGTTCATCGGCATCAAATTGTGGTCGAGATTGGCCATGATCCAGATCGAGCCGCCGATCACCAGAACGACGATCAGCACGCCGAAGGCAAGCGCCAGGGCGTTGTTGGTGTTGTCCGGCCCCGTCGTGATGTGCAGGAAGAAGACGAGATGCACGCCCATCTGGGCGATCGCCAGCACGACCAGCGCCACCGGAATGCCGGGTGCCCATATCAGGTTCGTTCCGGGCAACCAGAATGAGGCGATGGTCAGCAGCGTTGCCAGCCCGAGGCCGATCACATAGCCGCGTAGCCCGGATCCGACCTCGGCGTCGCCGAGGTATTCGTCACCCGGCGCGGTATCGATGTCGTAGCGCTCCAGGCCATCGGTGTCGCGCCGTTGCGCGTGGCGATCATCCGCATTGCTCATCGACTTGCTCCCAGGAGATAGACCACTGTGAACAGGGCGACCCAGATGATGTCGAGGGCGTGCCAGAACAGGCTGAAGCACATGAAACGCCGAAGAATATCGTCGCGGAATCCCTTGGCGAAGATCTGCGCCATCATCGTGAGCAGCCACAGCAGCCCCGCCGTGACGTGAAGGCCATGGCATCCAACCAGCGTGAAGAACGCCGACAGGAAAGCGCTGCGCGTCGGTCCGGCACCGCCGGCAACCATATGCGCGAACTCGCGCAGCTCGAGCAGGATGAAGGTGGCGCCGAGCACGAAGGTGACAGCCATCGCGACATAGAACCAGGAGCTTCGCCGTGCTGTCACGGCGAGGCTGGCGAGACCGCAGGTAAAGCTCGACAAAAGCAAAGCGGACGTCTCGATCGCGACGTTGCGCAGGTCGAACAGCTCGGCTCCGCTTGGTCCGCCCGCCGTCTTGCCCGCCAGCACGGCATAGGCCGCGAAGAAGGCGGAGAACATCACGATGTCGCTCAGCAGGAAGATCCAGAAGCCGTAGCCGACGACGATCCGGATCGGTGCCGGGCCGCCGTCGCCATGGCCGGGTGCATGGCCGTGCCCGCGATGGCCGAGGCGGTAGGGATCACGCTCTCGAACGTCGATCGCGGTCATGGCCTTGGCCCCGTGTAGGTGGCCAGCGCCTCGCGGCGGGCACTTCGATTGGCGCGGTCGATCCGGGCGACTTCGGCGGCGGGAATGACGTATTCGGGGATGTCGCGCCACGCGAATACGACGAAGGTGGCGAAAGCGCCGAGCGCGCCGAGCGCCACCATCCACCAGATGTGCCAGATGAGGGCGAAGCCCATCACGGTCGCAAAGAAGGCGCAGATGAACCCGGTGGGACTGTTGCGCGGCATCTCGATCGGCTCGTATTCAGGCTCGTCGCGCAGCCGGTTTTGCTCGCGTGCCCGCTGCTTGATGCTCCAGTAGGGCTCTTCGCCCTCGACATGCGGAAGCGCGGCGAAGTTGAAGACCGGCGGCGGCGAGGGCGTGGCCCATTCCAGCGAGCGACCGTCCCAGGGATCTCCGGTGGCGTCGCGAAGTGCCGCGCGCTGCCGGATGCTGACGACGAGCTGTACGATCTGCGCGACCACGCCGGCGGTGGTGATTAACATGCCGGCGCCGGCAACCAGCACCCAGGGATGCCAGGCCGGAACGTCGAAATGCTGCATGCGGCGGGTCATGCCGAGCAGGCCGACGGCGTAGAGCGGCACGAAGGTGGCGTAGAAGCCGGTCAGCGTCAGCCAGAAGGCCAGCTTGCCCCAGCCCTCGTGCAGCCGGAAGCCGAATGCCTTGGGAAACCAGTAGGTATATCCCGCGAAGGCCCCGAACAGCACACCGCCGATGATGACGTTGTGGAAATGCGCCACCAGGAACAGGCTGTTGTGGAGCAGGAAATCGGCCGGCGGCACGGCCAGCAACACGCCCGTCATGCCGCCGATGACAAACGTCACCATGAAGCCCAGCGACCACAGCATCGGCGTCGCGAAGCGGATGCGGCCGCCATACATGGTGAACATCCAGTTGTATATCTTCACGCCGGTACCGACAGCGATGATGCTGGTGGCGATGCCGAACGCGGCGTTGACGTCGGCGCCGGCGCCCATGGTGAAGAAGTGGTGCAGCCATACCATGAAAGAGACGATGCAGATGAAGAGCGTCGCGGCCACCATCGAGCGGTAGCCGAACAGCGGCTTGCTGGAGAAGGTGGAGATGACCTCCGAGAAGATGCCGAACGCCGGCAGGACGAGGATGTAGACCTCGGGATGGCCCCAGGCCCAGATCAGGTTCACGAACATGAGCATGTTGCCGCCGGCTTCGTTGGTGAAGAAATGAAAGCCGAAATAGCGGTCGAGCGTCAGCATCGCGAGCGTGGCGGTGAGGATCGGGAATGCGGCGACGATGAGCAGGCTGGCGGCGAGTGAGGTCCAGCAGAACATCGACATCCTGAGGTAATTCATGCCGGGCGCCCGCATCTTCAGGATCGTGGTGACGAAATTGATGCCGGTGAGCAGCGTTCCGACGCCCGCTATCTGCACGGCCCACAGATAATAATCGACGCCGACGCCCGGCGAGTAGGCGGTCTCGCTGAGCGGCGGATAGGGCAGCCATCCGGTACGCGCGAATTCGCCGATCACCAGCGAGATGTTGACCAGCAGCGCACCGGTGGCGGTGAGCCAGAAACTCACCGAATTGAGCGTTGGAAAGGCAACGTCGCGGACGCCGAGCTGCAGCGGCACGACCAGGTTCATCAGGCCGATGACGAACGGCATCGCCCCGAAAAAGATCATGATGGTGCCGTGGGCGGAAAAGACCTGGTTGAAGTGGTCGGGCGGAAGATAGCCGGGTGCCTGGAAGGCGAGGGCCTGCTGCGACCGCATCATGACGGCGTCGCTGAAGCCGCGCAGCAGCATCAGCAGCGCCAGCAGCGTGTACATCACGCCAATCCGCTTGTGATCGACGCTGGTGATCCATTCGCGCCACAGATAGGGGAAATGGCCGGCCAGGAAGACCCAGGCCAGCACGCCGAGGATTGCCAGGGCGACGACCGCCGAGGCGATCATCGGCAGAGGCTGATCGAACGGAATGACGTCCCAGCTCAATTTTCCGAGCATTGTCAGCCCTCCTGTCGTGGGCGATACGCCCGGCTCGGGGCGACTGGCCTGGGGACCGGGCGCGGGCGGAACGCCCTGCGTCGCGATTTCATGGAAAAGGTCCGGCTCGACCGAGCGATAGGTCGAAGGCGGCACGTCCAGGCTCTGTCTGGCCAGTTCCTGGTAGCTGGCCTTGTCGAGTGCCTGCCCCTGGTTTCGCGCGGAATTGACGAATGCATCGAAGGCGTCCGCCGCGACGGCATGCAGCACGAATTGCATGCCTGGAAAACCGTCGCCGCTGAAATGGGCCGACCGCCCATAGAATTCGCCCGGCTGATCCGCCTGCAGGTGAAGCTGTGTCGTCATGCCGTTCATCGTGTAGATCATGCCGCCGAGCTGAGGCACGAAGAACGCGTTCATGACGCTTGCCGAGGTGAGCGAGAAATGCACCGGCCTGCCCGCCGGCACCACAAGCTGGTTGATGCTCGCGACATTCTGCTCGGGGTAGATGAACAGCCATTTCCAGTCGAGCGAGACAACCTGCACCTCAAGCGGCTTTTGCTGGGAATCCAGCGGCTTCATGGGATCGAGGTCATGCGACCCGATCCAGATAATGCCGCTCAAAAACAGGATGACGAGGATGGGGATCGACCAGACCACCAGTTCGATGCGTCCGGAATAGGCCCATTCCGGCAAATACTGCGCTCTTGTGTTGGTCTCACGGAACCACCAGGCAAAACCGAGCGTCGCCACGATCGTCGGGATGACGATGGCCAGCATGATGGCAACCGAATTGAGCAGGATCGTGCGTTGCGCGGCGCCGACCGGCCCTTGCGGGTCGAGCACGCCGCCCTGGCAGCCGGCAAGCAGCCCGGCAACAAGCATCGTCGCGCCGACGCGGCCAGGACGGATGGCGGCACAGTTTCGAACGATCGCCCTCAGCAACATGAGATCTCGCCGTTTTCTGAAAACCGATTGGAACGTTGCAGGCAGCGTGGCTGCCAACCCCGAATGTGCGCGTCGGTGTGCTCCTGGCGACAGTTTCTTCACGCACGGGGTTCCGGCTGGCAGAACCGCATGCGGCGGATGTCATCGTTAAGCGGTCGACCTGTCGAGAACCCCTCCAAATCCTAAAAACCAGCGGCAAATCCCGAGCAACCAGAGCCAAATCCTAAGAAACCAGAAACAGTACCCAGATCGAAGTTATCGCCAGAAACGTGGCGAATGCCAAGGCGGTAAACCGGTTCATGGCCGCGCCCATAGTTGGTCCATTTGGCCTGCTCCCTGCGACGTGGCTGCTGATTTCAGTGATGCTGCTCCAGATGACCGGCGCCAACCGAACGAATGTTCCTCGCGAAAGTTCCCAAAAAACCGGATCCATCGCAGCCTTTGGTTGTAGGGCCGGGCGGCAACGCGATGCGCACCAGGGACGGTTGGGCGGCTTCCTGCCAAACGGAAGTGGGGTCGGGCTTTGCGTATGTAAAAACTACTTGTCTAGGTGAAAATAGTTGCTACTAATCGGCTGGGCCGGCGCATGGCCGGCTCTGGGAGGAATTTCGGCATGACAAGGCTGCGCGGCCTCGCGTGGGATCACCGACGCTGCTGGGGTCCGCTCGACGCCAGCATCGGGCCGTATTGTGCCGCAAATCCCGGTCTTGAGATCGAATGGGACCGCCGCAGCCTCTACGAGTTCGGCGAGGGCGCGCTTGGTCCGGTGCTCGACGCCTATGATCTCGTCGTGTTCGACCATCCGTTCATCGGCGATATTGCCGAAGGCGGGCTGATGGTGCCGTTTGATTTGTCGGCTGAGCAGCGCCGCGGTTTCGAACAGGATTCAGTTGGCGCATCCTGGCAATCCTACGCAAGGGACGGGCGCCAATGGGCGTTGCCGATCGATGCTGCCTGCCAGGTTGCCTCGTATCGCCCCGATCTCCTGGAGCGCTACGGACCGCTGCCGCGCAGCCATGACGAGGTGCTGGATCTCGGCCGGCGCGCCTTGAAGGACGGCAAATGGCTTGGGCTGCCGTTGGTGCCGACTGACGCCATGTGCCTGCTTTTGACGCTGGGTGAGCCCAGCGAAGACGGCGACGAGTTCATCGTCAGGGAAAAAATCGAACGGGCCGTTGGGCAATTGCGCCAGCTTGCCGCGCTGTCGCACCCGAACTCGCCGAAATGGAACCCGATCCGCTGCTACGATCATATGATCGCGCATGACGACGTGGTCTACGTGCCGTTCGCCTTCGGCTATGTGAACTATGCCTCCAAGGCAGACAGGCCGTTTCTGCGCTTCGCCGACGTGCCGACGTCGCGATCCGCCGGCGCCTTGCTCGGCGGCGCCGGCATCGGCATCAGCGCCCAATCGAAACACAAGCAGGCAGCCATCGATTACGCGCTGTTTCTGTGCTCGCCCGGCTATCAGCGCGGCGACTATGTGAAATCCGGCGGACAGCCGGGATCGCTGGCGGCCTGGCAGGATGCCGAGGTCAACGCTCTCTCAGGCGGCTTCTTCGCCTCGACGCTGGCGACGATCGAAGCCTCCTATCTGCGCCCGACCCATCCGGGCTTCATCAGCTTCTTCCGCCAATGCGCCCCTCATGCCGCGGCGGCCATCGCCGGCGAATTGCCGGCGGCGGAGCTCGCGGACCGGCTGAACCGGCTCTATCGCGAAACCAGGCAGCCGCAACGGAGCGTCGCGTAATGGCCACCGATATTGCCCAGACCATCGACGAAGGCGAAAGCGGCCGCAACGGCTACCGCGTGCCGGCGGTGGAGAAGGCGCTCGACATCCTGGAATTCATGGCTGCCAGCGGCGAGCCGCTGACCCAGACCGAGATCGCCACCGGAATGGGGCGCTCCATTCACGAGATCTACCGCATCCTGCTGCTGCTGGAGAAGCGCGGCTACATTTTCCGGACCCAATCGGACCGCTTCCGCCTGTCGTTGAAGCTGTTCGAACTGGCGCATATGCATCCCCCGGTGAACCGCCTGGTCGAATGTGCGCTGCCGGTGATGCGCGGCCTCGCCGCCAACGCCGACCAGAGCTGCCATCTGGTCGTGCGCGAAGGCGAGAGCGCACTGGTCGTGCTGCAGATCGATTCGCCTTTGCCGATGCGGTATTCGGTTGCCCTTGGCTCGCATTTCCCGATCCTCGAGACGAGCTCCGGCGCGGTGCTGCTGGCGCATTCGAGCCGCGCCGAGCGCGACCGTATCGTCGAGCGGATCGTCGCTGCAGGCGAAGGCCAAGGCAGCCGGGCGGAAATCGAAGCGCGGCTGAACGAAGTCGCAAGGCTCGGCTATGAAATGCGCGCCTCGCTGGCTGTCGAGGGCTGCACCAACATCTCGATGCCGGTGCGCGACCATACCGGTGCGGTCATTGCCGCGCTCACCGTCCCGTTCCTGCCGCAAAAGGCCGCGCGCTTCGATCGCAAGACCGTCTTCGAGCGGACGAAGGCGGCTGCCGAGACAATATCGGCGGCGCTGGGCGCGGGCGAAGCTGCCGCCTCTTCACGTGCCGACCCGGAACGGCGGGACTATCCGTTCAGCAACTGACAAGAAATACAGGGAGAAGAAACATGAACTGGTCCAAATCGATGCTGTTTGCCTCGGCGGCGGTGCTTGCTCTGAGCGCCGCCGCGGCACACGCCGAAAACATGCCGAAGCGCATCGGCTACGTCACCAACTACGCTACGCATGAGTGGTATCAGAACGTCATCAAGGGCATGCAGTCCCGCGCCAAGGAACTCGGCATCGAGCTCGAGGTGCAGGACGCCAATCTGGACGTTGCCAAGGAGGTCTCCGCCGCCGAAGATTTCATGGCCAAGGGCGTCGACGTCCTGATCATCACGCCCGTCAACGAGGAAGGCGTCGTGCCGCTGCTGCGCCAGGCGAAATCCAACAATGTTCCAGTCGTGCTCGAAGGCAATCCGGTCAAGGGCATGACCACCATGGTCGCGATCTGCGACTACGACACCGGCTACACCGCCGGCGTCGAAGCCGGCAAATACGCCAAGGAAAAGCTCGAAGGCAAAGCCAAGGTGATGAATGTCGGCCTGCCGCTGCTCTCCGCCACCGTCCTGCGGTCGCAGGGTTTTATGGACGGCCTGAAGACCATCATCCCCGACGCGGTCATGGTCCACGACCTCGACGGCGGCGGCAATCCGGATCGCGCGCTCGAAGTCTCTTCGGCGGCCCTTGCCAAGAACGCCGACATCAACATCATCTACGGCATCAACGATTCCTCGTCGCTCGGCGGCCTTCAGGCCTGGAAAGCGGCCGGCAAGTCGCAGGACAGCCTGTTGACGGTCGGCACCGGCGGCGAAGGCCTCGCCTTCATCAATGCCATGCAGAACGAGCCGTCCTACCGCATCGAAGCCGCGATGTTCCCGGAAAAGGAAGGCTACACCGCCATCGATGCAGCGGTTAAGCTCTTCAACGGCGAAGAGGTGCCGGAACACATCGTCAGCCCGACCGCGCCGATGAACGGCGACGACTGGAAGAAGTTCTACGACTACGATGGCACCACACGAACGATCAAATGGGATGCCGTCAATGCGCTCCAGCCGCCGGAAAAGTGCATGAAAACGTCGGCTGACCTGAAGAAGTAAGGATTCCGGCTAGCCCTTCCCGCACGGCGGGAAGGGCATCGGATCGGATGCCGACGGCAAAACAGGTCAACCGTCCTGTTTTGACCCGGCAGGTTTCCGAACGGCGACGGCACCGATACGGGCCCGGAAATGAAATGGACATGAGCGAGCTTACGCAATCCTCCGCGCCAAGGCGTTTCATCGGCGGCCAGCTGCTGGGCAGCAGCCAGCTGGTGCTCGGCGTGATCCTGGCCGTGCTCTGCATCGCCATTTCGATTGCGGCGCCGCAATTCTATTCCGAGGCCAACATCATCGCCATCCTGCGCCAATGCGCGCTGGTGCTGATCGTTGCCTCCGGCATGACGATGCTGATCATCACCGCCGAAGTCGACCTGTCGGTCGGTGCATCGCTCGCCTTTGTCGGCTGCATCGGCATGGCCGTGCTCAATTCGACGCACAGCCTGACGCTCGGCCTGCTGGCGGCGCTCGCCTTTTCCGGTGCCGTCGGCCTTTTCAACGGCCTCGTCGTCACCAGGCTCAAGGTGAACTCGCTGATCGCCACCATCGGCACGATGATGATGCTGCAGGGCGGCGTCTATCTGTTCACGCGTGAAGCGGTGCAGAACCATCACCGGCTTGCAAGCTTCACCGATCTCGGCGCCGGCTATATCGGCGCGATCCCGCTGCCCGTGGTCCTTGCAGCGGTGATTTTCGCGCTGGCCGCGGCGACGCTGCGCTTCACCACGCTCGGCCGCTATCTCTATGCTGTCGGCGCCAACGAGCGCGCCGTTCGTCTCTCCGGCGTGCGCTCGCAACGCATGAAACTCTTCGCCTTCGTCGTCACCGGCCTGTGCGTCGGCATTGCCGGCATGATCCTGTCGTCGCTGATGAATGCCGGCCAGCCGACCGCCGGTCGCGGCTTCGAGCTGACGGTGATTGCCGCCGTCATCCTCGGCGGCACCAGCCTGCTTGGCGGCCGCGGCTCGCTGCTCGGCACATTGCTGGGCGTGCTGGTGCTGAAGGTCATCGACAACGGCATCATCATCCTCGGCTGGAACCAGGATCTGCAGATGGTGGTGCCGGGCATCGTCATCATCCTGGCGACCTATCTCGACATCGTGCGGAACAGAGCCAATGTCGGTTGATTTCCTCCACCCCGGCGAAACCGTGGCTGTCGACAAAAGCGTGCCGGCACTGGAGATGCGCGGCATCGGCAAGCGCTTTCCCGGCGTGGTGGCGCTGGACAATGTCGACCTCACCCTGGAACCCGGCAAAATCCACGCCCTGATGGGCGAGAACGGCGCCGGCAAGTCGACGCTGATCAAGATCATGGCCGGGGTCTACGGCAAGGATGCCGGCACCATCCGCCTGCGCGGCCGCGAGGCCGACATCAAGTCGCCGCGCGACAGCCTGAAAGAGGGCATCAAGGTGGTGTTCCAGGAGATCGCGCTGATCGCCGAATTCAGCGTCGCCGAAAACATCTTCCTCGAAGGCTATCCGACCGGCAAGGGCGGCTCGATCGACTGGAAGAAGATCCGTGCCGATGCGGCCGCTCTGTTCAAGCGCATCGGCTTCAATGTCGACCCGGCGGCACGCACGGGATCGCTGCCGGTCAGCCAGCAGCAGATGGTCGAGATCGCCCGCGCGCTCGCCCACGAGGCCCGCGTCGTGGTGATGGACGAGCCGACATCCTCGCTGACGCCGAACGAGGTCTCGCTGCTGTTCACCGTCATTCGCCGGCTGGCCTCGCTCGGCATCGCCGTGCTCTATGTCAGCCACAAGCTCGACGAGGTCTTCGAGATCGCCGACACCGTGACCGTCCTGCGCGACGGCCGCCACGTCTCGACCAGGCCGATCGGCGAACACACAAACGACACGCTGATCCACGACATGATCGGCCGGCGGATCGAAAACCTGTTCCCGCGCAAGCGCGGTGCGCCGGGCAGCAAGGTCGCGCTTTCCGTTGAAGGGCTCAGCACCGCCAAGAAGCTGAAGGATGTGTCGTTCGAGGCGCATGCCGGCGAGGTCCTCGGCTTTTTCGGCCTGATGGGGGCCGGCCGGACCGAACTCGCCAAGGCTATCGTCGGCTACGACCCGATCACTTCCGGCGCCATTTCGGTCGATGGCAGCCGATTGCTGCCGCACGACACGCACACCGGCGTCCGGCTCGGAATCGGCCTGCTCACCGAGGACCGCAAGAGCGAAGGGCTGATGGGCGAGCTGCCGGTCGACCAGAACGCCAGCCTCGCCTCGCTCGGCGCCTTCGCCAGAATGGGCTTCGTCGACAAGGCCAGGGAACGCAAGGCGGTGCAGGACTATGTCGACCGTTTCCGCATCCGGACGCCCAGCCTGTTCCAGCAGGTCAAGAACCTGTCCGGCGGCAACCAGCAGAAGGTGCTGATCTCGCGCTGGCTGATGCGAGGTCTCAAGGTGATCGTCGTCGACGAGCCCACCCGCGGCATCGACGTCGGCGCCAAATCGGAGATTTTCGCGCTCATCGACAGGCTCGCCGGCGAAGGCCTGGCGGTCGTCATGATGACGTCCGAAATGCCTGAGCTGCTGGGCCTTGCCGACCGTATCGCGGTGATGTGCGAAGGCCGCCTCACCGCGATCATGCCTCGCGACGAGGCCACGCAGGAGAACATCCTCAATGCGGCGATCGGCTAAGACGATGACGCTTCGCAAAGGGAGCAAGCGATGAGCCTGGCAAGCACCGACACCATGAAAGCTGGGCCGTCCATGCTGGCGCGGCTCGTCGCGCGGCAGGAATTGGCATTGCTCCTCTGCCTCATCCTGGTGATCGCGTTCTTTTCCTTCACTGCGGAGAACTTCTTCTCGGTGCGCAACATCACCAATGTGCTCGGTCAGGCTTCGCTGGCGCTGACCGCCGGTATCGGCTGCGCCATCGTTTTCATCTCCGGCGAGGTCGACATCTCGATCGGCTCACTGCTGGCGACGATCGCGCTGCCGCTTATCATCATCATGAACGACACCAACTCGCTTGTGCTCGGCATCAGTGGCGCGCTGCTGTTCGGACTGATCATCGGCGTCGTGAATGGCTATCTAACGGCCTATGCCGGCATCAACTCGCTGATCGTGACCCTGGGCACGATGTTCATCATGCGCGGCGGTGTCTACCTCTACACCGGCCAGCGCGCCATCCCCGACGATGCAGCGCTCGACAGCTTCATCGCGCTGTCGGACGGCCGCCTGTTCAATGTCGTTCCCTATTCGGCGGTCATCGCCATCGTCCTGCTCGCCGTCTTCGCCTACATGATGCAGCACCGGCCGTTCGGACGGCAGATCTATGCCGTCGGCGGCAATCCGGAAGTGGCACGGCTGGCGGGTTACGACGTGCGCCGCGTCAAGTTCATCTGTTTCATCATCAGCGCGCTGCTGGCAACGGTAGCCGGAATCATCCTGGCCGCCCGCGTCGGCTCGGCGCAGCATACGGCCGGGCTGAATTTCGAGTTCCAGGTCGTCGCCGCCACCGTGCTCGGCGGCGTGAGCCTTGCCGGCGGCATCGGCAGCCTGACCGGCATGGCGCTCGGCGTGCTGATCCTGCAGTTCCTGTCCAACGGGCTGCGCGGTCTCGGCCTGCCGACCGAGTGGCAACTGGTCATCACCGGCATGATCATCATTGCCGCCGTCGCCTTCGACGAAGCAAAGCGCCGGCGCGCCATTGGAGGCTGACATGGATCGTCTCAAAGGGAAAACCGCAATCGTCACCGGCGCCGCCGACGGTATCGGCCATGCGATCAGCGAGGCGATGGCAAGGGAAGGCGCGCACGTCTTCCTCGGCGACATCGCCGACGAGAAGGGTGAAAACTTCGCAGCCGAGCTGCGCGCCGCCGGCCACCGCGCCGACTACATCCATTGCGACGTGGCGGAGGAGGCCGACATCGCCGCCCTGATAGACGGCGCGGTCGCCAAGACCGGCCATCTCGACATTCTCGTCAACAATGCCGCCATCGCCATCGGCGGCATGCCGGTTCACGAAATGACCGACGAGCAGTGGCACCGGCTGATCGCGGTCAACCTCACCAGCGTCTTCCGCGGCTGCAAATATGCGCTGCCGCATATGATCGCGCAGAAATCGGGCTCGATCATCAACATGGCCTCGGCACAAGGGCATATCGGGCTCGACGGCTGGACCGCCTATGCCGGCGCCAAGGGTGCGGTGATGGCGATGACGCGCCAGATGGCGGTCGAGTTCGGCCCGCTCAACATCCGCGTCAACTCGATCTCGCCCGGCACCATCAACACGCCGATGAACGACAAATTGGTCAAGCAGATCGGCGGCAATCTCGCCAAGGCCTGGGTGAAGATGCATCCGCTCGGCCGCATCGGCAAACCGTCCGAAGTGGCCGAAGCCGCCGTCTATCTCGCCTCCGACGCCGCCGGTTTCACCACCGGCACCGACCTGCGCGTCGACGGCGGCCTCACCGCAGCACCCCGCTACGTACCCGACCTGCTTTGACAACCAACGAGACAAAAATGAACAAGGCCCTCGAAGGCGTCCGCATTCTCGATTTCAGCCATCTGCTGCAAGGGCCGTTCGCCACACAGCTGCTCGGCGACATGGGTGCCGACATCATCAAGATCGAGCGTGCCGGCGCCGGCGACATGTTCCGCGGCATGACCTTCTTCGCCAAATGGGTCGGCGGCTCCGAGAGCCCGAATTTCCTCGCATGGAACCGCAACAAGCGCTCCATCGCGCTCAATCTGAAAAGCCGCAAGGTGCATGCCATCATCATGGATATGGCCAAGAAGGCGGATGTGGTGGTGCAGAATTTCCGCCCTGGCGTGCTCGCCAGGCTCGGCTATGGCTACGAGGATTTCAGGGCGGTCAATCCCGCCATTATCTATTGCTCGGGCTCTGGCTATGGCGAGGAAGGCCCCTATGTCGAGCGCCCCGGCCAGGACATGCTGATCCAGGGACTGTCCGGGCTGATTTCCAACACCGGCCGCGGCGACCAGGCGCCTGTTCCGGCCGGCGCCGGCCTGGCCGACCAGATCGGCGCCATGAACATGGTCTATGGCATCCTGTCGGCGCTCTACTATCGCGAGAAGACCGGCAAGGGCCAGAAGATCGAGGTCAATCTGCTGGCCGGCATGCTGGCGCATCTCAATCAGGAATATGTCGCCGTGCTCAATCTCGGCGAGGATTTCGTGCGCCCGAATTCCGGCATCGGCCACCCCGGCATGCAGGCGCCGTTCGGCATCTACGAAGCGAAGGACGGCGGCTATGTGTCGATCGCCATGAGCCCGTTCAAGACGCTGTATGAAGTGCTGGAGGCGCCGCAGCTCTCTGTCTACGACGATCTGAAGACGCTGTTCGACAAGCGCGACGAGGTGTTCGACAAGGTCAACGCCGAAACCAGGAAGTTTGCCACGCAGGAGCTGCTGGCGCGGCTGCTGGCAGCCGACATCTGGTGTGCCGAGGTAAAGGACATAAGGCGCGCAGCCGAGGACCCGCAGGTCGAGCACCTGGGCATGATCACCAGCTACGATCATCCGCGCGGCGGCAAGGTCAGGGTGGTCGCACCGGCGGTCAAGATGAGCGAGACGCCGGCTACCATAGAGCGGCCGGCGCCGCTGGTCGGCCAGCATGGCCGCGAGATACTCGCCGAGTTCGGCCTCTCCAGCGGCGAGATTGCAGCACTTGAGGCATCCGGCGACATGACCGTGGATGCTGCCTGACGATGAGCATTTACCAGACACTCACCTTGGAAATATCCCGGCGCGTCGCAGTCGTCACCTTCCGGCGCGCCGATCAGCTCAACGCCATGAACCGGCTGATGCAAAGCGAGATCACCGAGGTTTTCGAGGCGCTGTCGCAGAATGACAGTATCGGCGCGATCGTGGTGACCGGCGAGGGGCGCGGCTTCATGGCCGGCGCCGACATCAAGGAATACGCCGCCCAGACAGCTGCCGAGTTCGACGCCTTCCAGATGGCGGGCACGCGCATGTATGCGGCTATCGAGCAGAACCGTAATCCGGTCATCGCCGCGGTCAACGGCTTTGCGCTCGGCGGCGGCATGGAGCTGGTGCTGTGCTGCGACATCGTCATCGCCAACCAGTTCGCGAAGCTCGGCCTGCCCGAAATCAAGCTCGGGCTGGTCCCCGGCGGCGGCGGCACGCAGCGCAGCGTCCAGAAGCTCGGCCGCAACCGCGCCAATTTTTTGCTGATGACCGGCGCCATCGTGCCGGCTTCCGAGTTCGTCGGCGCCGGTCTGGTCAACGAGATCGTCGATGCCGAAAGGCTGATGCCGCGGGCGCTGGAACTCGCCGAGATGATTGCCGCCGAACCGGCCGCAGCGATCGAGGGGCTGAAAGCGCTGACCGCGCATGCCGTGTCGGGCGATCTGGTCGGCGGCCTTGCCATGGAGCGCAATGTCCTGGGTGGCCTCTACCGCAGCGAGATCGGCCAGCGCCGGGTCAGGGAATTTGCTGAAAAGAGCGCGGCGCGGGGAAAGGCTGCAAAATGACGTCCCTGGTCAAGCAAAACCGGCCGCGCTTCACCGATGTTGAGAGCCTGGCGGCGATGGTCGGCGGCGGCGACGTCTTCGGTGTCGGTGGCCATCATTTTGCCCGGCTGCCGATCGCCTTGTTGCGGGCCATCGCCCGCTTGGGCGTCAAGGACCTTCGCTATGTCTGCTGGGCCGGCGGCCTGCCACTCGAACTGCTTCTTGAAGCGAATGCCGTGGCGGAGGTCGATATCTGCTTTTCCAGCCTCGATATTTTTGGCTTGCCGCCGCGCTTCCGCGCGGCTGCCGAGACCAATGCCGTGCCGGTCCGCGATTGGACGGCGCTGGCCATGATCCAGGCGTTGCGGGCGGCGCAGCAGAACCTGCTGTCGATGCCGTTTCAGCTTCCGGAGGGTTCGGACATGCTGGCGCGCGTGCCGGGCGCGATCGCCGTGCCCGATCCGATCGCGGGAATCACGACCGGGATCATCCCGGCCTTGCGGCTCGATACGTTCGTCGTCCATGCCCAGCGAGCCGATGAGAGCGGCAATGTCCAGATCATCGGACCACGAGCGCTGGATTTCGCCATGGCCGGCGCGGCGCGCCAGGTGCTGGTCACGGTCGAGGAAATCGTCCCGTTCGGAGCGCTGCGGCATGATGGCCGGCAGAGCATTTTGACCCGCAACCAGGTGTCGGCGATCGCGCTGGCGCCAGGCGGCGCCTATCCCGCCTCTTGCCTGCCATTCTATGTGACGGATTATCAAGCGTTGGCGGGGGCGTTCGCGGCCAAGGAAATACCTTTGTCGGACAGCCTGAGCATGCCTGCGGAAGGCGTGCCGGAGCGGGTTCAAGACGCTGCGAAAGTCCGCGCTGAAACAGTCCTCGCAATGCCTGCGCTCGTGCACGGCAAAAAGGCGGCGTCCATCGACGAGATCATCGCCGCCCGTATCGCTGCTGAGCTCGACAATGAGAGCTTTGCCAGTGCCGGTGCAGTGTCGCCACTGGCCAATGTCGCCTACCGGCTGGCCAAGGCGACGCACGCGCCTGATATGATCATCGCCACCATGAGTTGCGGCCATCTCGACATAGCGCCGAGCCCGATGATCCTGTCGCTGATCGAAAGCCTCGATTGCGAGACAGCGATGGCCCATGCCGGCGGCGATGACACCTATTCGACCTACTACCAGGCCGGCGCGGTGACGCATGAGATTGTCGGTGCCGCGCAGGTCGACCGCCGTGGGCGCGTCAACACCATTGCGCTGCGCAAGCGTGACGGCAGCCTTATCCGGCTGCCCGGGCAAGGCGGCATGGCCGATGTCGCCAACATGCATCGCGATTATCTGCTCTACGTCCCCCGCCATTCCGTGCAGTCGCTGGTCGAGACGGTCGAGATCGCCAGCTCGGCGCGCGGGCTGTTGACTGAGGCCGAACGCGAGCCGATGGGCTATCGGACCGGCGCGGCTCTGGTGTTCACCGACCTTTGCGTGTTTCGGCTCGACCGGGAGAGCCGCCAATTGGCCGTCATCGAGACCATGCCGGGCGTGACCCGCCAGCAGGTCCAGGATGCCACCGGCTTTGCCCTGACATTCGATGCCGATTGCCGCGAGGTTGCGCTACCCTCGAACGAGACGCTCGACATCCTGCGAAACCGCATCGACCCGCTCGGCCTGCGGCGCCTCGAATTCGTCAGCGCCAAGGAGCGCCGCGCGCTGATCGCCGAGATCCTGGCGGCCGACCGGCTGATGGTCGAGCGCTGCATTGCCGCACAGCGGTCGCATACTGCACCGGATTGAAGAGGGGGCGGCGCATGACAAAGCCGTTGCTCGAAATGTCGGCCGCAAAGGTCTTCTTCGACGGCATCTTCACCACCCCGCGCGTCGCGCATCCTGAAGGCGTGGCCGTCCATCGCGACGGCTCGATCTGGTGCGGCACCGAAACCGGCGACCTGCTGCGCCTGGCCGCCGATGGCAGCTCGGTCGAACGCATGGGCGGCACGGAGGGCTTTCTGCTCGGGATCGCCTTCGATAGCGCGGGAAACTGTTTTGCCTGCGATCTGAGACATGCGGCGATCTTTCGCTGGGATGCCGCGACGGCCGACATGCAGCGCTTCGCGGCGTCCGGCATCCGCGTGCCGAACTATCCGATAGTCGACGAGGCACGAGGCTGGCTCTACGTGTCGGACAGCGTAGGCGAAGACAACCGCTCCGGCATTTTTCGCTTCGATTTGAAGACCGGCGAAGGCGGCCTGTGGTGTAGCGAGGCCATGGCCTTCGCCAACGGCATGGCGATGGCGCCGGATGGGAGCGGGCTTTATGTGGTGGAAAGCCATGCGGCCTGCGTCAGCTATGTGCCGATCCGTGCCGACGGCACGGCAGGACCTCGCCAGCTCGTCGTCGACGGCGTGAACAACGTTCCCGATGGCGTCGCCTTCGCGCCGGACGGTTCGCTGTTCATCTCGTGCTACGAGCCGAGCCGCATCTATCGTTGGCGACAGGATAGCGGGCTCGAAGTGCTGATCGAGGATCCGACGGCAACCACGCTCGCCCATCCCACCAACATCGCCTTCAAGGGCGACAGGCTCTACACCGCAAATCTCGGCCGCTGGCATATTACCGAGATCGACCTACTTCGACGATGAACACGCAAGCTCGAGCCACTCCAAGGCTCCTCGGGCCAAAAGTGTCACCCATGTCTCCGGTCTAAACGGTAACCCGTGTCTCCGGGCCGTGGTCATTCCAGGCGGAACCCCAAGGCGGCTGGCCAGTTTAAGAGGTTTGAACTGGGAGATAAGTCATGGACTACGGTTCCGCCCTGCAACCCGCCGAAGCACTGGTTCGGAAGGCCGAAGCACTGGTTCGGAAGAACGGCGCCCACCAACCGAACGAGACCGCCGAGTACCGCAAGGCCCGCGAGGCCCTGATGGTCGAGGAAATCGACCTTCGCCGGCATATCGCGCGCGTCGCCGCGCAGCGCCGCGCCCTGCCGCCCGGCGGCGAGGTGAAGGGCGACTATCAGTTCATGGGCGAAGCCAGCAGCGTGGCCGGCGCCAATCCCGTCGGCGTCGCTGAGCTGTTCGGCGACAAGGACACGCTGTTTGTCTACAACTGGATGTACGGCCCCAAACGCGCGCGACCCTGCCCCATGTGCACGGCGCTTCTGAGCTGCCTGGATGGCAACGCCGACCACATCCGTCAGCGTGTCGCCCTGGCCGTCGTCGGCCTTTCGCCCATCGAGCGACAGGTCGCCTTCAAAGTCGAGCGCGGCTGGAAGAACTTGCCGCTCTACGCCGACGTGAACGGGAAGTTCAGCCAGGACTACCACGCCATCATGGATGACGGGACCGATACCGCCGCTCAAAACGTCTTTACCCGCCGTGATGGAACCATCCGGCATTTCTGGGGCGCCGAACTGGGTTTCGAGACTGCCGATCCGGGCCAGGACCCGACCACGCCGCCGGACTTGATGGTCCTGTGGAACGTCCTGGACCTGACGCCGGACGGCCGCGGGACGGACTGGTACCCGAAGATCACCTACTAACTGATCCTGCCGCCGCACGATCTGCGGAATGTCGAGCGTCGCCTGCTCGACGCCGGTGTCGCCTGCCTGGCTTAACACGATGCTGTCCGGATCGACCGCAAATCTCGGCCGCCGGCATATTACCGAGATCGACTTGACGGCGATGCCACGGATCGAGCCCGATGCGGCGGCGCCGGCCTATCCCAGCCGGCCGTGATTGGAGCGGATGCGCAACACCTGCACCCTCGACGGCAGCTCGATCAGGAACTCTTCATCCCGCTCGAGATGGTGGATTTTCGTCGGATCGCCGCCGGTGAACGCTGCCATCGCCTCGACGTTTTCCCAATAGGAGATCGTCACGAATTCCGAATGGGTCGGCGTGTCCTCGCGAAAGGTCTGCACGCCCAGGGCCTTCTCGATCAGCGGCTTGATGCCGGCCTCGTAATTGTAACTCTCATAGGCATCCGCCTTTTTAGGCACGGTTCTGCCGCGCCAGATACGAGCGATGGTCGGGGTTTTCTCTGTGGCTTTCTCTGTCATGGCCAACGAATTCCTGCTGGTTTGATTGGTCCGCGGCGTTCGGGCAAGGCCAGCCAAGGAACGCATCTCCCCGGCTGGCAGCCTGGTATCCCGTTGCCAGCGCTTTCATCCTCCCCGGCCGACAGGCCTCCTGCCGACCCGTAGGGGACTCACTCCTGATCCTCGGCGTCTGCTCCGTGGAAGAAGGATCGGATTTCCTGCATGTCGACGCTGCCGTCACCGTCCTCGTCGACGGCGTTGAATATCCGCCCGACGAAATCCTGGACTTCGCTTTGAGAAAGCGCGCCATCGCCGTCCGCATCTACTATGGCGAACATCATTCGCATCCTCGCGCCATGCATCCCGCCGCCGCGCCCTCCCATCTCCCAATCTCTGTGAGGCGGGCCCATCCTGTAGTCGCGATGCCAGTGACCTCGCCGTTCTCCCCGGGGCGCGCGATCTTCCTGCATTCTCTCTTCCAGCATCTCGGTCATCATCTGGCGCATCATGTCGCGCATGGCGTCCTGCCCGTTCACATTCCCCGGTGCCGGTGCCGGCGCTGCGGGCGGGCTCGTCTGGCCGAATGCCGGCGCGGCCAACATGGCCAGCGCCGCTGCAATTACAGTGGTTTTGCTTGCGAGCGTCATCGTAATCTCCATCGGTATGAATTGGGGGCTGCTGCATCCAAGCCAAACCGGCTGCTCGCCTCATGGTTCCTGGTCAGTCGCCACGATGGCGCAAAAGTCCGCCTGGTCGCGGCAACGAAACCCGCTTGCCCACGTTGCCATTGATGCGAAGCTCCACCAGGAGGAAAAAATGGCTGACGATAAGAGCAAGCGAGATTTCCGCGACCGCGATCGCGTTGCTGCGGAAGACGACCGTGAGGTCGAGTATTTTGCCCAACTGAACGGCATCACCGCCGACCAGGTCCGCCAGCTGATCAAGAGCTTCGGCAATGATCGCGGGCGCCTGATCGAAGCCGCGAAGGCGTTGCGAGGGATTTCACCTGCCGGAGCCGACGAGGTGACCAGCGAAGCCCGCCAACAGAGAACGCCTATGCATCTCGGCAAACCCGACGAGTGATGCCAGGCAGCTGCTCTGCCGCTGCCGCAGCGTCAGAATTTGCGACTCAAATAATCCGAGCCGCGCAGGCCGAACCGCCACTCCGCATCGACAGCCTTGGAAATGCCGATCCGGCGGCCTGTAAGAACGACGCTGGCGTCGCCCGGCTGTCTGAAGTCGAATGGCGGCAAGTCCAGCGGCAGCCCGTCATGGGATTTGTCGATTGCCAGCGCCTGGCAAAGGCGACCCGGTCCCGAACAAAGCAGCCGGGGATCGTCAACGCGGCGATTGGCCCGCATCACATCCAGCCCGGATTGCGGTTCGATTGCGCGGATAAGCACGGCACTGCCGGGCAGGCACACGGCATTGAGGCACCAATGCAGGCCATAGGAGCGATAGACATAGGCGCTGCCCGGGGCGCCGAACATGGCGCCGTTGCGCACCGTCCTGCCACCGAAAGCATGCGAAGCCGGGTCATCCGGGCGATACGCCTCGGTCTCGACGATGATGCCGCCAACGCCGTGCAGAAGCAGCGAGGCGCCAATGATGTCGCGCGCCACGATGGTGGCGTCACGGGCAAAGAATTGATGGGTCGTGGTCACTGTGCAGCAGACTCGTTCACGCCTGAACCTGGCGCGTCGGCAAGTTCCCGGACCGGACACAAAATGTCCAGCCACAGCTCACGGATAAAGGTATTCAGCGCAGAATGGCTGCGCCGATGAAAACCGCCGCGGCCAGCACGACGATGGCGGCAATCACCAGGACCGGCCCGTATCTGCGCGGTTGGACGGCGGGCTCGTCCCTCAGCGGGCGCATCGCATTGGCATAGCTCGCCTGGTTGGTGAACTCCGGCGTTTCATGGCGTGGAGACGGATCATCTGCGGAAGCGGTACCGGCGGATTCCGCGTCCGTTTCCATGGGAGCCGCAGCCGGATCGATGCCCGGTGTCTTGTCCCCCGCGCGCCCGGCGTCGATATCGCCCCGCGCCTGAGCCGGGCTCCGCCCAAGAGGTGCTGCGTCGGTCATCGTCGAGGTCCTTTCAGAGCATCGGCTTCAAGCATCCTAACCTGCGTCTCATTTCAAAGTTCCGGCGAGCGGAAACCGCTTGCCTGCCTACAGGAACAACCGGCGATCGAGCGGGTTGAGCAAGCATCGGGGAGAGCGAGATGGACTTGGTGCGCCACGCGCCCAGATCGGCAGGTCGAAACAGGCTCCAGCGCATGATCTACTTCACCGCCGACACGCATTTCAGCGACCCGCGCATCCTGCGCATCGACCGCCGCCCGTTCGGCTCGCTGGCGGAACATGACCGGGCGCTCGTTGCGTTCTGGAACGAGACTGTCGGGCCGGACGACGAGGTCTGGCATCTCGGCGATTTTGCCAGGGGATCGGCCGCGTTCGTGTCGTCGCTGCTGTCGTCTCTTCATGGCAGCAAGCATCTGGTCATCGGCAACAACGATGCTGCGGCCACCATCGAGGCCACGGGTTGGGCGAGCACGCAGCACTACAAGGAGCTGACGCACCACGGCAGCCTGCTGATCCTTTGCCACTACCCTTTTCGCACCTGGAACCAGATCGGCCGGAAATCGATCGACCTGCATGGCCATTCGCACGGCAGGCTCATCCCGGTCACGCGTCAATATGACGTCGGCGTCGACAGCTGGGATTTTCGTCCGGTCACGCTGACCACCATCCTTGCCAGCCGAGGCCGAAGGACGGCTCGGACAAAACCCGGCTGAAAGGCTGCCGGCCGCAACCGGAACCTCTGCGCAGCTGAGGCGTTCGAAAATTGCAAGGCGTAAAGGCAACTGCAATGGCTCAGAAGATCACGACAGGCGCGAACGACCGGCCGCGCAATGAAACCATCGGCCAATCCGGCGAAGGCCTGCCGGACGACAGCAGCAGGCCGCTCGAGGTCGACGAAGGCTGGGTCGCCCGGCTGAGAAACAAGCTGCAGGGCAAGCCCCGGCAAGCCGGTCAGACCAACGCGGACGAAGTCCCCGCAGGCACTCCAGGCGCTGGCGAGAATATCTGCCGCCGCTGTGCGGGGTCAGGCATGATCGACGGCCGCACCTGCCCCGAATGCGGCGGAACCGGCAAGGTGACGACACCGATCGGCGGAGGCTGAGCAATTCCAGGAAAGTTTGAAACGGGTTTTCGTGCGGAATTGCGTCAAAACACAAAAATGGACCAGTTCTGCGTTTCCGCGGAACGATGAACCGTTCCAGCGCCGGTCAGATCGCCGGCACCCACTTCCAGAACACGCCCTCTTTGCGCTCGGGATAGTGCTTGAAGTCGCATTCGAAGCGCCAGCCGTAGTTCTTGGCGGCGGCAAGCGCCTCCTTGCTGACCGGGTTCATGCCGGTTCCCGGCGCAAACCAGTCCTCCAGCAGATCGTCGGGGACATAGGCGCCGATCCTCAACGGCAGCTGTTCGAGGACGACATCCATTTCAGGTGGTGCAGGCACGGCGGCGCTCCCTTCGAAACCTACCGGCGAAGAAGTCGTTCAACGCCAGGCGGGTTCATTCTTCTGTTCATAGTCCTGGAACGCCTTCTGGAGGCCGCCGATCACCTCGGCGGACGTCTCGAACATCGCCTTCAGCTGCGGCTCATCGACCTTCTCGATGTCCTCGCGAAGGTGCTGCTTCACCTCCTCCAACTTTTTCTGCATTTTCTGCGTGTGATGGCGCGGATCGCGGTCGGCAGCGCTTGTCATGATCAATCCCCAATTTGTGGATCTCGGACAACTCGGCCCGGCCTCTGAGGATCGCCAGGCGGGTTTGCAGCGTAAACGGCTTGCCGACAGCTGTGGTTCCCGACTGTGGAGCGGTCTTCGTACGCCTCAGCGCGCCGTTCTCGCTCTCAGCCGTCCGGTAGAGGCGGCGACAAGGCAAGTCGGAGAGGTCGCTTCCAATGAATTCGAGACGCGAGCAGTCGAAACGCGCATAGATGAAGCTGAGAACTGATGGCGCCTCTGGCCAAGGGACGGCAATCCACCACCTATAGCCTACGCCGCGTCCGCGATCCATTCGAGCGAGGCGCCATGCGGGTCGGTCCAAGCTACAGGGGAGCCGTTCGCAGACAGGAGGAAGCGGCCGGGCGGCCAACTTGTTCCGGCGCGTGTGGCGATGGACGGGAAGACGCGAGGGAACTCGTTCGATACCCAATAAGGCGAGAGACGCATCGCCTGTTGGGCAAAAGCTTCTCTGTCACCAGGGTCGGAGACATAGTCGAGGACGGCTGTGTGAAAGATGACGAGTGTAGCGTCGTTTGGCGCTTCGTTGCAGAGTTGCACGAGGTCGCTCCCGCGCAGGTCGCCCTTCACCAGCCGAGGCTTGACTGTGGCAGCGATCTTCAGGGCCGCCCGCAGATTGGCGAGCCGTGCTGTCTGTTCCGGCCAGACCAGCGTCTCAAGCCATGCGACTTGCGTGTCGTCCGAAGCATCTATCGGGCTCAGGTCCAATCCCGCCCGCCAGACGACTTGTGGCAAGGCCGTCGGCAATGGCGTTGTTTCGCTGGCGAGGCAGCGGAAGACAGGCGGCTCCAAGGCCATCGCGGGTGCGCGGATCACCTTGCGTCCGTAGTCATAGCCATAGAGATCGGGCATGAGGCAGAGCCCTGCGGAGGTCCCGACCTCGATGAGGGCCAGCGGCTGCGGCAAACGCGCGAGCACGGGGAGCAGGGTGGCGCATCTTCCCGGCTCGTTGGTTTGCGTTGAGCGCTCGAGCATGAGCGAGCGGATAGCGTCGGGATTAGCCTGAAGCGCCTGGCGAAACTCGGTCCACCCTGTCGGCGTGGCGAACAGGTGACGCACCACGGCAAGTAGAAGGTTCGGTTGCCGCTTTAGGTCCGGAAGGGTCGACAGGAAACCGAGCGCCTCCCGATCCCCAGCGACTGCCCGAGCCAACTCCTCGTAGAGCGGCGAGCGACCGCGAGCTTCCGTATCGGCGAAGCGAATATATCGGGCTGAGATCTCGGCCAAGCCCTCCTCGTCCATATCCGCTGATCCTCGGTCCCGACGTCTCGTCACAGTATACGATCCACGGGTCTGATTGGAGCCAGGCCCGGCGTTTTTACACAGGCTTGGGAACCCCGCGGACTTCCCGCGGTCGCCTACTTAACCGTTGCGTTATGAGGCCGTGCGCAATCCAAAATCTGGGGAACTGTCCCTAATTGGTGTCTCACCCAAGGGGGTGCAGTCCACCATGTCTCCGGTATAAACCGCAACCTATGTGTCCGGGCCGTACATTTTGAGAGTTGGCGCACCCGACAGGATTCGAACCTGTGACCTCTGCCTTCGGAGGGCAGCGCTCTATCCAGCTGAGCTACGGGTGCTTTCAGGATCGGTGATCCCAAAAACGAACCAGCCGGTGAACCGGCCAGCCACGGCTTCTTAGCGGAAGCAGGCGCCGGCTTCAACGGGCAATCGCGGGCGGGCTTAAGTTGCCGTAGCAGGCTTGGTATAGACACCGTCCCGGCGGCCGCGCCTGCTCATCCGGTCATGGTAAGCACTGCCTTGCCGCTGATGCTGCGTTGCCGCAGCGCGTCGAGGGCCTGGCCGACGTCCCGCCATGGCACGGTCAGGACCACGCGCGTTTCGAGCCGGCCGGCTGCGATCAGCGCGAGCAGCGAGGCGATGTCGGCGCCTACCTCCGGACCGGAAGCGTAGTAGGCGAAGGTCTGCAGCCGCGCGCCTTCGTGGCCCGGAACGAACTGGCGGAAGCCGATCGGCGTGAGTTCGCCGCTGCTCGAGCCGAACATGACGACGGTCCCGCCGGGCGCGACCCGTTCGATCGCATGGGCGAGGCTATCGCCGCCGACCGATTCGGCAATCAGCGAGAACAGTCCGTCGGCGAGCTCGATCGTTTCGACGACCTGCTCGGCTCCGAGGCTGCGGAGATCTTCGGCATGCCGGGCGGCGGCGACCGCGACCACCGACGCGCCCTGCTGGCGGGCGATCTGGATCTGGAAACGGCCGACCGCACCGCTTGCGCCGGTAATCAGGACCCGCTGGCCGGCCAGGTCGCCGCCGAGGCGCAGGGTTCGCAGCGCGGTCGTGCCCGCGACCGGAACGGTGGCGGCGGCGCCGAAACTGACGTCGTCCGGCAGGACGGCGAGGTGGTCGGTTGGAACGGCGACATTTTCGGCCCACCCGGCCTCGTCGACCAAAGCCGCAACCCGGGCGCCGACGGCTGGCCCGGAGCCGTCGGCCGCAGCACGCTCGACGACCCCGGCGACGTCTTGGCCAGGTACCCAGCCGTTCGGGCGGATGTTGAGCAGGCGCAGTTCGCCGCGGTTCAGCGAGACTGCCCGGACCGAGACCAGCGCCTCGTGCGGGGCGGGCTCGGGCTCGCCAAGTTCGGCGAGCCTCAACCCGGTGGCGCTATCGAGAGATGTGATTAAGCCGAGCATGGTTCGTACCTTCCTGCTGCCTGGCGGACGCCAGCCTGTTTTCGTGCGGGCTTGTTGGTCCGACGTTCAGAACGCAAGCAGGGGACTGGAAGCCCCCTGCCGGCTCCTGAGTTACTCATCTGGAGGCCTAAGCTAGCGACTTTCCTGTTCGAGTAATTTAGATATCTTGGCATATCATCGCTAAGATCAGTCAATATGAGACAGCCTCTCCGCTACCCCTGGCCTTTCGATCCGGATGATGTCCTCGCGCCGGCAATCGCCGTGCGCGTTGACGTCACCGAGACCAGGGCGGAGGTGCCCGACCACCGCCACCGCAAAGGCCAACTTGTCTTCGCGCTCGGAGGTGGCGTCACATGTCGCGTCCCCAGCGGGCTGTGGATGGTGCCGCCGCATTGCGCGGTGTGGATTCCGGGCGACATGGAGCACAGCAATATCGCGACCGCCAATGCCCGGATTTTCTTCGTCTATATCGAGCCGGAAGCTGCCGACCTGCCGGACCGGTGCTGCACGCTGTCGATCTCGCCGTTGCTGCGCGAGCTCATCATCGAGCTGGCGGATCGCGGTGAGGACGATGATGGGAGGGGCGAGCTCCTGACCAGGGTTCTGCTCACCGACCTGCCGCGCATGCCTGTCCAGCAGCTACATTTGCCGATCTCGTCCGAGCCGCGCTTGAGGCGCATCGCCGCGGCACTGGCGCAAGATGCTGCCGACCGCAGCACCCTGGCGGAATGGGCCAGTCGCGTCGCCCTCAGCGAAAGCAGTCTCGCCCGTCTCGTGGTCAAGGAGACAGGGCTGACCTTCGGGCGCTGGCGCCAGCAATTGCACCTGATCGTCGCATTGCGCGAGCTGGCCTCCGGCGCCAGCGTGCAGCAGGTTTCGGCCGATCTCGGCTATGAATCGGTCACCGCCTTCATCACTATGTTCAAGAAAGCGCTTGGCAAGCCGCCGGCAAAATATCTCAGCAGTATCGCGCAAAACGGCGGTTCTGCGTTTGTCGCCTGAACCCGCACACGGTCAACACCCGGACTTCAACCGTCACTGCTCCTCGGCATACAGCAGCCGCGTCTTTGCCTCGGAGGTCGGCAACAGGCTGCGCTGGATCAGCGCCTCGACGTGGTCGTTGCGCTGGCGCGCGCTGTCGGCGCCCATCACCACGATGATCAGCCGGTGCCCGTCCGCATTATAGGAGGTAACGATGTTGAAGCCCGAAGCCCTGATGTAGCCGGTCTTGATGCCGTCGACGCCGCGCACCCGGCCGAGCATGTCGTTGTGGCCGCGCACCAGCCTGCCGCGGAACATGAAGTCGCTTTCGGAGAAATAGTGGAAATGCTGCGGGAAGCGGGCGTGCAGCGCCATGCCGAGCACCGCCATGTCGCGCGCGCTGGTGTGCTGGTCGCCGTCCGGCAGGCCCGAAGCATTGCGGAACACGGTGCTGCTCATGCCGATCTGGCGCGCCTTGGCGGTCATCATGCCGGCGAACGCCTGTTCGCTGCCGCCGAGATATTCGGCGACGGCGACCGCCACATCATTGGCCGATTTGACGACGATGGCGCGGATCGCCGAATCGACGTCGATGGTCTCGCCGCGCCTGAACCGCAGCTTGGTCGGCGGCTGCCGGGCGGCGTTGTCCGACACCGGGATTTGTGTCTCCTTGCTGATGCGGCCCTGCTCCAGCGCCTCGAACAGAAGGTAGAGCGTCATCATCTTGGTCAGTGACGCCGGATAACGCGGCGCCGTCGAATTGACCTCGAACAGCGTCTTGCCGGTGCCGGCATCGATGACCATGGCGGCATATTTCTGCGGCGGCGCCGGCACCGCCAGCACGCTGTCGGGAGGCGTGACAGTCGTGCAGCCGGCGACAAACAGCAGCAGCGCCAGCACAGCGACGCATTTGTGGATGAACGAAAAGAACCGGAAGGCGGACAAGTCAGTTCCGAAGGCAGGCTGTTTCTGAGACGAGGCGAAGCTATCTTAACGCAAAGGCACAGTCCATTTGGTTAATATCGGTCTGGGCCTGGATTGGTGCCCTGTCCACAGGCCGACGTGGCGGCTATGCCGCCGCCGTGTGATGGGAATTGCCGGCCGCACCGCTTGCGCAACCGGCGGCGAGTGGGCTTTGCTGGCGCCGGCAGAATCGGTAGGTGCACATGGATACGGTCACGATCACGGCAAAAGGCATTTCGGTATCGGTCGATCTTGCCGTCGGCCATCTCGCCGACATGGCGATCGATATCGATGGCCGCCGGCTGAAGCCGCTGCATCGCGCGCCCTGGGTCGGCGAGCCGCGCGAGACGCTGCCGAAAGACCTGCCTGAAGGGACGGTCCACCTGTCGGGCGATTTCCTGTGCGCGCCGTTCTCGGTCAGCGACGTCGAAGCGGCACCTTTGCATGGCTGGCCGGCCAATAGTCACTGGGATGTGGTCGACAACGCAGCAACGGCCGATGGCTGGCGCGCCGTCTTCCGCCTCCAGCGCCTGGTCATGGGCGCAACCGTCGACAAGATCCTGACCTTGCGCGACGACCATCCTTTTCTCTATCAGGAGCACGTCTTTTCCGATGGTGCCGGCGCCATTCCCGTCGCCCACCATCCGATGACGGTGATGACGGCCGGCGGCAGGCTGGCCTTCTCGCCGAAGCGCCTTGCCGCAACGCCGAACGAAGCGCCGGAACCCGATCTGGCTCGCGGCCGCTCTCTGCTCGCCTATCCGGCGCGAACCGACGACCTGACGCGCTTTCCCGCCGCCGACGGCGGCACGATCGACCTGACCACCTATCGCATGGATCAGCAGCGTGAGGATTTCGTCACGCTGGTCGAGGCCGATCATGGCGGGCCGGGCTGGACCGCGCTGGCGCGCCAGGCGGAAGCCGATCTCGTGCTGGTGCTGAAGAACCCAGCCGAACTGCCGGTCACCATGCTGTGGGTCAGCAATGGCGGGCGCGATTATGCGCCATGGAGCGGCCGCCACCGCGGCGTGCTCGGCATCGAGGACGGCCGCACCGCAGTTGGCCACGCCGCCTCGCTCGGCGACAACTGGCTGAAGCGCGAAGGCGTGGCGACCGCCTTTGCCCTTTCCGAAGGGCGCAGCTTTTCGTTCCGCCATGTCATCGGCGCACTGCCATGGCCATCCGGCGAGCCGCCGCGCGACGTCACGACCTCGCCGGGCCGCATGCGCATCCTGGCGGCCGATGATGCCGTGCGCGACGTCGGCTTCGACAGCGATTTCCTGCGGATCGGCAGGTCGGTCCCAGTTTGAGAGCTCGCCTCCCCACCTTCGTCATCCCAGGGCGGAGCAGGAGCGAAGCGACGTCGCGGAGACCATGGGATCCATGCCGCGACCGTCGTCGAGGAATGCGGCGGAACAGAATTCTGCGCCGCTGAGGCGCCCCTGATGTCACGGCATGGATCCCGGGGTCTGCGCTGCGTCGCTTCGCTCCTTGCTCCGCCCCAGGGACGATCGTTTCGGGCAATCTCAAAGCTTTGCGATTTGCCAACGGACGGTCAAAATCCCTGAGCGAGGAAACTAATCCCGGGTTTGAAATTCCCGCGAATTGTCGCCAAGATCGAAAACACTCAGCCAGAAAGGCTCCAATGTCAGAGATCGCTCATCTCGCCGCCACCATATTCAAGCGCGCCGCCAAGGCACCGCGCTTCATCGTTGCCATTGCCGGTCCGCCCGGCGCCGGCAAATCGACATTGTCGGCAGGTTTGCACGACCTGCTGCCGGAAGGCACGGCGGAAGTCGTGCCGATGGATGGCTTCCACTACGATGATGTCGTGCTCGAGCGGCGCGGCCTTCGCGCGCGAAAAGGTGCCCCGGAAACCTTTGATTTTGCCGGCTTCGAAACGCTGCTCAAGCGCATCCGGGCCGGCGAGCCGGATATTGCAATCCCGGTCTTCGACCGCAGCATGGAGCTGTCGCGCGCCGCCGCCGCGATCATCGCCGCCGAGACCAAATTCATCCTGGTCGAAGGCAATTATCTGCTGCTCGACGAAGAGCCATGGACGCGGCTGGCGCCGCTGTTCGACTTCTCGATCTTCGTCGATGTGCCGCGCGCCGAGCTCGAGCGCCGGCTGCTGGAGCGATGGCACGAGCACGGCCGGTCCGACGAGGACGCGCGCGCCTGGATCGCTTCCAACGACATGCCGAACATCGATCGGGTGCTTGCCCGTCGGCGACCCGCCGACCTGGTGGTCGGCGAACAGGCCTGATCTGTAAGGACTGTTCGGCCGGAACCTTAACACTTTCAGGCCGTTATCCCGGGACACGGCAATCGTGCCGTATGAGGGAACAGTTCGATGGAAACCATGGCAAGAAAGCCTGCGCCCGCCAAGGGCAGGGCAACACGATCAAAAGCCACTCGAGCGAAAACCGGCGCCGGCCCGGCAGCGGCGGCGCGTTCCAAGGAGGCGGCAAAGCCCAGCTTTGGCAAGGCAGCGCCGAAAAAGGTGATGCCTGCTGCGAGCAAGGCCGCAGCTCCCAAAGCCGCCAGCCCTAAAAAGCCGGCAAGCAGCAGAGGATCGATCGCAGGCAGCGCAATGCGCACTGTTAAAGCAACGGCCAACGTCGCCGCTGGTGCCGTGCTTGCGACCGCCAAAGGTGCGGCCTCGCTTGCCGCTTCCGTAGTCGGCAAGAGCTCGAAACGCCGTACCAAGGCAAAATAGCCGGTCCAGTCAGGCTTTCGATCAGGCTCTGGCCGGAATGGTGAGGCCCCTCTGTACCGCCGGCCGGGCGAGGCCACGCTCCAGCCATGCGCCCACGCTGGGGAAGTCGTCGAAACCGACGAGTTCCCGTGCCTCGTAAAAGCCGATCAGGTTGCGCACCCATCCAAGCATCGAAATGTCGGCGATGGTGTAGTCGTCGCCCATGATCCAGCTGCGGCCCTTGAGCCTCGTTTCGAGGACGCCGATCAGCCTCCGCGACTCGTCGCGATAACGTTCCAGCGGGCGCTTGTCGGCGATTTCGCGGCCGGCGAATTTGTGGAAGAACCCGACCTGGCCGAACATCGGCCCGATCGAAGCCATCTGAAAGAACACCCACTGGATCGTCTCGTAACGCAGCGTTGCGTCTGCCGGAACCAGCTTGCCGGTCTTGTCGCTGAGGTAGAGCAGGATGGCGCCGGATTCGAACAGGCCGATCGGCTTGCCGCCCGGGCCGTCCGGATCGATCATCGCCGGTATCTTGCCGTTGGGGTTCAAAGACAGGAATTCCGGGGTCCAGCTCTCGTTCTTGCCGATGTCGACGGCATGCGGCTCGTACGGCAGGCCAAGTTCCTCCAGCGCGATCGATATCTTCACCCCGTTCGGCGTCGGAAACGAATAGAGCTGGATGCGGTCGGGGTGGATTGCCGGCCAGCGCCTGGCGATCGGAAACGCGGACAGATCGGTCATCGAAAACTCCTGGTCGGCGCGCTCCGAACGGCGCAGTCATGGCGGGCCGCAGAGAGTTAGGCGCGACGCCTGGCGCGATCAATATGCGCATGGAAAGTTTCACCGGCCCCGGTGAAGGGCCGCAAGGTATGCGGTTACACGGCCTTGACCGCCAGCACCGCATTGGTGCCGCCGAAGGCGAAGCTGTTGCTGATCGCGGTGCGCACCGCGCGCTCGCGCGCCACGTTCGGCGTGATGTCGAGATCGCAGTCGGCGTCGGCTTCCCGATAATTGGCGGTCGGCGGCACGATGCCTTCGCGGATTGCCATCACGCAGGCGATCATTTCCAGCGCGCCGGACGCGCCGAGACAGTGGGCATGCATCGATTTGGTCGAGGACACCGAAAGCTTGTAGGCATGGCCGCCGAAGACACGCTTGATCGCCGCCGTCTCGATCTGATCGTTGGCCTTGGTGCCGGTGCCATGCGCGTTGAGATAGTCGACGTCCTCCGGATTGAGCCCGGCATCGACGAGGCAGAAGCGCATCGCCGCCTCGGGCCCTTCGATGGTTGGCGCGACGATGTCGGAGGCGTCGGCGGAAAGGCCGACGCCGGCGATTTCGGCAAGGATGGCCGCGCCGCGCGCCATGGCATGCTCATATGTTTCCAGCACCACCATGCCGGCGCCTTCGCCGAGCACAAGCCCTTGGCGGTCGGCCGAAAACGGCCGGCAGGTGTCCGGCGACAGGACCCGCAGGGCCTCCCAGCCCTTGAGGATGCCCCAGACCAGCGGCGCATCGGTGCCGCCGGCGACCATGACGTCGGCCCGGCCGAGCCTGATCTGATCGACCGCCGAGGCAATGGCGTGGTTGGATGACGAGCAGGCAGAGGTGATGCCGAACACCGGCCCGCGCAGACCAAGATTCATGCTGACGTGGCCGGCGGCTGCGCCCGGCATTACTTTCGGTACGGTGAAGATGCCGGCGCGGTTCTTGCCTTCG
Organism: Mesorhizobium sp. M1428; assembly: GCF_040317515.1. Lineage (NCBI taxonomy): Bacteria > Pseudomonadati > Pseudomonadota > Alphaproteobacteria > Hyphomicrobiales > Phyllobacteriaceae > Mesorhizobium > Mesorhizobium sp. M1428. The sequence continues at coordinate 127,339 of NZ_JAMYKT010000004.1, forward strand.
AGCAGGATGGCGCGATAGTTCTCTTCGATTGCCTCCCAGCCGCAGACGCCGACGCCGACGATGGTGCCCATCCGGTAGGTGTTGGCCGCGTGCGGGTTCAATCCCGCCTGCTGTGCCGCCTCCCGCGCGGCGATCGTCGCCAGAAGGCTGAAGCGGTCCATCGACACGACCTGCTTGCGGTCGATGCCGTGCTCCGGAAGCGCCTTGATTTCGCAGCCGACCTTGACCTTCAGATCATGCAACAGCGGATTGTCGATCGCGCCGATCGCCGAACGGCCGGCGCGCATCTCATTCCAGATTGCCGGTGCATTGGTGCCGAGGCCACATAATCCGCCGATGCCCGTGATGACGATGCGCTTGTGCATTCAGTCAGGCTTTTTTCGCGATCAGCGCGCGAACCGCCTCGACCATGTCGCCGACATTCTTCAGATTGCTCCAGGCATCGACCGTGTTCATCTCGATTTCGATGCCATACTCTTCCTCGAGATCGAAGATGATTTCCGTCAGTTCCAGCGAATGGATGCCAAGGGCAGTCAGTTCGGTACTGGTGGTGATTTCCTCGCCGCCCGGCTCGGCGTGAGCCTTGATCTTGGCGATGATATCGTTTGCCAGCTGGTCAGCCATTCGGTTTCTTCCCCAACTCTGTCGTTTCCCGACGCCAACTGATCAGCGCCCCTTTTGTCCTCGATTACGTCGTCATCGTCGCCCTTTACCCCCGCCGGGCGCCGGTGACCGTACCAAGGTGGCTCCCTCTATAGAAACCGAAACGCTGTCAAGCAACAAGCTATATATCGACAAAGCCGCCGCAGTGCTTAACGTTGGTGTCGTGGACACGATCGCATATAGCTTGACCTCAGTGCCGCCGGCCCAGCGTGTTGCCGGCGTCGCGCGGCTTGGCTGCGACTGGAAGGGGGGCCGCACGCGTCTTCGGCGCCTGTACCAGGACGGCTCGGCCAAGATCCGCATGCCGGCAGTCTCGGCCGATCCGCTCGAAGCTGTCCTGATCAACACCGCCGGTGGGCTGACCGGTGGCGACCGTCTCGCCTGGGAGGTCGATGTCGGTGCCGGCGCCTCCGCAACCATAACAACGCAGGCCTGCGAGAAAATCTACCGCGCCGCATCCGACCGTGCCGAAGTGCGGGTGCAGCTGACCGTCGGCGAAGGCGGCCACATTGCCTGGCTGCCGCAGGAAACCATCGTCTTCGACCGCTCGGTCTTTGCCCGCACGCTTGACGTGGAGCTTGCCGCTGGAGCCGAGGCGCTGATCCTGGAGGCTACCGTCTTCGGCCGCCTGGCCATGGGTGAACGGGCTTCGCAAGGCCAATTCCACGACCGCTGGCGCGTCCGCCAGGACGGGAAGCTAGTCCATGCCGAGGAGTTCCGTATCGGGCCGGACATTGCGGCCACCTTGAACCGTCCGGCGGTTGGCGGCGGTGCCGTCGCCGTGGCGACGCTGCTGATGGTGTCGCCGCGGGCAGAGGCTTTGCTCGAGCCGGCCCGGGGCATAGTCGGCGGCCAGGGCGCCGTGAGTTTCTGGAGTGTACGGAAATCTGGCAAGCTTCTTGCGAGGCTGTTCGCCGAGGACGGCTACCAGCTCCGCAAGCGGCTGGTGCCGCTTGTCGAATTGCTCAACGGACGGGCGGGCCTGCCCAAATTATGGTCACTTTGATTTTGATTATACCACCGCAGGAAAACGCATGAATCTAACGCCGAGGGAGAAAGACAAGCTGCTGATCGCCATGGCGGCGATCGTGGCCCGCAAGCGGCTCGAACGCGGCGTCAAGCTCAACCACCCGGAAGCGATCGCGCTGATCACCGATTTCGTCGTCGAGGGTGCCCGCGACGGCCGCCCGGTCGCCGAGCTGATGGAGGCCGGCGCCCATGTGGTCACCCGGGCCCAGGTGATGGAGGGCATTGCCGAAATGATCCACGATGTGCAGGTCGAGGCGACGTTTCCCGACGGCACCAAGCTGGTGACCGTGCACGAGCCGATCAGATAACACCGCAAGGAGAGGAAAATGCTTGAGCTGCGCCCCAACTGCGAATGCTGCGACAAGGATCTGCCACCTGATGCGACGGATGCGGTGATCTGCACCTTCGAATGCACCTTTTGCGCCGACTGCGCACAAAACGTGCTCGGCGGCGCCTGTCCGAATTGCGGCGGCAACTTCTCGGTCCGCCCGATCCGTCCGGCAGCGCTGCTGAACAAATATCCAGCCTCCACCAGACGTGTGCTGAAGGCCGAAGGCTGCGACCCCCGCAAGGCCGCCTGATCCGGCGACCGTGAAACGGAAGGCAATCAATGATCCCCGGCGAAATCATCACGGCAAGCGGCGAGATAGAGCTGAACAAGGGTCTGGCGACGGTCACCTTGAAGGTAGCCAACAGCGGCGACCGGCCGATCCAGGTCGGCAGCCATTACCACTTCTTCGAGACCAATGAGGGACTGAGGTTCGATCGCGACAAGGCCCGCGGCATGCGGCTCGACATCGCTGCCGGCACCGCCATGCGCTTCGAGCCGGGGCAGGAGCGCGACGTTACCCTGGTGCCGCTCGGCGGCAAGCGCGAGGTCTACGGGTTTCAGCAGAAGATCATGGGCGCGCTGTGAGATCGAAGGCGTCGAGCAGTTTCGGCTCAGCCGGGCGGCTTGGCCGCCGCGTAAATGACGACCTTTCCCGGATCGTCGAATTCTACCGCCAGAACGTCCTCGGTCTGCACACGCCGCGAGTCGATGGCGTTGAACAGCAATGCGTTCGCCTCGATCTCCTTGCGCAGCTCGGCAATGTCGTCCCGATGTTGCCTGACCTTGTTCTCGATCGCCGGCGGCGGGCCGCCTTCGGTGCGCGCGGCATCGGTAAGAAACACGATATCGACCCTGTCGAGCTTGGACGTCTTGCGCACGGCGGCGATGTTCTCACGCGTGCGGTCGATCGCCGAACTGACCTTGCCGGCTTCCGCATTTGTCTTGGTCTCTTCCTGGCCGACCTCCGAGCCGACGATCCGGTTGACGGTCTCGGCGCTGTCCAGGCTTTGCGCGTTCAGCGCGGCGTGCGGAATGCTGGCTGCCAGAAATGCGGTCGCGGCAATCCCATGCAGCCATCTGGTGTCGGACAAGGTGGTGATCGCCATCGCTCGTTCTCGGGGTCCTTTTCGAGGCTTGTGTCAGGGCGACAGGACCGAAACGTAACGTCCCCCGTGAAGGTTCCCTTTGCGATGCGGCGGGCTGGCGGGGCGCCCGCCCGCCGCCTCGTCTCGTCAGCTCGCTTTCTTGGTGATCAGCGTCAGCGCGCCATTGGTGCTCATGCTGGCGGCGATCACCTGCGCCGAGGTGAGCCCTTTGGCTTCGAGCGCGGACTTGACCTGCGGTGTCGCGTCGATCGAGCCGCGCAGTTTCTGCAGATCGGCATCGCTGCGCTTGGCGATCACCTCGTTGACCTTGGCTTGAGTGTCCGCCGGCAGATCCTTGATATCGACGACGTTGATCGCCTGGATGGTGGGCGCCTGCGGCTGCGCCCCGGGTGCGGCAGGAGCAGGCACGGCCGGCGCCGGACTGGGCTGCTGCGCAGGCTGCTGCTGGGCGCTGGCGGCGGTTGCGAGCACCAGCGTGGCGGCGGCTGCCAGAAGGGTCGTTTTGCGCATGGATGTTCCTTTCCATCGATTGGCAAATGGTCGTTTTGGGGTGACCTGGCCACCTCAACCGCCAAATGGGATCGGAAAGTGTCGCTCAGCGGGTCATTGCGTGACCATAGGATGGCGGCAATGTGGGCCCCGGCTTCGACAAGCCGTATTTTCGGGCTGTATTTCGGGAGCAATTGCTGATGGCTAGAATCACCCGCGCCGCCTATGCCCAGATGTACGGCCCGACCTTTGGCGACAAGGTCCGGCTCGCAGACACCGAGCTGTTCATCGAGGTCGAAAAGGATCTCACCCTTTACGGCGAGGAGGTGAAATTCGGCGGCGGCAAGGTCATCCGCGACGGCATGGGCCAGAGCCAGGTTTCGCGCGCGCAAGGCGCGGTCGACACCGTCATCACCAATGCGCTGGTCGTCGATGCCACCGCCGGTATCGTCAAGGCCGATATCGGCCTCAGGGACGGCCGCATCGCCGCGATCGGCAAGGCCGGCAATCCGGATACTCAAGGCGGCGTCACCATCATCATCGGCCCGGGCACCGAGATCATCGCCGGCGAGGGCAAGATCCTGACCGCCGGCGGCTTCGACGCGCATATCCACTTCATCTGCCCGCAGCAGATCGAGGAAGCGCTGATGTCGGGCATCACCACCATGCTCGGCGGCGGCACCGGCCCGGCGCACGGTACGCTGGCGACCACCTGCACGCCGGGGCCGTGGCATCTGGCGCGCATGATCCAGTCTTTCGACGCCTTCCCGATGAATATCGGCCTGTCGGGCAAGGGCAACGCGTCGCTGCCTGCCGCGCTCGAGGAGATGGTGCTCGCCGGCGCCTGCTCGCTGAAGCTGCACGAGGACTGGGGCACCACGCCGGCTGCAATCGACTGCTGCCTGTCGGTCGCCGACGATTACGACGTGCAGGTGATGATCCACACCGACACGCTGAACGAGTCCGGCTTCGTCGAAAACACGGTGGCGGCCATCAAGGGTCGCACCATCCATGCCTTCCACACCGAAGGCGCCGGCGGCGGCCACGCACCTGATATCATCAAGGTCTGCGGCCTGCCCAACGTCATTCCGTCCTCGACCAATCCGACCCGTCCCTATACGGTCAACACGCTGGCCGAACACCTCGACATGCTGATGGTCTGCCACCATCTGTCGCCGTCGATCCCCGAAGATATCGCCTTTGCCGAAAGCCGCATCCGCAAGGAAACCATCGCCGCCGAAGACATTCTGCACGACATCGGCGCCTTCTCGATCATCTCGTCGGACAGCCAGGCCATGGGCCGCGTCGGCGAAGTGGCGATCCGCACCTGGCAGACCGCCGACAAGATGAAGCGCCAGCGCGGTTCGCTGCCGCAGGAGACCGGCGACAACGACAATTTCCGCGTTCGCCGCTACATCGCCAAATACACCATCAATCCGGCCATCGCGCATGGCCTGTCGAAGGACATCGGCTCGGTGGCGGTGGGAAAACGCGCCGATCTCGTGCTGTGGAACCCGGCCTTCTTCGGCGTCAAGCCGGACATGGTGCTGATCGGCGGCATGATCGCGGCGGCCCCGATGGGCGACCCCAACGCCTCGATCCCGACGCCGCAGCCGATGCATTACCGGCCGATGTTCGGCGCTTATGGCAAGGCGATGACCAATTCGTCGGTGACCTTCGTTTCCAAGGCCGCGCTCGATTCCGGCCTGCGCGGCAGGCTCGGCGTCGACAAGCAGATGGTCGCCGTCGAGAACACCCGCGGCGGCATCGGCAAGCACTCGATGGTGCTCAACGACGCCACGCCGCATGTCGAGGTCGACCCCGAAACCTACGAGGTCCGCGCCGACGGCGAACTCTTGACCTGCGAGCCCGCAACCGTGCTACCGATGGCGCAACGATATTTTCTGTTTTGAGGTGATGAGTGTTCTGGCGCGCTCCCCGCTGGACGCCGACGACGAGAAGTGGCAGCTCGATTGCTGGGGTTGGCTGCTCAAGCATTTCGGCGGGGCGGCGGCACTGCGCAAACGTTCGCTGATCCTGCCGACGCGAGCGTTTTTCACCCCGTCCGAAGAACGGGGGCACGCCGCTGAATCGCACTATTTCAGGCAGGTGGCGGCATATTTTGACATCGATGCCGCCCGCTTCAATTTCGTGCCGCAGGAAGATTCAATCGATCCGGTTTTCGGACCGCTTCAGGTCCTTCAGAACGCGCCGCGAGAGCCTGCCGGGACCTTCTCCGTATCCCTGGGCGGTGCCATGACAATCACCTACAATCCGGCGATCGTTCCGAAGCCCATGAAGCTCATTACGACCTTCGCGCATGAGATTTGCCATCCGTTGCTGCTCTCGGTGTCTGAAGAACCGCCGGGCGGCTCCGAGATGGAGGAGTTCGCGACCGATCTCGCAGCCACCTTCTTCGGCTTTGGAATCTTCAATTCCAACACCGCGGCGAGTTTCACTCAGTACCGCGACACTGCCACCGGCACGCAAGGCTGGTCCTTCGAGCGACAAGGCTATCTGTCGCCAGCGGAACGCGCGTTTGCGCTGGCGCTGTTCATCCAGGCGCGTGGTCAGGGAGTACAAGAGGCAGGCGAGTATTTGGATTCCGGGCCGTTGGCCTATTTTCGTAAAGCAAGGAAGTATCTGGCGCAGACGCCATCCATTTCATCCGATCTGCTTGCGGCGAACCAATAACCAAGGTCTCAACGGACTCAAGATTCGAACGGTAGGTCAGCGACGCAGAAACCGGTTTTCACTTTTCAGGATCTTGGTCTAGAACGTTTGATGTAGAACATGCCGCGCCAGGCTTATGGACCAGCAACTCCCCTACGCCCACGACATTTTCCCGCATATCCGCATCGTCCTGGGCATGGTGATCGGCCTTGGCGTCACCCGCCTTTTGTCGGGGCTTGCCCGCATCGTCCAGCATCCCGGCCAGTACCGGCTCTATCCCGTGCACCTCGCCTGGGTTGCGTCGGTGCTTTTGATGCTGGTGCATTTCTGGTGGTGGGAGTTCGGTCTGTTCCAGATCGAGAATTGGACCTTCGGCAAATACTTGTTCATCATCTTCTACGCCGTCACGCTGTTCCTGCTCTGCGCGCTGCTGTTCCCGGATTCGATGCTTGACTACACCAGCTATGAGGATTTCTTTTATTCGCGCCGGGCCTGGTTCTTCGGCCTGCTGGCGGCGACCTATCTGCTCGACGTGATCGATACGCTGCTGAAAGGTCCGGAGCATTTCGCCCATTTCGGCGTCGAATATCTGATCCGCACGCCGGTTTTCGTCGCGCTTTGCGTCGTTGCGATCCTGCTGCGCGACCGCCGCTTTCACATCGCCTTTGTCGCCGGCGCGCTCGTCTATCAGATATCGTTCATCCTGCGGCTCTTCGACACGATTGTTTGAGCGCCATTGGGGCGGCTGATCTGATAGTCTAGGCTTTTTGCGAAAGGCAGTTTTTACATGAAGCTCGATATTCGCACCGACTTCACCAAATTCCCGCGCGCCGTCTCCGTCTTGGCCGCAGGCGAAGCCGGAACCACCACACCATACGACAGTGCGGTGCTTGCCCATGACGAGCGGCATCTGCGCCGTCGCGCCATCGAAACGGCCCGTAGCGACAAGGTGCTGGTCGACCTGCCCGAACCGGTGACCTTGAACCATGGTGACCGGCTGGTGCTGGAGGATGGCCGTCACATCGAGATCATCGCGGCCGAGGAGCCGCTCTACGACGTCCGGGCCAGCGACCCTGTCCATCTGGCCGAGCTGGCCTGGCACATCGGCAACCGCCATCTCGCAGCCGCCATCGAAGCTGGGCGCATCCTCATTCTGCGCGACCATGTCATCAAGGCGATGCTGGAGGGATTGGGCGCCGCGGTGAGCGACGTCTCCGAGCCGTTCAGGCCGATGCGCGGCGCCTATTCCGGGCATGGCGGGCACGGCCATGCTCATGCCGAGGCGCATACGCACAGCCACGCCGAATCGCATTCCCATAGCCTAGCGAATCGCATTCCCACAGCCATTCGCACGACCATGACCATGACTGACCAGCCCTCCAACGTGGCCCAGCCTTCCAACATTGCTTTGTTGCGGCTGATGGCGTGGCTGTCGCCCTCCTTCCCGGTCGGCGGCTTTTCCTACAGCCATGGCCTGGAACAAGCCGTGCACGCCGGGCTGGTTGCCGACAGCAAAGAGCTCGCCGCGTGGCTGGAAACGCTGGTCGAGATGGGTTCGGGCTGGAACGATGCGGTGCTGTTCGCCGAGAGCTGGCGCCGGGCGCGCGAAACCGGCGATCTCGATGAAATCGTTGCCCTTGCCGAAGCTCTGGCAGGCTCGCGCGAGCGTCATACCGAGACGATGCTGCAGGGCGCCGCCTTCCTGAAGGCGGCCTCGGCCTGGCCGTGCCAGGTGCTGGATCGCCTGCCGGCCGAATGTGCCTATTGCGTTGCCGTCGGCGCCGTTGCCGGCGATCACGGCATTTCGCTGCGGGATGCCCTGGCGGCCTTCCTGCAGGCCTTCTTCTCCAACCTCGTCCAGGCTGCGATCCGGCTTGGCGTCCTCGGCCAGAGCGCTGCGATGGCGCTGCTCGCCGCCTTCGAACCGCTGGCCTTGGCGACGGCCGACCGCGCCGCCCGCTCGACGCTCGACGATCTCGGCGGCTGCGCCTTCGTTTCGGATATCGTGGCGATGAAGCACGAGACCCAGTATTCTCGGCTGTTCCGCTCATGATCGTCCTCGCTTTCGCGCTCTCGCTCGTCCTGCTGTTGATCACCGCACTGCATGTCTATTGGGGCATTGGCGGCATCTGGCCGGGCAGGGACGCCGCCTCCTGCGCCCACGCCGTCATCGGCTTTCGCGGCGTCGACGAGATGCCGGCACCCTTCGCCAGCTTCGCCGTCGCCGCATGTCTCGGCCTGGCGACACTGTGGCCGATGGCGCTCGAGGGCGTCTTTGCCACGCCGTTTCCCAAGGCTGGGCTTGCCGCCACGTCACTGCTTATCGCGCTGGTTTTCCTGGCGCGCGGCATTGCCGGCTTCACGCCCTGGTGGCGCCGGCTGACGCCCGAACAGCCTTTCGCGAGACTCGATCTGCGTTATTATTCGCCGCTGTGCCTGCTGATCGGGCTTGGCTTTGCTGTTCTTGCCCTCACGGAGTTCCCCGCATGACATCGCCCAACGGTCCTCTTCGCATCGGCATTGGCGGTCCGGTCGGCTCGGGCAAGACGACGCTCACCGAAAAGCTCTGCAAGGCGCTGCGTGACGAGTTTTCGATCGCCGTCGTCACCAACGACATCTACACCAAGGAAGACGCCATGATGCTGGCCCGGCTGCAGGCACTGCCCGAGGATCGCATCGTCGGCGTCGAGACCGGCGGCTGTCCGCACACCGCCATCCGCGAGGACGCCTCGATCAATCTGCAGGCGATTGCCGAGATGACCAGGAAGTTTCCGGACCTCGATATCGTCTTCATCGAATCGGGCGGCGACAACCTCGCCGCCACCTTCTCGCCGGATCTTGCCGACCTGACGCTCTATGTCATCTCGGTTTGCCAGGGCGAGGAGATTCCGCGCAAGGGCGGACCGGCGATCACCCGGTCCGATTTCCTGGTCATCAACAAGAGCGACCTTGCGCCCTATGTGAACGTCAATCTCGACATCATGGAACGCGACGCTGCCCGTATGCGCGGTAAGCGGCCGTTCGGTTTCACCGACCTGTCGCGCGGCAAGGGACTGCAGGACGTGGTCGATTTCATCGTCGAACATGGCGGGCTCAGGGTCGGCACGGCCACCAGCACGGCGGCATAACGGCGCTCGCCTGCACCAAACGAAACCGGTTGCGCGTCTTCCAGCCGCGCGGCATCCTTGCTTCGTTCACGGAGGTTTACGATGAGCATCACGCGCCTGCAGAAGGAAGTGCTGACCAACCTGCCGTTCTATGAGGAGCGCGTCGATCTGGCTTGCGCCTTCCGCTGGACAGCGCGGCTCAACATGCACGAAGCGGTGGCCAATCATTTCTCGCTGGCCGTCAACGACGACGGCTCGCAATTCCTGATGAATCCCAACCAGGTGCATTTCTCGCGCATCAAGGCGAGCGACCTGTTGCTGATCGACGCCAATGATCCTGACACGCTGGTCGGCCCGAATGCGCCCGACCCGACGGCGTGGGGCCTGCACGGCGCCATCCATCGCAACGTCGGTCACGCGCGCTGCGTCATGCATGTCCACTCGATCCACGCCACCGTGCTTGCTTCGCTTGCCGACTCGACGCTGCCGCCGATCGACCAGAACTCGGCGATCTTCTTCAACCGCCATGTCGTCGACGCTCACTATGGCGGGCTGGCCTTCGAGGAAGAGGGCGAGCGCTGCTCGCAGCTTCTTGTCGACCCGAAGGTCAAGGTGATGGTGATGGGCAACCATGGCGTGCTGGTCATCGGCGACAGCGTCGCCGATACCTTCAACCGCATGTTCTATTTCGAGCGCGCCGCCGAAACCTATATCAAGGCGCTGTGGACCGGCCGGCCGCTGCGGGTACTGTCGGATGAGATCGCCGAAAAGGCGGCAAGGGAACAGGAAGACTATCCCGGCCAGGCCGAGCGCCACCTCTCCGAACTGAAGGAGATCCTCGACGAGCAGGAGCCTGCCTACCGGAATTGAGTGCGGTCCAGCCGGGCCTGGCCTAAAGCCCGAGTTCGGCCCGCAACTGGTCGGCGGTGTTGACGACAATCGCGCCCGGCGGCCCCTCCATGGGCACCTCTGGCCAGAAGATCGTCTTCATTCCAGCTGCCAGCCCCGCCGTGGCGCCGGTCACGCTGTCGTCGACCGCCACGGCCCCAGCGGGATCGACGTCGGCCAACCAGGCGGCGCGCAGGAAAGGTTCGGCATGCGGCTTGCCTTCGCGCACGTCGTTGCGGCTGATGGTCTTCATGCCGGGGTAGAAAAGGCCGACGGCGCGCAGATTGGCGTCGACGATCAGCCTGTCCGAGTTGGACACCACCGCTTGCGGCACGCCAAGCGCGCGCAGCTCATTGAAAATCTCGATCGCGCCGGTGCGTGGCATCAGCGTTTCGGCCATCGGCAGATAGTGATCGTATTTGCGCACGATCCAGTCGTCGAAAGGCAGGTCGAGGCCGAACTCGTCGCGCAGCATTTCGTAGACCGGCCATGCGGCGATGCCGAGCACCCGCTCGTGCAAGTTGGCCGGCGGTGCGATGCCGACGCTGTGCAGCGCCGCAATCAGCGCTGCCTCGTGCAGCGGCTCGCTGTCGACCAGCGTGCCGTCCATATCCCAGAAAACCGCTTTCGGCGTCATGCAAGGCTCCATTCACAAAAAATCCCTTAAAGCGTTTAGCGCGGGAGATAAACCGCCGCGTCCCCGCTAATGCATGTCGCGCAAAAATGTGCAGCGGTTTTGCGATGACGACATGCATAAAAAAGAACCTAAAGCGCGTCACATGAGGCCGATCGAACGCGACGCGCTTTAGAACCGAGATTGGTACGACCTCGACAGCCTTGCAGTTGCAACGAGCTGGCTCGACCCCCTCACTTCGCTGCAAACACCAAGTTTCAGCCCTAAGCAATTGCTCTTGCAATAGGCAATTGCGCGCAAGTTCATTCCCTGCGAAACTACGGCGCTCCGCCTCATATGCTCGGCGGGGCTGGGAGGCACGGACTTGAATTCGCGGCAGGATAGCGGCGGCAACAGGCTGGACGACGCGGCGCGCGCCGGCTGGCTCTATTACGTTGCCGGCAACACCCAGGACCAGATCGCCGCCACGCTTGGCATCTCGCGGCAGACGGCGCAGCGGCTGGTGTCGCTCGCAGTCTCCGAAGGGCTGATCAAGGTGCGCGTCGACCATCCGATCGCCAATTGCCTCGACCTTGCGGCACGGCTGAAATCGCGCTTTGCGCTTGATCTGGTCGAGGTGGTACCGAGCGATCCCGCTTCCTCCTCCACCGTCATCGGCGTTGCCGAGGCGGCGGCGGCCGAGATCGAACGGCGGCTGCGGTCGCCGACGCCGATTGTCATGGCGATCGGCACCGGCCGCACGCTGAAGGCCGCGATCGAGCAGCTGCCGCCGATGGAATGCCCGCAGCACAAGGTGGTATCGCTGACCGGCAACATCTCGCCGGACGGCTCGGCCGCCTTCTACAACGTCATCTTCACCATGGCCGACAGGGTCAAGGCGCGCTCGTTTCCGATGCCTTTGCCGGTCATCGCCTCCTCGCCGGAGGAGCGCGAGATGCTGCTCAGCCAGCCGATGATCCAGCCGACGCTGGCGCTCGCGGCCGAGGCCGACGTCACCTTTGTCGGCATCGGCGATCTCGGCCCGAAGGCGCCGCTTTACGAGGACGGCTTCATTTCGGAGGGTGAATTAAAGGCGCTGCAGAAGGCCGGCGGCGTCGCCGAGATCGTCGGCTGGGTATTCGATCGCGACGGCCGCATGATCGACGGCATCACCAACGACCGGGTGTCGTCGGCGCCGCTGCCGTCGCGCGAAAAGTCGCTGGTGATCGCGCTTGCCATGGGCGACCGCAAGCTGCCGGGCATCTTCGCCGCCGTCAACCGGCGGCTGGTCAACGGCCTCATCACCGATGAGCGGACCGCCGCCGCCTTGCTGGCGGGCGCATGATCTCCGAGCCGCTGGCGGTCGGAAACGATCATGTGAAATCGAAACGCATCTGAACCCCGATAAAACGAGCGACATTACTGGTGCCGGCCGCAAGGATCGTTGCCGTCGAGGAAGCCCATGTCGCGCTGCAGATGCGGCGGCAGTTCCCGGACGTCGAGATAGGCCCGTTTCCGCGCCGCGTGCCCTGCCAATCCCCGCGCCAGCCGTGAAAACCAGCCATGGGCTGGAGCAAGAAGCAGCTTTTCCTGTATCGTGGTCATGATCGTCAGCCTTCACTATCTCTAGGCGTAATTGATCTTCAATACGGAATATCGGTAGGACCGGCCGGTGCCGCCAATCAAACGTCGATCACTGCCCATAAGGAGGGCTTATGCCGGAGCTCAATTCACGACAGCTGATTTCGCAGCTTCCTCCGCTTCAGGCGATCCGGGTGTTCGAGGCGGTGGCGCGGCATCTCTCGTTCACCAAGGCCGCCCAGGAGCTTGGCATGACGCAGGCGGCGGCAAGCTATCAGATCAAGCTTCTGGAGGAGCGCATCGGCGCGCCCTTGTTCCTGCGCCAACCAAAACAGATCGTTCTGACCGAACCCGGCCAGCGCCTGGCACCTGCGGTCAGCGAAGCGTTCGCGCTGTTGAGCGGCGCCTATGCCGCCGCGCGCACCGGCGCAGACGGCGTGCTTTGCGTTTCGACGCTGCTGACCTTTGCCTCCAATTGGCTGGCGCAGCATCTCGGTTCGTTCCAGGTCGCGCATCCGTCGCTGGCGGTGCGCGTCGATACCTCGAACAGGGTTGTCGACTTTGCCAGAGAGGATATCGACATCGCCATCCGCTCCGGCGGCGGCAACTGGCCGGGCGTCGAGACCCATATGCTTTTCAGGGCCGATTTCACGCCCGTTCTTAGTCCAAAGCTCGCGGCAAGCATCGGCGGCGTCAAGGAGCCGGCCGACCTGCTGCGGCTGCCGATCCTCGACCCCGGCGACATCTGGTGGCGGGACTGGTTCGCCGCCGCCGGCCTGCCGGTCGAGGAGCTGGCCAAGCGCCCCGGCACCAGCATGGGCGCACAGGCCTATGAGGCCAATGCCGCGATTGCCGGCCACGGCGTGGCGATCGTTACCAAGGCGCTGTTCAAGACCGAACTTGCCGACGGCCGCCTGATCCAGCCCTTTGATCTGGTTGGTGACGACGGCCATGCCTATTGGCTGGTCTATCCGACGGCGCGGCGCAACGTGCCGAAGATCCGCGCCTTCCGCGATTGGATCCTGAGCGAGATCGCTTGCCAATAGGCTGAATCCCAGCAAGCCCGATAGCAAAGCTCCGGACCCAATCAGCCCGGCCGAATCCTTCATCAGACATGCCGCAAACGTCCCAGGCTTGTCGCTGCACCAGACCGGCGTGCTGCGCTGCAGCAACGAATCCGTCTTGACATAATTCAGCGCGAGTGAGTAATTGCTCACAGCCAAGGCAAATGCTCATCTTGGTTTATGGGAGGAATTTTGATGAAACTTCGCACGTTCACCCTAGGCCTGTTCTCGGCCAGCGCCCTCGCGTTCGCCGCGCATGCCGAATCCATCACCATCGCCACCGTCAACAATGCCGACATGATCCGGATGCAGACGCTGACGGACGACTTCAGCAAGGCGAACCCCGACATCACGCTGAATTGGGTCACGCTGGAAGAGAACGTGCTGCGCGAGCGCGTCACTACCGACATAGCCACCAAGGGCGGCCAGTATGACGTGATGACCATCGGCACCTATGAAGTTCCGATCTGGGCCAAGCAGAACTGGCTGCTGCCGCTCGACAAGCTCGGCGACGATTACGACGCCAAGGACATCCTGCCGGCCATCGCCGGCGGTCTGTCGGTCGACGGCAAGCTCTACGCAGCGCCCTTCTACGGCGAAAGCTCCTTCGTCATGTACCGCAAGGACCTGATGGATAAGGCCGGGCTGAAGATGCCCGACGCACCGACCTGGGACTTCATCAAGCAGGCCGCCGACAAGATGACCGACCGAGCCAGTGGCGTGAACGGCGTCTGCCTGCGCGGCAAGGCCGGCTGGGGTGAGAACATGGCTTTCCTGACCGCCATGTCGAACTCCTTCGGCGCACGCTGGTTCGACGAGAACTGGAAGCCGCAGTTCGACCAGCCCGAATGGAAGAGCACGCTGCAATTCTATGTCGACCTGATGAAGGCCGACGGCCCCGAGGGTGCCTCGTCCAACGGCTTCAACGAAAACCTGGCGCTATTCCAGCAAGGCAAGTGCGGCATGTGGATCGATGCCACGGTCGCGGCATCCATGGTCTCCGACCCGAAGAGCTCGAAGGTCGCCGACAAGGTTGGCTATGCGCTGGCGCCTGACAATGGCCTCGGCAAGCGCGGCAACTGGCTGTGGGCCTGGTCGCTGGCTGTTCCGGCCGGTACGCAGAAGACCGACGCGGCCGAGAAGTTCGTGGCCTGGGCAACCAGCAAGCATTACTCCGAGCTCGTCGCCTCCAAGCTAGGCTGGGCCAGCGCTCCTCCGGGCACGCGCACCTCGCTCTACGCCAATGCCGAGTACCAGAAGGCGGCGCCCTTCGCCAAGATGACGCTGGACTCCATCAACGCCGCCGATCCGACGCATCCGACGGTCAAGCCGGTGCCTTATGTCGGCGTCCAGTTCGTCGCCATTCCCGAGTTCCAGGGTCTCGGCACCACCGTCGGTCAGCTCTTCTCGGCGGCACTCGCCGGCCAGTCGAGCGTCGACGATGCCTTGAAGCAGGCCCAGGACGCCGCCACCGCGACGATGACCGAGGGCGGTTATATCAAGTAGGCTCCTCCCGGTGCCGAATGCCGGTCGTCGATCATGACCGGCAACGGCCGCCCGAATTCCCAGTTCGGGCGGCCAGCTTCTTACCGCCGAAAACTTGGCTGACCTCGAAGGGTGACCGTCATGGCTACTCAGCAGACCCGTTCGCTTGCCCGTTTCATGATGGCGCCATCCGTGGTGCTGCTCTTCGTCTGGATGATTGTCCCGCTGGTCATCACCATCTGGTTCTCCTTCCAGCAATACAACCCGCTCAATCCCGTCCGCGACGGCTTCGTCGGCTTTTCGAATTACGCGCTTTTCTACTCCAACCCGGCATTCCTGCAGTCGATCCTCAACACGCTTGTCCTTGTCGGCAGCGTGCTTTTGATCACGGTGATCGGCGGCATCATGCTGGCGCTGCTGATCGACCAGCCGATGTGGGGACAGGGCATCGTACGCATCCTCGTCATCTCGCCGTTCTTCGTCATGCCGCCGGTGGCGGCACTGGTCTGGAAGAACATGATCATGCATCCGCAATACGGCGTGTTTGCCGATATTGCGCGCTTCTTCGGCATGCAGCCGATCGACTGGTTCGGGCAGCATCCGATGACGGCGATCATCATCATCGTCGCATGGCAGTGGCTGCCGTTTGCAACACTGATCCTTTTGACGTCCCTTCAGTCGCTCGACGGCGAGCAGAAGGAAGCCGCCGAGATGGACGGCGCCGGCTTCGTCAGCCGCTTCATCTATTTGACTCTGCCGCACATGTCGCGCGCCATCACCGTCGTCATTCTGATCCAGACGATTTTCCTGTTGTCGGTCTATGCCGAAATCCTGGTCACCACCAATGGCGGCCCCGGCTACGCCTCCACCAACCTGCCCTTCCTCGTCTACCAGAAGGCGTTGCTGGAGTTCAAAATCGGCCAGGCATCCGCCGGCGGTGTCATTGCCGTCATTCTCGCCAACATCGTCGCCTTCTTCGCCATGCGCGCGGTCGGCAAGAACCTGGACAAATAAGGGAGGATAAGATGGCACGTGCAGTCACCACCCAGCACAAGACGATCGCGACCGCGGCCGCCTGGATCGTCGCGCTGCTGATCTTCTTCCCGATCCTCTATACGATCATCACCTCGTTCAAGTCGGAGCAGGAGGCTATCCAGGGCTTCAACCTGTTCCCGTCGGGAACCACGGAGAGCTATTCCGAGGTCCAGGCGCAGAACGGCTATTTCAAATTCTTCCTGAACTCGGTGTTCCTGTCGGTCGGCTCGACCATCCTGGCTCTGCTTGTCGCCATACCGGCGGCATGGTCGATGGCGTTTTCGCCAGGCAAATGGACCAAGGACATCCTAATGTGGATGCTTTCTACCAAGATGATGCCGGCCGTCGCCGTGCTGTTCCCGATCTATCTGATCTTTCGCGACACCGGTCTGCTCGACAGCCGCATCGGCCTGATGGTCATGCTGATGCTGATCAACCTGCCGATCGTGATCTGGATGCTCTACACTTATTTCCGCGAGATCCCGGGCGAGATCCTGGAAGCGGCGCGCATGGACGGCGCGTCGCTGTGGAACGAGATCATCTACGTGCTGACGCCGATGGCGGTGCCCGGCATCGCCTCGACCATGCTGCTCAACATCATCCTCGCCTGGAACGAGGCGTTCTGGACAATCCGGCTGACCACCACCGAGGCCGCGCCGCTCACCGCTTTCATCAGCTCCTTCTCCAGCCCGCAGGGGCTGTTCTGGGCCAAGCTTTCGGCCGCCTCGACGCTGGCGATCGCGCCGATCCTGATCATGGGCTGGTTCAGCCAGAAGCAGCTGGTCCGCGGCCTGACATTTGGGGCAGTAAAGTAACGGAAACTGCCTGACGCAAAACGACGAAATAGCCCTTCGGGGGAGGAAACCATGGGAAACATCACGCTCAAGAACGTCTCCAAATCCTTCGGGGCGACATCCATCATTCCCGGCCTCGACCTGGTCATCGAGAACGGCGAGTTCGTCGTCTTCGTCGGCCCGTCAGGCTGCGGCAAGTCAACGCTGTTGCGTCTGATCGCTGGCCTGGAGGATACCAGCGGCGGCACCATCAACATCGATGGCCGCGACGTCACCGGCGAGGCACCGGCCAAGCGCAAGCTGGCCATGGTGTTCCAGTCCTATGCGCTCTACCCGCACATGACGGTGGCCAAGAACATCGCTTTCCCGCTGAAGATGGCGGGCGAGGACAAAGCCACCATCGACAAGAAGGTGAAGGACGCCGCGCGGATTTTGAACCTCACCAACTACCTAGACCGCCGCCCCGGCCAGCTCTCCGGCGGCCAGCGGCAGCGCGTCGCCATCGGCCGCGCCATCGTGCGCCAGCCATCGGCCTTCCTGTTCGACGAACCGTTGTCCAATCTCGACGCGGCGCTGCGCGGCACCATGCGGCTGGAGATCAGCGAGCTGCATCATCAGCTCAAGACCACCATGGTCTACGTCACCCACGACCAGATCGAGGCGATGACCATGGCCGACAAGATCGTCGTGCTCAATGCCGGCAATATCGAGCAGGTCGGCTCGCCGATGGAGCTCTACAAGATGCCGAAGAACCTGTTCGTCGCCGGTTTCATAGGTTCGCCGAAGATGAACCTGATCGAAGGCGCGCCGGCCGCCAAATATGGCGCCAACACAGTCGGCATCCGCCCGGAGCATATGAACATTTCGAAGACGTCAGGCGACTGGAAGGCGACGGTCGGCGTTGCCGAGCATCTCGGCTCCGACACGTTCTTGCACGTCCAGGCGGATGGCGTCGGGCCGCTGACGGTGCGCGCCGACGGCGAATTGCCCGTCCATCACGGCGACACGATCTACCTGACGCCGGACAAGACCAAGCTGCATCGTTTCGGCGCTGACGGGAAGGCGATGCTGCAATGAGACTCCGGGGTAAATCGGCGCTGATTACCGGATCGGCGCGCGGCATCGGCAGGGCGTTTGCCGAAACCTATGTGCGCGAAGGGGCGACGGTCGCGATTGGCGACATCAATCTCGAAGCCGCCGAGAAGACGGCTTCGGAAATCGGCGGCAACGCCTACGCGGTGAAGCTGGACGTCACCGATCTCGCGTCGATCGATGCGGCCGTCAAGGCGGTCGAAGCCAGGGCCGGCGGCCTCGATATCTTGATCAACAACGCTGCCTTGTTCGACCTGGCGCCGATCGTCGAGATCACCAAGACAAGCTACGACAAATTGTTTTCGGTCAACGTCGCCGGCACGCTGTTTACGCTGCAGGCCGCCGCCCGTTCGATGATTGCCCGCGGCAAGGGCGGCAAGATCATCAACATGGCAAGCCAGGCCGGGCGCCGCGGCGAGGCGCTGGTCGCCGTCTACTGCGCCACCAAGGCGGCGGTCATTTCCTTGACCCAGTCGGCAGGGCTCGATCTGATCAAGCACCGCATCAACGTCAATGCCATCGCCCCGGGTGTCGTCGACGGCGAGCACTGGGACCATGTCGATGCCTTGTTCGCCAAGTTCGAGAACCGGCCGAGGGGCGAGAAGAAGAGGCTGGTCGGCGAAGCGGTGCCTTATAGCCGCATGGGCACGGCGCAAGACCTCACCGGCATGGCGGTGTTCCTGGCCAGCGACGAGGCCGACTACATCGTCGCCCAGACCTATAATGTCGATGGCGGCCAGTGGATGAGTTGAGGGGGCGAAGGCGCTCTTCTCCCCGTCTCCTCCACGGGGAGAAGAGCCGTCCTGCCAAAAGGGTAAAAGCAGATGACCGTGAAACTCTCTTCTTCCAACCTCGCCAACCTGCCGCCCAAAGTCGCCGGCCCGAAATATGATCGCGCCGCGCTCAAGGCCGGCATCGTGCATTTCGGCGTCGGCAATTTCCATCGTTCACACCAGGCCGTCTATCTTGACGACCTGTTCAATTCGGGCGTCGGCCACGACTGGGCAATCGTCGGCGCCGGCGTCTTCGAGGGCGAGAAGGTCGGCCGCGGCAAGTTGCAGGAGCAGGACTGGCTGACCACCGTGGTCGAGCAGGACAGCGGCCATATGAGCGCGCGCGTCACCGGCGTCATGATCGATTTCCTCATGCCGGGCGACGCGGCCGCAATCGTCGAGCAGCTTGCCGATCCGGCGATCAAGATCGTTTCCCTGACCATCACCGAGGGTGGCTATTTCATCGATCCGGCTTCCGGCGTCTTCAATCCGACACATCCCGACATCATTGCCGACGCGCAACCCGGGGCGACACCGAAGACCGTTTTTGGGCTCATCCTCGCTGGGCTGGTGCGCCGCCGCGCCGACGGCATCGTGCCCTTCACAATCATGTCCTGCGACAACATCCCCCATAACGGCCACGTCACCTCGGATGGCGTCATCGGCCTTGCCCGGCTGATCGACGAAGGTTTGGCAAACTGGGTGAGCGAGAACGTTGCCTTTCCCAATGGCATGGTCGACCGCATCACGCCGGCCACCACCGACCGCGAGCGCGGCATTCTCTCCAGCGAGTTCGGCCTCGACGACAATTGGCCGGTGTTTTGCGAACCGTTCAAGCAATGGGTGCTGGAGGACCGTTTCACCGACGGAAGGCCGCCGCTGGAAAAGGTCGGCGTGCAGTTCGTCAGCGATGTCGCGCCCTATGAGCTGATGAAGATCCGCATCCTCAATGGCGGCCACGCGACCATCGCCTATCCGGCCGGGCTGATGGACATCCATTTCGTCCATGAGGCAATGCAGGAGCCGCTGGTACGCGGCTTCCTCGACAAGCTCGAGCATGACGAAATCATCCCGACCGTGCCGCCGGTTCCGGACACCGACCTCGAAGATTACTACCAGCTTATCGAGCACCGCTTCTCCAATCCGAAGATCGGCGACACCATACGCCGGCTTTGCCTCGACGGCTCCAACCGCCAGCCGAAATTCATCATTCCGACCATCGCCGACCGGCTGAAGGCTGGCAAAAGCGTCACCGGCCTGGCGCTGGAATCTGCGCTCTGGTGTCGCTACTGCTTCGGCACGACGGATTCCGGTGCCGTCACCGAGCCCAACGACCCGAACTGGGGCCGGCTGCAGGCGACGGCCAAGGCGGCCAGGGACATGCCTGCCGCCTGGCTTGCCATGGAAGACATCTATGGCGATGTCGGCCGCTCGCGGCCGTTCGCCGAAGCGTTCGCCCATGCGCTCAAATCGCTGTGGGCGGACGGCGCGCGCGCGACACTGACGCGCTATCTCGCCGGCGACCTCTGAAGCCGATCCAGCGCGATGACGCCTGAACTGGTCATTTTCGACTGTGACGGCGTGCTGGTGGATAGCGAGATGCTGTCGGTCTCGGCATTGCTGGAGATGATCGCGCTTGCCGGCGGCAACGTCAGCGAGGACATTGCCTACGAGCACTTCCTCGGCAAGAGCATGAAGAGCGTCCGCGAAATCCTCGCAAGCGACTTCGGGCTCGATCTCACCGACCAGCATCTGACCGAGATGCGCTCCGAACTGATGCGCAAGTTTCGCCAGGAGCTGAAACCGATGCCAGGCATCGCACAGGTCCTGCCGACGCTCGGCGTGCCGTGCTGCGTCGCCTCCTCCGGCACGCTGGAGCGGATCCGCTATGCGCTCCAGGTCACGGGGTTGCTTGGGCTGCTGGAGCCGCATTTGTTCAGCGCAGCCATGGTGGCGCGGGGCAAACCGGCGCCCGATCTCTTTCTCCATGCAGCCGATAAAATGAGAGCAGCCCCGCGAAACTGCCTCGTCGTCGAGGACAGCCCGGCCGGCATCGAAGCGGCGCGGGCGGCCGGCATGCGCGTCCTTGCCTTCACCGGCGGCTCGCACACCGGCAACCCGGCATTGAAAGCGCGGCTTGCGTCAAGTGAGCCGGACTTTATATTCGCTGACATGCTGCAATTGCCCGATCTGATTGCAGGCCTGGGAGCGAGAGCAAGAACACCTTGACCAACAGTTTCGTTTGCGCGGTCGATGTCGGCACCGGAAGCGCCCGTGCCGGCATTCTCGACACCGGTGGCGCCTTGCTCGGCCGCGCCGAGCACCCGATCGCCATGCAACAGCCGAAGGCCGACCATGCCGAGCACGATTCGCAGGATATCTGGTCGGCAGTGTGCATGGCCGTGCG
This sequence comes from Mesorhizobium sp. M1428, assembly GCF_040317515.1. Lineage (NCBI taxonomy): Bacteria > Pseudomonadati > Pseudomonadota > Alphaproteobacteria > Hyphomicrobiales > Phyllobacteriaceae > Mesorhizobium > Mesorhizobium sp. M1428. The sequence continues at coordinate 148,469 of NZ_JAMYKT010000004.1, forward strand.
CGCTGCCCGCGAAAAGGCCGGCGTGAAGGCTGAGGATATCGTCGGCATCTCTTTTGACGCCACCTGCTCGCTGGTGGTGCGGGACCGGCATGGCGGCCAGCTCAGCGTGTCCGTCACTGGCGAAAGGCGCTGGGACACCATCGTCTGGCTCGACCATCGTGCCATTGCCGAGGCCGACGAATGCACCGAAAGCGGCCATGCCGTGCTCGACTATATCGGCGGCGTCATGTCGCCGGAAATGGAGACGCCCAAGCTGATGTGGCTGAAGCGCAACCTACCCGGAACATGGAACGAAGCCGGCTACCTATTCGACCTCACCGACTTCCTCACTTGGAAGGCGACCGGCTCTCTCGCCCGTTCACAATGCACGCTGACCGCCAAATGGACCTATCTGGCCCATGAAGAGACCGGCTGGCGGCGCGACTTCTTCGAAGCCGTGGGGCTCGGCGACCTTTTCGAGCACGGCAATCTGCCGGGAAAGGCAAGCCCGGTCGGCGCCGATATCGGTCCGCTTGGCGCACAAGCCGCGGCGGAGCTTGGCCTCACCGAAAAATGCCGGGTCGGCGCCGGCGTCATCGATGCCTATGCCGGCGCGCTTGGCGTGCTCGGCGGCTTCGCCGGTGACGCGAAGGACATCGGCCGCCATCTGGCCCTGATCGCCGGCACCTCGAGTTGCGTCATGGCGATGTCGCCCGACCCACAGCCTTTCGCCGGTGTCTGGGGGCCGTATTATGGCGCCGCCCTTCCCGGTCTGTGGCTGTCAGAAGGCGGCCAGTCGGCCACCGGCGCGCTGCTCGATCACATCATCCGCTGGCACGGCGCCGGCGGCGAACCGGATGCCGCCATGCATGCCAGGATCGCCCGCCGCGTCGCCGAGCTGCGCGCCGCCGAGGGCGGCAACCTCGCCGCCAGGCTGCACGTGCTGCCCGATTTTCACGGCAACCGTTCGCCGCTCGCCGACCCGCATGCCGTCGGCGTCATCAGCGGGCTGACGCTGGATTCCTCCTTCGACAGCCTGTGCAAGCTCTACTGGCGCACCGCCGTCAGCATCGCGCTTGGCGTCCGCCATGTGCTGGAAGCGCTGAACGAAAACGGCTATCTGATCGACACGCTGCACGTCACCGGCGGCCACACCAAGAACCCGCTATTGATGGAACTCTATGCCGACGCCACCGGCTGCACAGTGGTCGAGCCGCTGGCGGATGAAGCGGTGCTGCTCGGCACCGGCATGATTGCGGCCACCGCGGCCCGACTTTTTCCCGATTTGAACGCCGCCTGCGTCGCCATGCAGCAAGGCGGCAGGACGCGCGAGCCCAATCCGGCTGCCGCCGGCCGGTTCGACCGCGACTATCGCGTGTTTCTCGAAATGCATCGGCAAAGGCACGCGCTGGACGCGATCCGATAGGGCCGAACGGCCTCGAGACAGCTATCTCTGGTTCCAGCGCCGGACTACCGGTTCGTCAAAATCGTGCTCGTAGCCGAGCACGCTTATGCTGGCGGTGTCCAGAACGAAAAGCGCGCCACCTTGCGGCGGCAGGCCGAGCCAGCGTGCGGCCAGCACCCGCAGGAAATGCGAGCTTGAGAAGACCAGGACGTTGCTGCCGGCCTCGCGCAACTGGCTGACGATCCGGTCCGCCCTCGAGCCGACATCCGCGGCCGACTCGCCACGCGGGCAGCCGTCGCGAAAGAGCCGCCAGCCGGGACGCTCGGCGAGGATTTGCTTGGTGGTCAATCCCTCATAGGCACCATAATCCCACTCCGCCAGATCGTCATTCTTCACGCCGGACGAGCCGAAGCCGGCCAGCGCACAGGTGTTGAAGGCGCGCTGCGACGGGCTTGACCACACCGCCGAGAAGGACAGGCCCTTGAGCCGGTCGACGAGTTGCCTCGCCGCGTCCTCGCCGGCCGGCGTCAGCGGTATGTCGGTCCGGCCGGTATGTTTTCCGGACGCGCTCCATTCCGTCTCGCCATGCCGAACCAGATAGATTTCGGGAAACGCGCTCATCAGGGTGCCTTTTCAAATGAATCCGCCGTGACCATAGCGGCTTCCATAGCCTCTCCAATAGCGTGCGTTGAGCAGACTGGCTTAACCCTTCCGCAAGTCAGCCTCTTGCCACCAGTGCCCATTTGATAGACAAACCCGTCGTAATGCGGAATCCGGCCGATCTTGGCCATTTTCCGCGCTGAGACGCGGCTTCCGGCTCTTGCCGACGTGCCGCAATCGGATAGGCGGAAAACTAGAATGTCTGCGATCGAAGCCGACGCTCGCGCGCCGGAAAACCTTTGGCGTCGGGAAATCAGGGCGATGCTGGCGCTCGCCTGGCCGATGGTGCTGACCAATCTCGGCCAGACCGCGATGACCGCTACCGACGTCATGATGATGGGGCGGCTGGGGCCGGACACGCTGGCCAGCGGTGCACTTGGCGCCAATCTCTATTTCATGCCGCTCATCTTTGGGCTCGGCTTGATGCTGGCGACCTCGCCGATGATGGCGACCGAGCTCGGCCGTCGCCGCCACTCGGTGCGCGATCTGCGCCGCACCGTGCGCCAGGGTCTGTGGCTGGCGATCCTCATTTGCATTCCGATATGGGTCCTTCTCTGGCACGGCGAGAGCGTGTTGCTGGCCATGGGTCAGGAACCGGCGCTGGCGCACCAGGCCGGCGTCTATCTGCGCTGGCTTGAATGGGCGGTGCTGCCCTTTTTCGGCTACATCGTCCTGCGCTCGTTTATTTCGGCCCTGGAGCGGCCGGGCTGGGCACTGATCATCGTTTTCGTTGCCGTCGCCTGCAACGCCTTTTTCAACTGGCTGTTCATGTTCGGCAATCTCGGCATCCAATCGATGGGCATCGCCGGCTCCGGCCTTGCCACCACGCTGTCCAGCACACTTATGTTCGCCGGCATGGCGGTGGTGGTGATGCTTGAGAAGAAATTTCGGCGCTATCGTCTGTTCGGACGCTTCTGGCGGGCCGACTGGCCGCGCTTCAAGGGCCTGCTGCGGCTCGGCCTGCCGATCGCGGGCCTGCTGGCCTTCGAGGTGACGATCTTCAACGCGGCGGCCTTTCTCATGGGCCTGATCGATGCGGCTTCGCTTGCCGCCCATGCGATCGCCATCCAGATCGCCTCGATCACCTTCATGGTGCCGCTCGGCCTCAACCAGGCGGTGACGGTGCGCGTCGGACTTGCCCACGGCGCCGGCAATCCGGAAGGTGTCAGCCGGGCTGGCTGGACCGCCTATGTCGTCGGTGTCTCCTTCATGGCGCTGATGGGGCTGGTGATGATCCTGTGGCCGCATCTCCTGATCGGCGCCTTCATCGACCTGGGCAATCCGGCGAATGCCGAGGTGGTGGCGCTTGCCGTGTCGTTCCTCGCCTTTGCCGCGCTGTTCCAGGTTTTTGACGGCGCGCAGGCGGTGGCCAGCGGCATGCTGCGCGGCCTGCACGACACTAAGGTGCCGATGATCTATGCCGCGATCGGCTATTGGGGCATCGGCCTGCCGCTCGGCGTGCTGCTGGCCTTCCGTTTCGGCTTCAATGGCGTCGGCATCTGGATCGGCCTGTCGTCGGGACTGGCGGTGGTTGCCGCGCTCCTGCTGGGGCGCTGGCTGCGGCGCGACCGTATAGCGCCGCCTCAGGTATTCGGGCGTTGAAGCGCTGGTCGCCCGCTCAGCGGGCCGCCGCCCGCTGCTCGAGCGAACGTGCGTATTGCGTAAGCGGAAAGCACATGACGAAGAAGATCAGCGCTACCAGCCCATAGACTTTGAACGGTTCGAAGGTCGCATTGTTGATCGCGTTGGATATCCTCACCAGCTCCTCGAAACCGATGATCGAGGTCAGCGCGGTCGACTTGATCAGCTGCACCAGAAAGCCGACGGTCGGCGCGCGGGTGATCGAAAACGCCTGCGGCAAGATGATCAGCCTGAGCTCCTGCAAATAGTGCAGGCCGAGGCTGGCGCCGGCGTCCCACTGGCCGCGCGGCAGCGCATCGACGCCGCCGCGCCAGATCTCGGCGAGATAGGCGCTGGCGAAGAAGGTCAGGCCAAGCACCGCCGCGGTCCACGGCTCGATGCGCAGGCCCAACATCGGCAGGCCGAAGAACATCAGGAACAGCTGCATCAGCAGCGGCGTGCCCTGGAAAAGCGCGATGTAGCCGGAGGCAAGCCGCCGCGCCCATTTATTCTTGGCGATCCGGAAGAACAGCACGATCATGCCGACCACGGCGCCGCCGACAAAGGCAGCCAACGACAAGAGCACCGTCCAGCGCGCCGCCAGCAGCAGGTTGCGCAGAATGTCCCAGAAGGTGAATTCGATCATGACACGCCGGCTCCAAGAAGCCGGCGCCCGCCGCCGACCAGCAGCCGGCGCAGCCCAATCGACAGGGCGAGATAGACCATCGTCACCACGAAATAGGTCTCGAAAGCCCGGAACGTGCGTGCCTGCAGCATGTCGGCTTCGTAGGTCAGCTCGCGCACCGCGATCTGCGACACCACGGCGGATTCCAGCATCATGATGACGATCTGGCTGGTCAGCGCCGGATAGATCACCTTGAGCGCCTGCGGCAGCACGATCTTGATGAAGACCTGGCGCGGCCTGAGCCCAAGGGCGAGAGCCGCTTCCGTCTGCCCGGGCGGCACCGCGTCGAGCCCGGCGCCAACGATCTCGATCGTGTAGGCGGCCATGTTGAGCGTCATCGCCAACATGGCTGCCAGCACCGGATCGAGCCTGACGCCGATGCTGGGCAGCCCGAAGAAGATGAAGAACAGCTGCACCAGGAAAGGCGTGTTGCGGATCACCTCGACATAGACGCCGATCGCCCGCTTGAGCAGCAGCGGGCCGTTCCGCCGCCCTGCGGCGCCGAGGATGCTGAGCAAGGTTCCCGCCAGCGTGGTCACGGCGATCAACAGGATCGTCGTGGCCGCGCCGCGCGCGATCGCCCCTGTCGCCCCGGCAAGCCAGCCGAAGTCGAGGCTATAGGTCACTGGCCGTCAATCCTTGAGATTGGCGGGATCGAGCGGTGTCTTCAGCCAGGCCTTCGAGCTTTCGTCCAGTTTGCCGTCGGCCAGCATCTTGGCAACCGCATCGTTGACCGCTTGCTTCAGGCGGTCTTCCTTCTTGTTGAGGCCGATATGCGAGGGCGAGGTGAGAAGCTGGAATTTCTGCTCCGGCTTCAGCGCCTCCTGGCGGGCGAGCACCTGGGCGCCGACATCGTTGCCGACCACCATCAGCTGGGTCTGGCCCGAGATGAAGGCCTGGATGACGGAATTGTAGTTGTCGAAACGGCGGATGTCGGCCGAGGCGGGTGCTACCTCGGTCAGCGAGGTGTCCTCCAGCGTGCCGCGATTGACGGCGATCGACTTGTCGGCGAGGTCTTCCTTGCCTTTGATCGCAAGTGCTGCCGGGCCGATGACGGCGATGTAATAGGGCGCGTAGGCGGCGGCGAAATCGATCACCTGCTCACGCTCCTTGGAATAGCCGACGCTCATCAGCAGGTCGACGCGCTTGTCGGTAAGATACGGGATGCGGTTCTGGCCGGTCACGCTGACCAGATTGAGCTTGACCTTGAGCTGGTCGGCGATGAATTGCGCGACGTCGATGTCGTAGCCCTTGATGCTCATATCGGCGCTGGCCGAGGAGAAGGGCGGGAAATCGGAAAAGATGCCGACATTGATGGCGCCGGCCTTGACGATGTCGTCGATCGCGTCGGCATTGACGGCCTGGGTGGTGAAACCAAGACCGGCCGCACCGAGCATCAGCACGGCGGCGATAGATGATTTGAGTTTCATGTGAAGTGTCATTTTTATTCCCCTGCTGGAAGCTTGTTTGTTTGAGTGCAACCGCCGGCTCCAGCGCGGCGGTCGCTTTGGATTCTCTAGTGGACCATGATCTTCTCCGAAAACCGGTTCCCACTTTTCGGGATCATGGTCGAGCGTGTCAGCCCGCCTTGCCGGTGATTGCCGGGCTGAAAACCATCAGGCTGAGGATCTCGAACAGCACCTGCGCGCCGGCGTGGGCGGTGTTGGTGGTTGCGTCGTATTGTGGTGCCACCTCGACGACGTCGCCGCCGACGATGTTGAGGCCCTTCAGGCCGCGCAGCAGCTCGAGCACTTCGCGCGTCGTCAGCCCGCCGACTTCCGGTGTGCCGGTGCCCGGCGCGAAGGCCGGGTCGACGCTGTCGATGTCGAAGGAGACATAGGTCGGGCCGTCGCCGACTATCCTGCGCGCCTTCTCGATAATGGCGGGGATGCCGAGGCCGGTCACCTCTTCGGCATGCACCACGGTCATGCCGGACCCATAGGTGAACTCCCAAAGGTACTCGGCCGAGCCGCGAATGCCGATCTGGATGGTGCGGCTCGGGTCGAGCACGCCGTCCAGCACCGCGTTACGGAACGGCCCGCCATGGTGGAACTTGGTCATGTCGAACAGGCCGCTGGTGTCGCAATGAGCGTCGATATGGATCATGCCGACCGGCGCCTTCTTGCCGACAGCCTTCAGGATCGGGTGGCTGATCGAATGGTCGCCGCCGACAGATAAGGGCAGCACGCCGGCATCGACGATCTGGTTGGTGCGGCGTTCGATGTCGTCATGGCTGGTCTCCAGCCGGTAGCGGCTCTGGAATGGCACGTCGCCGATGTCGGCGACCTTCAGCTCATGCGTCGGCGCGCATTCCAGCACATGGTTGTAGGGGCCGATGCGCTCGATGGCGCGCAGCGCCCTTGGCCCGAAACGGGCGCCCGGCCGGTTGGTGACGCCCAGATCCATCGGCACACCGATCATCGCCACCTGAAGATCGCCGAAATCCGGATTGTCGGGGGCGATTTCACGATAGGGCGCCGCGAGGAAGGTCGGGATGCCGGAATAGGGCGCCAGCCGCGTGCCGCTCTTGGAGAAGATCTTGTCGGCGACACGCTGGAATTTCGGGTCGAACATTTCGCCGCCATGGCTCTCGCCGTATTTGCGGCGCAACGCTTCGAGCTTGCCGCGGTCGTAACCCATGTCGGTCCTCCATGGCTGGTGAAGCGCGCGGACGACGCCTCGATAGCCGCAGCCGTCGGCTGCCTGCAGCTTTCACGTCTTGATGCAATGCCTGGGCAAAGTGTCCTGTAGCTGCATTGAAAAATCAATTGATATTGTTAGGGTGTTTGTTGTGAGAAAATCTCACAGAGTTCAGGTTCCAATGGCCAAGCGTTTGCCACCGCTCAATCCGCTGCGCGCCTTCGAGGCGACGGCGCGCCACGCCTCGCTGACCAAGGCGGCGGCTGAGCTCAACGTCACCCATGGCGCCATCAGTCATCAGATCAAGGCGCTCGAACAATCGTTGGGCATCAAGCTGTTCGAGCGTTCCGGCCAGCGGGTGAAGCTGACGCCGCACGGCGCCGAATTGCTGCCGGCGGTGTCGACCGCCTTCGACGGCATTGCCGCCGCCACCCAGCGCATGACACGGCCGGCCAGCACCGGCGCGCTGTCGGTATCCTGCGTGCCGGCGCTGCTGTTGCTGTGGATGATCCCGCGGCTGGGCAGCTTCACTTCGCAATATCCGGATATCCGGCTGACGCTGATCCCATCCAATGATGCCAAGGACGTCCGCGCACCGCATATCGATGTCTGCGTGCACTATGGTGACGGCAGCTGGACCGATTGCTGGATGCGCAAATGGTCGGGTCTCGAACTTTTCCCGGTGGTCAGCCCGACGCTGATCAACAACCGCCCGATCCGCACCGTCCGCGACCTCGCCGATCACGTCTTCCTGCATGGCGACGACGGCCGCGAATGGCACACCTGGCTGGCTGCCGCCGACGCGCTAGACCTGGAGCGCGGCCGCCGCCACCATCTTGGCGACGCGCGCATGGCGACCGAGGCCGCGGTCCACGGCCATGGCGTGGCGCTCGGCGATACAGTGACGGCAAGCGGACTGCTCGCCAGGGGCCTGCTTGTCGCGCCATTCAGCCTTTCCGTGCCGGCGGTCGACGATTTCTACGTCGTCTGCCGCAACGAGATGCGGTCGGCGCCGATCGTGCAATTGTTCATCGACTGGCTGTTTGCCGAGAAAGAGCAGGCCGACCGCCGCGCCGATGCGCCGGTGGCGGGCCGCATCGGCACTCGTCGCAAGCGTCCGGCGCTCAAGGTGGTCGGCGCCAAGACCGCATCCTGAGGCCGACACTGCCGTGGGCGCCGCTTGCCGCAGGGGCTTCTTTTTGTCGGGCCAGTCCGCAAAGCGGGAGGCGCTTTCAAAAATTCGATGCTAAGAGGCATTTGGAGCAATTCCGGGAAAACTGCGCAGCGGTTTTCCGTCCGGAATTGCGCTAGACAAAAGCTAGAGCGAGCAGCGAAGGCGGCATTGAGAGATGGCAAAGACCGATATAGCGCGGCGCGTCTACAACCACACCTGGAAGCTCGACCCGATCGTCCGCAGCTTGCTCGACACCGATTTCTACAAGCTTCTGATGCTGCAGATGATCTGGGGCATGTATCCCAAGGTCGACGCCACCTTCTCGCTGATCAACCGAACCACCTCGGTCCGCCTTGCCGAGGAGATCGACGAGACGGAGCTGCGCGAGCAGCTCGACCATGCCCGTACCTTGCGCTTCTCGAAGAAAGAGATGATCTGGCTCGGCGGCAACACCTTCTATGGCCGCAAGCAGATCTTCGAACCGGAATTCCTCGCCTGGCTGGAAAATTTCCGGCTGCCCGAATACGAGCTTTCCAAGCGCGACGGCCAATACGAACTCGCCTTCAGCGGCCCGTGGATGTACACGACGCTGTGGGAGATCCCGGCGCTGGCAATTATCAATGAACTTCGATCTCGCGCGGCCATGCGGGCGTTCGGGCCGTTCGCGCTCGACGTGCTCTATGCCCGCGCCAAGGCCAAGATGTGGGCCAAGACCGAGCGGCTGAAGGCGCTGCCCGGCATCCGCATCTCGGATTTCGGCACCCGCCGCCGTCATTCTTTCCTGTGGCAGCGCTGGTGCGTCGAAGCGTTGAAGGAAGGCATCGGCGAGGCCTTCACCGGCACTTCCAATGTGCTGCTCGCCATGGACAACGATCTCGAGGCGCTCGGCACCAACGCGCATGAACTGCCGATGGTGTTCGCCGCGCTCACCAATTCGGAAAAGGAATTGAAACAGTCGCCCTACAACGTGCTGCAGGACTGGCAGCGCTACTACGGCGGCAATTTGCTGATCGTACTGCCGGACACCTTCGGCACCGCGGCTTTCCTGCGCGATGCGCCGGACTGGGTCGCCGACTGGACCGGCTTCCGCCCCGACAGCGCGCCGCCGATCGAGGGCGGCGAGAAGATCATTTCCTGGTGGCGCGAAAAGGGCAGGGACCCCAAGCAGAAGCTGCTCATCTTTTCCGACGGGCTTGAGGTCGAGACCATCGAGGAAACCTACCGCCACTTCCGCGGCAAGGTGCGCATGTCCTTCGGCTGGGGCACCAACCTGACCAACGATTTCGAGGGCTGCGCGCCGACCGAGACCAACCGGCTAGACGCCATCTCGCTGGTCTGCAAGGTCACCGAAGCCAACGGCAGGCCGGCGGTCAAGCTTTCCGACAATCCGGCCAAGTCGACAGGCTACGAGAAAGAGATCGAGCGCTATCTGCGCATCTTCGGCCAGAAGGACCGCGTGGAGCAGTTGGTCAAGGTGTGAGGGTGTGGGGAACTCTTGCGTAGTATGAGTTCCTTCGCGCCCCCCTCTGTCCTACCGGACATCTCCCCCACGAGGGGGGAGATTGGCCATCACCCCCGCTTTCGCCAATCTTGCATGTTGCAAGAAAAGCGCCGACCCCACAGCCAGCCGATCTCCCCCCAAGTGGGGGAGATGTCCGGCAGGACAGAGGGGGGCGCCGTAGAGCGCTGTTGTTCGTCAGCCATTCCTGGCCTCGTCGCTTCCTTGGCATTCCTGCCCACGCCCGCGTTCGCCCACGCCTCCGACCGCGGCCACGTTCTGCTGCTTCCCACCGGCTACTATGTCGCCGGCGGCGCGCTCGCCATTGCCGCGAGCTTCCTGATCCTGGCTCTACTCCCGCCGGACTCCCTCGACCGCTTCTGGCGCAAACGCCTGCCGCTTTTCGCCTTCGGCGACGGAGCGCGGACTGCCGTCAGCCTGGTATCCTTTGCCGGCTTTGCAATTCTCATTGCCGCCGGCCTGTTCGGCAGCCGCGATCCGCTCTCCAACCCGCTGCCGCTGACCGTATGGACATTGCTCTGGGTTGGCCTGGCTCTGTTGCAGGGGCTCGCCGGCGATCTCTGGTCGTGGCTCAATCCCTGGTACGGGCCGTGCCGCGTCGCCTCGCGCCTGTCCGGCAGAACGCAGCCGTGTCTGCTCCCCCGGTGGCTCGGCTATTGGCCGGCTTTCGTGCTGTTCTTCGCCTTCGCCTGGTTCGAGCTGATCGACCCGGCGCCCGACGATCCGGCTCGGTTGGCCTGGGCCGCCGGCGCCTACTGGCTGCTGAGCTTCGCCGCCATGCAGGCCTTCGGCTACCGCGACTGGAGCCTGCGCGGTGAATTCCTGACCGTATTCTTTTCGATGGTGGCGCGCTTCGCCATCGTCGAGCGTGGTGCAGACGGCCGACTCAAACTCTGCTGGCCGGGCGCCAAGCTGCTTGGTGCCGCGCCGCTGCCGCTCAGCGGCGTCGCTTTCCTGCTGCTCTCGCTGTCGTCGGTGTCCTTCGACGGCCTGTCGAAAACCTTCTTCTGGCTAGGCTGGTTCGGCATCAATCCGCTGGAGTTCCCTGGACGCACCGCTTTGATCGGCATCGGCAGTTTCGGTCTTGTGCTGAGCTTTGCCGTGCTTGCGGCCGTGTTCGCGCTCGCCGTCTTTCTTGGCCAGCACCTTGCCGGCAGCAAGCATTCGCTTGGTCACGCCGCCGGGCTTTTGGTCTGGTCGATCGTGCCGATAGCGCTCGCCTACCACTTCGCACACTATCTGACGGCACTGCTGGTCGACGGCCAATATGCGATTGCCGCTCTCTCCGACCCGTTTGCGCTGGGCTGGAACCTGTTCGGTAGCGCCGACATGTCAATTGAAGCCGGCGTCGTCGCCGGCGCCGGTTCGGCGTGGTGGCTGTGGAACCTCCAGGCCGGCGTCATCATAGTAGGCCACATATTTGCAGTGTTTGTCGCCCATGGCTTGGCCTGGCGGCTGCACCCCATTCCGGTTCGCGCCGCGCTCAGCCAGTTCCCGCTCACCGTGCTGATGATCGCCTACACCGTCCTCGGCCTATGGCTGCTTGCGACGCCGAGCGCCGGATGAACGAGGTGTGCGATGCCCGTCGATCGAACCTTGGGGAAAGCTCGCTTGCCACGTCGGAGCTTTGGTGATTTAGTTTGTACACATGCAATTTTCTGCCCTCTTAGCAAGAGTGGTCTGCCTCGCTACAGCCATTGGTCAAAGCTCAAAAACAAGGGGAACTGCCGTGACTGACAAGAATGGGTTTTTCGATCTCTCCAGATCCGCTCTCACCCGCCGCACGGCGCTAAAAGGCCTGGCCGCGGGCGCTGGCCTCGCCGTCGCGCCTGGGTTCGTGCGGTACAGCCAGGCGCAGAGTTCGGCGCCGATCAAGATCGGCTTCCAGTCGCACCGCACCGGTATCGGCGCCGCCTACGGCCGCTGGTACGAGAAGACCACGGCGGCTGCGGTCAAGGCGATCAACGATGCCGGCGGCATCAACGGCCGGCCGGTCGAGGTGATCATCGAGGATGACGGCACCGATCCCGGCCGCGGCGCCGAAGTCGTCGGCAAGTTCGCCTCCCAGCACAAGACCGACATAGTCTACGGTACGCTGTTTTCGCATGTCGTCATCGGCTCGGCGCCGGCCGCCGGCGAGGCCAAGATGCCTTATTTCGTCGTTAGCGAAGGCCACCACGTCGCCTCGACCAAATTGAACCGCTACGTCTTTCAGCCCGGCATCACCGATGTGAAGAGCCAGATCCAGTCGATGGCGCCGTGGATTGCCGCCAACGCCGGCAAGAAGGTGACGCAGATCTTCCCCGATTTCGCCTTCGGCTACGACCATCGCGACTACCTGCCGCCGGCGCTGAAGGCGCAAGGCGCCGAGGTCATCGCGCAGATCGCGATTCCGCCGACGGAATCCTCCTTCACCAAATATTTCCCGCAGATCCCCGCGGAGACCGAGGTGATCTACCACGTCATGGTCGGCCCGGCGGTGCTCACCTTCGTCAAGGAGCTCGGCGAGTTCTACGGCTCCAATCGGCCGCAGCTGTTCGGCTTCATCGATTCGCTCGAAGCCACCGACATCAACAGCCCCGGCCTCGAATTCCTCGACGGCAGCCATTTCTGGGAAGGTTCGCCGCGTTATGCGCAGCCCGATGACTCCCCTGCGCAGAAGGCCTACCGCGCCGCCGTCGGCATCGACGACAATGGTGCCGCTGTCGGCGACCCCAAGGACGTCTCCACCGCCGCGCACATGTTCGGCTGCTGGGAAACGCTCTACGTCGTCAAGAAGGCGATGGAGGACGCCGGCTACAAGGGCCCGGAAGACCGCGCCAAGCTGGTCGAGGCGACCGAGGCGTTGACCGAGTTCGCCGAGGGGCCCGAGCATCCGCAGGGACCGAAAACCTTCAACGGCAAGATCCACCAGTGTTTTGGTATCCAGAACATCTCCAAGGTCGAAGGCGGCCGGCTGAATGTCGTCCACAAGACCAAGATCGAGGACGGCCTCTACGAGCCGGAAGGGGATTACACCACGCAGGCGCTGTGAGCTTGGCTGCTGCCGCAAGCGTGAGCGCCGAGACATTCCCCTCAGGCCAGAGGGGGGTGCTTCGCGCATCCGCCGGTACTTAGCCGATGCACTTCGGACCACACCTGCTCCTCGCCGCCCTCGAAGGCCTCGTCACCTCCGCCGTGCTGGCGCTGACGGCGCTTGGCCTATCGCTGGTGTTCGGCGTCATGCGCGTCGTCAATGTCGCGCATGGCGAGTTCTTCATGCTGGGCGCGGTGCTTGCCTGGGCGATCTCTACGGCGATATCCGGCCATCCGGCGCTTGGCTTCCTGGCCGCCCTGGTGCTGGCGCCGCTAATCGTCGGCCTGATCGCGCTGATCGCCGAACGGCTGGTGCTGCGCCGGCTCAACTACAATCCGGAAGCCACCATCGTCGCCACCATCGGCATGCTCTACATCATCCAGCAACTGGCGCTGACCTTCTACGGCCCGGAGGCGCGGCCGGTGGAGCCGCCGTTCAGCTACCGCATCCTCCTGCCGTGGTTCGGCTATTCCGGCTACAAGCTGTCGATCATCGCCGCGTCGGCGCTGCTGCTGGTCGCGACCTGGCTGGTGCTGACGCGCACGAAAATCGGCCTCATCATGCGCGCCACACAATATGACAGCGAGACGGCGCAGGCCTTCGGCATTCCGGTGACCAAAGTCTATGCCGGCGTCTTTGCCCTCGGCGCCATGCTGGCTGCTGTCGCCGCGGTGCTGATCGTGCCGATCAGCCAGGCGCATTATCTGATGGGACAAGACCCGCTGCTGCTCTCGTTCATCGTCGTCATCATCGGCGGCCTTGGTTCGTTGCGCGGCACGGTCGTCGCCGCGGTGCTGATCGGCCTTTCCGACGGCATTATCTCGGTGTTCTTCTCACCGACGCTGGCCAAGATCATCGCCACCTTGCTCGTCGCCATGGTGCTGGTGTTCCGGCCGCAGGGCCTGTTCGGGACGACATCGCGATGAAGGATGCTTCGCCGGCAAAGCCATATGCGCTGCATCTCGGCGTCATCGCCCTGCTTTTGGGGCTTAGCTTCATCCTGCCGGAATACCATCACGGCCTGCTCGCCCGCATCATGGTGCTGGCGGTCTTCGCCATGGGCTATAATCTGCTGTTCGGCTATGTCGGGCTGCTCAGCCTCGGCCATGCCATGTTCTTTTCGGCCGGGCTCTATGGCGCCGGGCTTGCCGTCATCCATCTCGGCTGGAGCGTATCGGCCGCCTTCGCAACCGGGCTTGCCTGCGGCGCGCTTCTCGCGCTGGTGATCGGGCTGCTGGCGCTGCGCACCTCCGGCGTCGCCTTCATGATCGTCACAATGATGTTCGCGCAGGTATTCTATCTCGTCATCCTCTATCTCGCCGCGTGGACCGGCGGCGACCAGGGCATGGTCGTGCCGCAGCCGATGCGTGTCCTGGTCCTGGGCAGCACGTCGCTCGACCTCACCAACCCGACCGTGCGCTATATGAGCGCGCTGGCGATGTTCTCGATCGTGCTGCTTATAAGCCTGGCCATAGTCCGCTCCGGCTACGGTCGCGTGCTGGTCGCCATCCGCGAGAACGAGGAGCGGACCAAGATGCTTGGCTACGATACGTTCTCCAGCAAGCTTGCCGCCGTCGTCATCTCCGGCAGCATCTGCGCGGCGTCCGGCGCGGCCTATGCGCTGCTGTTCGGCTATGTCGGCTCGAGCTTCGCCTCGGTGCAATATTCCATCCTGCCGCTGCTCTGGGTGCTGCTGGGCGGCGCCGCCACCACGCTCGGGCCGCTGATCGGCACGCTGTTCATGTATTACGTCATCGACGTCGCCAGCGGCTACACCTCGGCCTATTTGCTGATCGTCGGCATAGCACTGATCCTGCTGGTGCTGTTCTTCCCGAAAGGCATTCTCGGCAGTATCCGCCAACGCTGGGTCGGGTGGTTGCCATGATGCCGCTTTTGACGACCAAAGGACTGTCGCGCAGTTTCGGCGGCTTGCGCGCCGTCGACGGCGTCGACTTCGCGCTGATGCCGGGCGAGATCCGCGCCGTCATCGGCCCCAACGGTGCCGGCAAAACCACCTTCGTCAGCCTGGTCAGCGGCCGCATCCAGCCCTCGTCGGGCACGATCGTTTTCGATGGCGCCGACATCACCAGCCTGCCGGCCTACGCCAGGGTTCGCCTTGGCATCGCCTACACGTTCCAGATCACCAGCGTCTTCGCCAATCTCAGCGCCTACGACAATGTTGCCCTGCCGGTGCAGCGCACGCTGACCGACGGCCGCTCGAAGAGTGCGGTTCACACCGGCGTCATGGCCGCCCTCGAGCGTACCGGCCTTGCCGACCGCGCCCACATGCCGGCGGGGCAATTGTCCTACGGTCACCAGCGCCTGTTGGAAGTGGCGATGGGGCTGGCACTGAAGCCGCGGCTGCTGATCCTCGACGAACCGACGCAAGGGCTGGCCGACAGCGAGATCGACAATTTCATCGAGCTGGTGCGCGAGATCGCCGATAGCGCCACCGTGCTTTTGATCGAGCACAACATGCCGGTGGTCATGCAGCTCGCCGACCGCATCACCGTCTTCAACGCCGGCAGAATTTTAGCTGAAGGCACACCCGAGCAGATCCGCGCCAATGCCGCGGTGCAGGACGCCTATCTGGGGACGACCAATGGCTGAGGCCCAGTCCAAGGCACTGACGATCTCCGGGCTCGACTGCTTCTATGGCGAGGTCCAGGTGCTCTATGGCCTCGATCTCGTGTTGAACGAGGGCGAGGTGCTCTGCCTGTTCGGCCGCAACGGCGCCGGCAAGACGACGACGCTGAAGGCGATCATGGGCCTGGTGCCGGCAAGCGCCGGCTCGATCAAGCTCGAAGGGCGGGAGTTGACAGGCCTGCCGGCGCATGAGGTGCCCAAGGCCGGCGTCGCCTACGTGCCGCAGGGCCGGCGGCTGTTCGCCGAGATGACGGTGGCGGAAAACATCGAGATCGGCCTGATGGCCCGCAACAAGGGCAAGGCGACGCGCGAAAACGTGCTCGATCTTTTCCCGCTGCTGCGCCAGCGCCTCAGGCAGCGTTCCGGCACGCTGTCCGGCGGCGAGCAGCAGATGCTGGCCATGGCGCGCGCCTTGTGTCTGGAACCGCAGGTGCTCCTGCTCGACGAGCCGACCGAAGGGCTGATGCCGTCGATGATCGCCAAGATTCGCGAAACCGTGTCGAAACTGCGAGCGCTCGGCGTGTCGACAATTCTTGTCGAGCAGCGCGTCGATGCTGTGCTGTCGGTCGCAGACCGCGTTTGCTTCATCGAAAACGGCCGCAACCGCGAGACGGTCAATGTCGAGGAACTGCGTGCCGATCCCTCGGCGGTCCGTCGCTATGTCGGCGTCGGATGATCAGGCAAAGAACAGCAAGCCGGCAAGCAGGAACGTCGGGATCAGCACGGCGCCAGACCACGCCATATAGCCAAAGAAGCTCGGCATCTTGATGCCGCGATGCCTGGCAATGGCATAGACCATGAAATTCGGCGCATTGCCGACATAGGTGTTGGCGCCCATGAACACCGCGCCGGCCGAGATCGCCGCCAGCGTCGAGGCGAGTTCGGTCATCAGATGCTGCGCATCGCCGCCGGCCAGTTCGAAGAACACCAGATAGGTCGGCGCATTGTCGAGGAAGGACGACAGCGCCCCGGTCAGCCAGAAATAAGCAAGGTTGTCGGGCGCGCCGGTCGGGGAGCTGACCAGCAGCACCAACGGCGCCAGCGCGCCGTCGAGCCCGGCCCGCAATATGGCGACGACCGGCACGATGCAGATGAAGATGCTGGCGAACAGCTTCGCCACCTCGGCAATCGGCCCCCAGCTGAAGGCGTTTGCGCCGCGAAACTCCTTCGGCGAGACGACAAGCGAAGTGAAGGCCAGTATCAGGATGGCGGCGTCGCGCACCAGGTTCTGCAGCTCGAGGCTGACGCCCTGAAAAGAGAAGCTCACTTCCGGCTTCCAGGCAGCGGAAATCAGGATCGCGGCGATCACCCCTGCCAGCAGCGGGATGTTGGCCAGGCCGCGAATGCGCACCTTGCTGTCGGGCGTCGGATCCTTGATCTTCGGCGCGCCTTCCTCCCGGTGATGCATGAAGATGTCGACCGCCAGGAAAACCACCAGCACCACGCCGGCGACGAACAGCGTCTCGGGCAACAGGTGAACTGTCGTCCAGAAGAAATCGACGCCGCGCAGGAAGCCGACGAACAGCGGCGGATCGCCGAGCGGCGTCAGCGACCCGCCGATGTTGGACACCAGGAAGATGAAGAAGATGACGACATGGGCGTTGAAGCGCCGGTTGTCGTTGGCGCGGATGAGCGGCCGGATCAGGATCATCGAGGCGCCGGTTGTGCCAATGATCGAGGCAAGCACCGCCCCGCCCAGCAACAGCCCGGCATTGACCAGCGGCGTGCCGTGTATGTTGCCGGCAACGAAGATGCCGCCCGAAATGGTGAACAGCGCAAACAGCAGGATGATGAACGACATGTATTCGGTGAGCAGCGCATGCAGCACCACCTGCGTGGCCGACGGGATGCCGAAGGCGATGGCCAGCGGCCCGATCACCAACGCTGCCCAGAAGGCAGCGATCTTGCCGTAATGGTGTTCCCACGCATGTTGGAAGAGCAACGGCCCGGTCGCGATGCAAAGCAACAGCCCGGCAAACGGCAGCACCCACCACAGCGACATGGCGGCGCCCGGCAATTCGTGCGCTTCGGCCGCAAGAACCGCTCCCGGAGAAAGAATTGCGGCAATCAGTACAGCACTTGCCGTCAACGCCGCAAACCGCATGAAGCCCCTCAAAAGTCTGTCAGCTTCGGCTGGATGACGTTCAAATCAGTGCCACGCCGGCATCGCGCATCCGGCCCAGCATCCTCTCCACGGAGCCGTTGAGATCGATGCCGCGGCAGGCGTCGAGCCGCACGGACGTCGCAAAACCGAGCTTGACCGCGTCGAGCGCCGAAAAGGCGACGCAGAAATCCGTCGCCAGGCCGACCAGGGTCAGCGTCTCGATGTTCCGATCCCGGAGATAGCCGGCAAGGCCGGTCGGCGTCGTCCGGTCGTTCTCGAAGAATGCCGAATAGCTGTCGATCGCAGGACGGAACCCCTTGCGGATCACCAGCTCGGCCTTGCTCCAGGCGAGGCCCGAATGGAAATCCGACCCCAGGCTGCCCTGGATGCAGTGATCCGGCCACAGCGTCTGGTGGCCATAAGGCACATCGATCGTTTCGAACGGTTGCTTGCCGGGGTGGCTGGAGGCAAAACTGGAATGGCCGGCAGGGTGCCAGTCCTGCGTCAGCAGGACGTGCTCGGTCCGCCGGATCAGGTCATTGACCAACGGCACGATTTCGTCGCCACCAGCCACTTCCAGGGCGCCACCCGGGCAGAAATCGTTCTGCAGGTCGATGACGACAAGCGCTTCGTCGGCCATGGAGCCCTCCTTATGTTCTGGTCTTGAGCTTAGGCTCCAATGAAAACGCGACCGGACGCAGAAACTTGACCAGATGGCCGGCTGCGTCAACCTCTCATGGCACAACAAATGCGTTCCGGGCGCACCGGTGCCAACAGTCGTACAAACTCTGGCTTTGACAATTCCTGCCGGCTTGATATCATTTGCATACGAATGAATTTCCTGCCTTGAATGCTCGGGAAAATCTTTCGGCAGGATCCCCTCTCGGGAAGCCCATTCTGGGAAGGCAAAGCGTGATCCGTTACGCAAAACCCACCACGGTCGACGACGCCCTCGCTTTGCTGGGCGAAGGACAATGGCGCATCCTCGCCGGCGGCACCGACTTTTATCCGGCACAGGGCAGCAAGCCTTTCCGCGACAATATCCTCGACATCAATGGCCTGGCGGCGTTGCGCGGCATTGCCGAAGCCGAGAACCATTGGCTCGTTGGCGCGCGCACCACCTGGACCGATCTCGTCCGCCATCCGCTGCCGGCGGCCTTCGACGCGCTGAAGCAGGCGGCGCGGGAAGTCGGCTCGGTGCAGATCCAGAACACTGCCTCGATTGCCGGCAATCTTTGCAATGCCTCGCCGGCCGCCGACGGCGTGCCGGCGCTGCTGGTGCTCGATGCCGAAGTCGAACTGCGTTCCGCGGTGGCGACCCGGCATCTGCCCCTTGCAGAATTCATCCTCGGCAACCGTCGCACCGCACTGCAGCCCGGCGAAATGGTCACGGCAATCCGCATTCCCAAACCTGCGACCGCCGGCGGCTCCGCCTTCGTGAAACTCGGCGCGCGGCGTTATCTCGTCATCTCTATCGCCATGGCCGCCGCCCGCCTGGTCGTCGAAGATGGTGTCGTCAGGAACGCTGCCGTCGCCGTCGGGTCCTGCTCGGTCGTCGCCAGGCGCCTGGCGGGTGTCGAGGCGGCGCTGCGCGGCCGGCCCGTCGGCCACGCGTTGGCCACTGCGATCCAATCCGCGCCAATGGACGAGCTGTCGCCGATTGCGGATGTTCGCGGCAGCGCCGAATACCGGCTGGATGCTGCGCGCGAGATCGTTGCCCGCGCCGTGCTTGGTACGATGGGCGCTATTCCTGGCGAAAGGGCGGCAGCCTGATGGGCATGGAGCGCGCCGATATCGCCTTCGAGGTCAACGGCGCCGCCGTCAGCGTTTGCGTGCCGCCGGTGCGACGGCTGTCCGCGGTGCTGCGCGACGAGCTGCGGCTGACCGGCACCAAGATCGGCTGTGATGCCGGCGATTGCGGCGCCTGTACGGTGCTGGTCGACGGCGAGCCGGTCTGCGCCTGCCTGATGCCCGCGGCTTCCGCCTCCGGCACCGTGGTGACGACCGTCGAAGGCCTCGCCAATGGCAGGCTGTCGGCGCTGCAGGCTTCGTTCCTCAGCCATGGCGCGGCACAATGCGGCGCCTGCACGCCCGGCCTGCTGGTCGCGGCAACGGCACTCCTGGACAGGACGCCTTACCCGAGCGAGGCCGAAACGCAGGATGCGCTGGGCGGCGTGCTCTGCCGCTGTACCGGCTATCGCAAGATCGTTGCGGCGGTAATGGATGCTTGGCGCTATACCGATGGTCTCGATCCGCGCATGCCATTGTCCGGCCATGCCGTCGGCTCCTCTCCGATCCGCCTCGATGGCGTGCCGAAAGTCACCGGCGGCGAAAAGTTCGGCGGCGATTCCTTCCCCATGGATGCATTGTCTGTGCTGGTGGTCCGCTCGCCGCATTATCATGCGGCCTTCAGCTTCGGCGATCTCGATGGCTGGGTGAAATCCCATCCCGGCATTGCCGGCGTCTTCACCGCCGCCGACATTCCGGGAAAGAATTGTTTCGGCGTCATCGCGCCCTTCGCCGACCAGCCGGCGCTGGCTGAAGGATTTTCGCGCTTTCGCGGCGAGGCGGTGGCGCTGGTTGCCGGCGAATGCGAGGCTATCCTCGATCTCGACCTTGCCGATTTTCCGGTCAGTTGGACCGAATTGCCGCATTTTCTGGAAACTGGCGAAGCACGGGCCGGCGGTGCGCCACTGGTCCATGAAAACCGGCCGTCGAACCTGCTCACCTCCGGCTTCGTCGAGCGTGGCGACCCGGAGGCCGCGCTTGCCGGTGCGGCTTTCGTCGTTTCCGGCGCCATCGACACCTCCTATGTCGAGCACGCCTATATCGAACCGGAAGCCGGCTATGCCTTCATGGACGGCGACACGCTGGTCGTCGTCGCCTGCACGCAGGCGCCCTATATGGACCGTGACGACACGGCAAAAGTGCTCGGCTTTGCCCCGGAAAAGGTGCGTATCGTGCCGACCGCCACCGGCGGCGGCTTCGGCTCCAAGCTCGACGTCTCGCTGCAACCGCTCATCGGCCTCGTCGCCATGAAAACCGGTCGACCGGCGGCGCTCGCCTATACCCGCACCGAATCGATGATCTCGACCACCAAGCGCCATCCGGCTCAGATGAAAGCGAGCATCGGCGTCGATGCCGACGGCCGTGTCACCGGCATGGTCTTCGCCGGCGATTTCAACACCGGCGCCTATGCCAGCTGGGGGCCGACGGTCGCCAACCGCGTGCCGGTGCACGCCTCCGGCCCCTATGCGACGCCGAACTATCGCGCCGAAGGCCGCGCCATCCACACCAATGGTCCGATTGCCGGCGCCTTTCGCGGTTTCGGCGTGCCGCAGGCGACGATCATGCAGGAGACCCTCTATGACGAGCTCGCCGACAAGCTCGGCATGGACCGGCTCGACTTTCGCCTGAAGAACTGCCTTCGTAACGGATCCGAAACAGTCACCGGGCAGCGGCTCGAGTCGGGCGTCGGCATCGGCGACTGCCTGGAGGCCCTCCGCTCACATTGGCAGCGTGCCCTTCATGATGCCGAAGCGTTCAATGCCGGTAGCAGCGTCAAAAAACGCGGCGTCGGCGTGGCCTCGTGCTGGTACGGCTGCGGCAACACCTCGCTGCCCAATCCGTCGACCATCAAGGTCGGCATCTCGGTATCGGGCGAAGTCGTCCTGCATCAGGGGGCGGTCGATATCGGGCAAGGTTCGAACACCGTCATCGCGCAGATCTGCGCCGACGCGTTGGGTCTTCCGCTTGAAAAGCTCCGGCTGAAAGGCGCCGACACGGCGATCACCCCCGACGCCGGCAAGACCTCGGCCTCGCGCCAGACTTTCGTCACCGGCAAGGCCGCCGAAAAGGCCGGCCGCGCCTTGCGCGAGGAGATCTTGCGTTTCGCCAATGTCTCGGAAAAGGCGGCGATTGCGCTGGACGGCACAAGTCTGAGCATCGGGGAAGGCGAAGCGACGCGCCGCATCGATCTTTCGTCGCTGAAGGCAGACGCCGAAGGCTTCGTCTTCCGGGCCGAGGAAAGCTACGACCCGCCGACGCAGCCGCTCGATGCAAAAGGTCAGGGCAAGCCTTACGCTGTCTATGGCTATGGCGCCCAGATCGCCGAACTGGAGATCGACCTCAGGCTCGGCACCGTGAAGTTGATAAAAATCACCGCCGCGCACGATGTCGGCAAGGCCATCAATCCCTTGCTTGCCGAAGGCCAGATCGAGGGTGGCATCGCCCAGGGCATCGGCATGGCGCTGATGGAAGAATACATCCCCGGCCGCACCGAAAACCTGCACGACTATCTGATCCCCACCATCGGCGACGTGCCGCCGATCGAGACCATCCTGATAGAAGTTCCGGATCCGGAAGGACCCTTCGGTGCCAAGGGTTTGGGCGAGCATGTGCTGATCCCGACGGCGCCGGCGATCCTCAACGCGTTCCGCCACGCAACCGGCGTCCTGGTCACCAAAATTCCGGCGACGCCGACCCGCATCCGCGCCGCCATCCTCGACAAGGAGGCGCGCCGATGAGCGAGCTTGCCGAACGCTTCGAGACACACGATCCTGGCGAGAAGCTGGTGGCCGAGAAGATCCGCTGCGATGCCTGTCCGGTCATGTGCTACATCGCCGACGGCCGCACCGGCGCCTGCGACCGCTACGGCAATGTCGGCGGCAGGATCGTGCGGATGGATCCGCTGACCATCCTCGACCACGCGGCCGAGACAGGCGGCGCGGTCGTGCCCTTTGCCGAGGAAGGCGAGGCATGGGACGGCGAACTGGTCAACACCGGCCGCCGCTTCGTCACCGCGATCGGCGCCGGCACCACCTATCCCGACTACAAGCCGGCGCCCTTCATCGTCAGCCAGGAGGTCGAAGGCGTCGATCTGGTCACCGTCGTCACCGAGGGCATCTTCTCCTATTGCGGCGTCAAGGTGAAGATCGACACCGACCGTCATATTGGCCCCGAAACGGCAACGGTCCGTGCCCAAGGCGAGGCGATCGGCCATGTCACCACCGGCGAATACGGCTCGCAGATGCTGTCGCTGGGCGGCGTGCATCATTTGACCGGCGGCTCGAAGGCTGAAGGGCGCGCCACCTGCGACGCCATGCTCAGCCTGTGCAACCGCAAGCCGGTCGAGCTTGTCATCGACGGCGGCGCCACCGTCATCGTCGAAGCCGGCAAGCCGCCGGTCATCGACGGTAAGCTCGAACAGCGCATGCGCGTCGGCTGCGGCTCGGCCACGATCGGCATGTTCGCCACCCAGTGGCGGGGCCTTGTCGACGAGGTGGTGGTGGTCGACGACCATATCACCGGCGTCGTCTCCGAGCATCAGGCCGGCAAGGTGCTTGGCTGGCAGGATACCGGCATCAAGATCATCGGCCGCCGTTCGACGCCTGGCCGCTATTTCAAGGTCTCGGAGCCCGGCCTCGGCTGGGGCGGCACCAGCATTTCCGACCCGCTGTCGATCCTTGGTGAATGGAACGCCAAAAAGGGTGCGCGCCCCGGCATGTCGCTGCTGATGGTCTCGACCACCGGCGAGCAATTCGCCTATTACGAGCTCGACGACGAATTGAAGCCGGTCCAGAAACCGTTCCCGGAGCGGCTGCGGAAGTCGGTTGAACTGATCGAGGACAATTGCGAGCCGGCGCTCTGCACCGTGCTTTTCGTCGGCGGCGCCGGCGGCTCGCTGCGCGCCGGCGTCACCGAGAACCCGGTCAATCTGACCCGCTCGGTGCAGGGCTTGACGACTTATGTGACGGTCGGCGGCGCGCCGGTCTATGTCTGGCCGGGCGGCGGCATCACGCTGATGGTCGACGTCACCCGCGTGCCGGAAGGCGCCTTCGGCTATGTCCCGACGCCGGCGCTGGTGGCGCCGATCGAGTTCACCATGCGCCGCGACGATTATGTCAGGCTCGGCGGCTACGAAGCCGAAATCCGCAGCGTCGATGATATCCTGGCTAAGGGCGGCGAGTATCTCAACCCGCGCCAGGGCACGGCCGCACCCGGCGACAATCCCTGGCCGCCGCTGGCGCAGTTGCGTCGCGCGGTGACGAACGGAGCCGGGCGATGAACGGCCCGCAGGCGCATTGGCTCGAGGACGGCCGGCGGCTTCACCTCAATCATGGGCCGATCGATCTGATCGTCGAGGCCTTCGGCGAGGCGAGTGAATGCAGCGCCGCCTATCGCCAGGCAGTGGCGCGCTTCCAGACAATCCTGGTTGAACTGGTCGAAGAGTTGCCCGAGCTGCGCTGCCCGGCCTCCTCGCGGCCACGGACTTTCGCTGGCCCGACAGCGCGCCGCATGGAAGCGGCGGTCGTTCCGCTAGCGAAACAATTCATCACACCGATGGCGGCCGTCGCCGGCTCGGTAGCCGATGAAGTACTTTGTGCGCTGCTTGCCGGCCGCCGGCTCGATCGCGCCTATGTCAACGATGGCGGCGACAGCGCGATCCATCTCGGCAACGGCCGGTCGATGACGCTTGCCATTGCCGGGACAGGTCATGGGCTGGCAGACCGTCTCACGATCCGGGCCGAAGACGGGATCCGCGGTGTCGCGACAAGCGGCTGGCGCGGCCGCTCCTTTTCGCTCGGCATTGCCGACGCCGTCACGGTGCTGGCGCGGACGGGTGCTGAAGCCGATGGCGCCGCGACCTTGATCGCCAACGCGATCGATCTGCCCGGTCATCCGGCCGTTACGCGCGTGCCGGCGCGCGATCTCGCACCTGACAGCGATCTCGGCGACCGTTTGGTGACGCAGGGCGTCGGGCCGCTTTCCGCCGCTGAAATCGCTATTGCGCTGGAAGGTGGATTTGCCGTTGCCGAGGAGTTTCGGCGGCGCGGCCTGATTGTCGCCGCGGCGCTCTTCCTCGGCGGTCAGGCGCGCATCGCAGGTCGGGTGGCGCTCGCCAATAAAGTTTTAGAGAGGGAAATTGCTCATGCCTGAGTTTCCGATCCGCAAGATCGCCGTGCTGACCGAAGAGATTTTTCACGAAGGCGGGCCGGTGGCGAAGGTGCCGCGGCGCCGCGCGGCGGCCATGGCTGTGGTGAAGAACCCGTTCGCCGGCCGTTACGTCGAGGAACTGCAGGGCGCCATGGAAGATCTGAAGCCGCTCGGCCTGATGCTCGCTGACCGGCTAATTGCCGCCTTGGGCGGCGACGCCAAGCAGATCGACGGTTACGGCAAGGGTGCCATCGTCGGCTCCGCAGGCGAGCTGGAGCATGGCGCGCTGTGGCATGTGCCGGGCGGCTACGCCATGCGCGAGCGGCTCGGCGACGCCAAGGCGATCGTGCCCTCGGCGAAGAAGGTCGGCGCTTTCGGTGCGCGGCTCGATGTGCCGCTCGGCCACATCAACGCCGCCTATGTGCGCAGCCATTTCGACGCTATGGAAATCGGCATCAGCGATGGCCCCCGTCCCGACGAGATCCTGTTCTGCCTCGCCATGACCTGCGGCCCGCGCGTGCACGACCGCATGGGCGGACTGGCGGCCAAGGACATCAAGGCATGGGATGGGCTGCGGTGAGCGCCGACGACAATCTGCTCAAGCTGGTCGAGGCCGAGGAGCCTGACGAAAACGACTATCGCTTGCAGGAGCAGGTCGGCTTCATCCTGCGCAAGGCGCATCAGCGCCACGTCTCGATCTTCGCCGCACACATCGCCGATCTGACGCCGCCGCAATTTGCCGCTTTGGCCAAATTGCGCGACGTCGGCGAGACCTCGCAGAACCAGCTTGGCAGCCTGATCGCCATGGATGCGGCGACGGTGAAGGGCGTCATTGATCGGCTGAAAGCGCGTGGCTTTGTCGAACTTAGCAAACACGAAGTCGACAAACGGCGCCTGCTGGTCAGTCTGACGGCCGAGGGGCGCGACGCGATCGATCGGCTGATCCCGCTTGCCCGCGAGATTACGCAGGAAACGCTGGCGCCGCTTTCCGCCAAAGAAGCGGCCATTTTCATGAAGCTGCTGGCCAAGCTGGCTTGAGCTGCTGCCTGCCGGCGTTTGGTTGTTGTTCCTGCCGGGCGCTGAACGCCCGGCAGGAAAGCCTCGTCTCAGAGGCCGTTGTCCTTCAGGATCTGGGCGGCATTTTCCTTGGTGATCTTCTGCGTCGGCAGGGTGATGGTCTTTTCCACCTTCTCGCCGTTCAGGAACTTGATCGCCTGCCGCAGCCCTTCGGCGCCCGGCGTCACATAAGTGAACGTCGCCGTCAGCTCGCCATTGGCGACCAGCTGCACGCCTTCATTGGGCAGGCCGTCGATGCCGATGAACTTGATGTCCTTCTCACGTCCGACGTCCTTGGCTGCGAGATAGGCGCCATAGGCCATCGGATCATTGTGGCCGTAGACGAGATCGATCTTCTCGTTGTTGCGCAGCGCGGTCGCCATGATGTTGTAGGCCTGGTCCTGCTTCCAGTCGCCCGACTGCTGGTCGAGCAGGTATTTTATGCCCGGCTCCTTGTCGGTGAATTCATGGAAGCCGTCATGGCGGTCGTGTGCCGGCTGGGTGCCCATGCCGCCCCAGATCTCGACGACGTTGCCGGCGGCCTTGCCCTTGCCGCCAAGCAGCTCGACGGCATATTCACCGGCAGCCCGGCCGATCAGCTTGTTGTCGCCGCCGACGAACTGCGTGTAGTCGTTGGTTTCGACGTTGCGGTCGAGCACGAAGACCGGGATCTTGGCATCGATCGCCTGCTGCACGACACCGGTCAGGCCGGCGGATTCTTTCGGTGATACCAAGAGCGCATCGACCTCCTGACGGATCAGGTTTTCGACATCGGCGACCTGCTTCTCGGTCTTGTCCTCGCCGTCGGTGATGATCAGCTCGACTTCCGGATGCTTGGCCGCTTCGGCCAGGATGTCCTTGTTGAACTGGGCGCGCCAGGGTTCGATGGTCGTCACCTGCGAGAAGCCGATCTTCCACTTCTTGTCCTGCGCATGGGCACCGCCAGCAAACATGGCGGTCGTGGTCAGGAGTGCCGCTGTCAGCCCGGCGAGCTTCAACAATTCACGTCGTTTCATTTCTTGTTTCCTCCAATATTCAGAGACGCGGTCTCTTGCGACGGCCGCTTTGCCGCGGCCGTTTCCTTGTGCGCTTGCCCACCGGGCAGTCGCAGATAGAAGAGAAGATCACCGGCATTGCGCTCCTGTACGAGCACGGTACCGATGATGATCATCCCCTTCAGCACCAGCTGAAGGTTCGAATTGATGTTGTGCAGCTGCAGGATGTTGGAGAGCAGCCCGAAGATCAGCACGCCGCAGAACGTCCCGGTGAGGCTGCCGCGTCCGCCCATCAGGCTGGTGCCGCCGATGACCACGGCGGCAATCGCGTCGAGCTCCAGCCCGGCGCCGGCGTCCGGCTTGCCTTGCCGGTACTGCGCGACATAGAGCACCGCCGCGATGCCGGCCAGCAGCCCTGACACGGCATAGGTGGCGATCTTCACGCGGCCAGCGGCGATGCCCGACAGCCGCGCCGCCTCCTCATTGCCGCCGATTGCGTAGACATAGCGGCCGAACGGGGTGAAGCGCAGCACGGCGCCGTAGATCAGGATGGCGCCGAGGAAGAACAGGCCCGGCATCGGGATCACGCCGAACACCAGCGAGCGCAGCATTTCGAAATCGGCGGTGGCGTTCGACCCGGTATAGACCGGCAGCACCGCATTGTTCTGGCCGGCTGTCAGCCGGGCGATACCAAGCGCAGTGACCATCATCGCCAGCGTCACGATGAAGGGCTGCAGCCGCCCGGCGACGATGATGAAGCCGTTGAGCGCGCCGAACAGCAGGCCGACGCAAGGCGCCACCAGCAACACGCCGAGCACGCCGAATTTTGAGCCTACCTGCGGCAGCAGGAACCACAGCACCAGACTGCACAGGATCACCCCGACAATGCCGGGCGTGACCAGCCCGCGAACGCTGTCCAACCTGATGTCGTGCGTGGCCTGCGCGCCGGCGCGGGATTTTTCGATGTTCAGCAGGATGAAACGAGTGACGAGAATGCCGAGGCAAAGGGCTGCCACGGCAACTGTCGGCACCCCCAGCACCACCGCCGGCGTCACGCCGGGGACCGTCAGCAGCATGGCACAGACGACCGTGCAGATTGCCATCAGCGAGCCGACGGAAAGGTCGATACCGCCGGTGATGATCACCGCCGTCATGCCGGTGGCAATCAGGCCGGTGGTCGACACCTGGCGCAGCACATCGAGCAGGTTGCCGTAGGACAGGAAAATGTTGTTGCCCTTGGAGCTGATCGGCGAGCCGAGCACGCCGATCAGGAAGATGGCGATCAGGCCCCAATAGAGTTTCGTCCGGGACAGGATATGCAAAATGCTCATGCGGCAGGCCTCGTCATGGTCCGTCGCGGCGCCGCAAGTCGCATGATGGCCTCCTCGCTGGCTTGCGCGCGAGACAGCATTCCCGTCTGGCGGCCGTCGGCCATGACCAGGATACGGTCGGAAAGATGCAGCAGCTCCGGCAATTCCGAGCTGATGACGGCGATCGCCAGCCCGTCTCGCGCCAGCTTGAAGATGAGATCGTAGATTTCCCGCTTGGCGCCGACATCGATGCCGCGCGTCGGCTCGTCGAGCAGCAGTACCCGCGGCCTCGTCGCCAGCCACTTGCCGATGACGACCTTCTGCTGGTTGCCGCCGGACAGCGTGCCGGCCGACTGCTCGACGGTCTCGCAGCGAATGCCGAGCGCCTTGACGGCGTCCTGTGCCAGCCCTTGCTCGCCGGCCAGCGAGCGCAGGCCGAACCGCGCCAGCGCGCCGACCAGCGGCAGCGCGACATTGTCGGTGATCGAGGCCTCGAGATGCAGGCCTTGCGTCTTGCGGTCTTCTGTGACCAGGGCGATGCCGAGCCGGCGCGCATCGCGCGGCGAACGGATTTCTACTGCCTCGCCATCGAGCCTGATCTCACCGCCAGCACGTCCGCCGCTGGACCCGAAGATGGTTTCCAGGATTTCGGTACGGCCCGAGCCCAGCAACCCACCGATGCCGAGGATTTCTCCCGCGGCAAGATCGAAGCTGACGCCGTCGAGCACGGTGCGCCAGCCATGGCGATTGGGCTTCGACAACGACAGCTCGCTTACGGAAAGGACCGTGTTGCCACCGGGGATGCGGTGCTCCTGGAAGGAAGCAAGCAGGTTTCGCCCGACCATCGCTGAAATTATGGCCTCTTCGTCGAGCTTGTCCATCGCCTGCGTCAGGACGTGGCGTCCATCGCGAAAGACCGTGACCCGGCTGGCTAGATGCATGACTTCGTCGATGCGGTGCGAAATGTAGACGATCGCCACGCCGCTATCGGCGAGCTGGCGGATGATGCGGAACAGCCGCTGGCATTCGGCCGGCGAAAGCGCCGAGGTCGGCTCGTCCATGATCAGGATGCGTGCCGACATCGACAGCGCCTTGGCGATCTCGACCAGTTGCTGTTCGCCGACGCGCAAGGCACCGACGCGCGCATCCGGGTCGAGCTCGATGCCGAGCCTTTGCAACAGCGCGCCGGCACCGCGGCTGCTCGCCTTGCGGTCGACGATCAACCCGGCGATCAGCTTCTCGCGGCCGAGAAAGATATTGTCGGCGACGCTGAGTTCGGGGACGAGGTTCAGCTCCTGGTGGATGATGGCGATGCCGGCACGCTCGGCTTCGCGGACCCCGGCAAAGCGCACCGCGTGGCCATCGATACTGACCGTTCCGTTATAGTCCGTATAGACGCCGGACAGGATCTTCATCAGCGTCGATTTGCCGGCGCCGTTCTCGCCCATCAGCGCATGGACCTCGCCGCGCCGCAGCTCGAAACCGACATCGACAAGTGCGGCGATGCCGCCGAAGGACTTGGAGATATGTTCGGCGCTCAGCACGATAGCCGAGCCGCCCGCCATAACGCCTTGCGCAGGAATGGAATTGCCGTGCTGCATGACAAGGACGGCCTCCCTCCGTCGTCACCGAAGACCTCAAACGCTAATCTAAACGTTTCGATCATGTCAAGGCAATATCTGGAGCCTAAGATTGATTCATTTCAATTCTTGCGCAAAATCATAAGATTCCGTACTTATTGCTGCCGTGGAGTGGTTAAACGTTTCGAAAATGACAGCGTCAGGACGAAAAAAGCAGCGCAAATTCACTGCTCCGACCATGCTTCATGTGGCCGAGGCGGCGCGTGTTTCCGTGGCCACCGTATCGGCGCTGATCAACGGCACCGCGACCGTCAGCCCCGAGCTCAGCCAGCGCATCGAACAGGCGATCCGCGACATCGGCTACAAGCGCAATGCCATCGCCCGCAGCCTGAAGATGGGCACCACACGCACCATCGGGCTCACCGTCCCACACATCACCAACCCGTTCTTTACCGACGTGGTCTCGGTCATCCAGCAGGCTTTCGACCGGGCCGGCTACGCCGTCATGCTGTGCTGCACCGACGAGCACCTGAATACCCAGGACGATCAGATCAGGCTGCTGCTCGACCGGATGGTCGACGGACTGATCGTCGCGCGTGTCGGCGACGGCGCGATCCTCAAACGGATTGTCGACGACGCCAATGTGCCGGTCGTGCTGCTCGACCGTGTTTGCCAGGGTGTCGACACCGATGCCGTCGTTCTCGACAATCAGCGCGCGGTGTTCGACGCCATCACCTATTTGATCGATCTCGGCCATCGGCGCATCGGCTACATCTCCGGCTCGTTCGATATCTCGCCGATGCATGACCGCATGGCGGGATACCGCGAGGCCCTTCAGGCCGCCGGCCTGCCGGGCGAGCCCGAGCTCGTCCGCTTCGGCAATTTCCACGAAGTCGATGGCTACAACGCCACCATGCAGTTGCTTTCGCTGCACGACCGGCCGAGCGCCATCTTTTCGGCCAACAACCCGATGGTGATCGGCACCATGAAGGCCATTCGCGATATCGGCCTGTCCTGTCCGGAGGATATTTCGGTCGCCTGCTTCGACGATTTTCCGTGGTCGGATGTGTTCCGGCCGCAATTGACCACGGTCGCACAGCCGGTGCAGGCGATTGGCGAACAGGCGGCCAATCTGCTGCTCGACCGGCTCGCCGGAAACAGGGATGCGCCGCCGCGCAAGCTGACGCTCAAGGGACGCTTGATGATCCGCAATTCATGCCGTCCGCTAGGCGCCACTGCGCAGAGCGTCAGCGCGTAGCGCTTGGGCACTGTTCAGAAACTTTGTAATGCCGGGCGGACAGCGCTCCCACTGTCCTGCCGACTGCGGCAGCCCGCCGACAAGCAGGAAAATCTTGGCAATCGAAGCATGTCGGATTAGGAATATGACGAGATGCGGCTGATCGCTCACACGGGCGCCGGCTTGAGTCATGCGCGTGAAATCGATCCTAATCGGGCTGGTACTTGCTGGGATGGTCGCATTCTTCGGCTGCACCACCGGCGGCGCATTAAAGACTTCCCCCTCGGCCTATGGCGGCCTCACCGATGCCGGTTTTCGCGTTCCGCCGGTTCCGATCTACAAGGTTGACCAGAAGTTCCTTCGGCAGACAGTGCCTTATGCGACTGAAGAGGCGCCTGGCACCATCATTGTCGATACAGGAGCGAAGTTCCTCTACTACGTGTTGGGAGATGGTCAGGCGCTGCGCTATGGAATCGGCGTCGGCAAGGCGGGCTTCGAGTGGCATGGCACTGCTCACGTTGCGAGGAAGCGCGAATGGCCGGATTGGAGTGCGCCGTCTGCGATGATCGTGCGCGAGCAGAAGCGAGGCCGCATCATACCGGCCCATATGGAGGGCGGACTCACGAACCCGCTCGGGGCGGGCGCTCTATCTTTTCAACGAGAAAGGCGACACTGGATATCGGCTGCACGGTAGCCCTGAATGGTGGTCCATCGGCAAAGCGGTGTCGGCTGGCTGCATTCGCCTCATGAACCAAGACATCATCGATCTCTATAACCGCGCCACAATCGGCACCAAGGTGATTGTCATTTAGTAGACGCCGCGGTTCCGTCTAACGGACGAGCATGACGGATCGAGAACCTCCGCGTAAAACGCGCGAACTGTTCGCAATGTCTTCGCACAGCTGTTCGCGATGTTCCCTGCCTAAGGCCGGCCTTGCCCGCAAACAGTGCCAGGTGGCGAACCAACTCTCAGGCAGCTTCCGACAGCGATTTGTGAGCGTCGGCCAGGATCTCGAACGAGCGCACCCGCGCCGCATGGTCGAAAATCTGCGCCGTGACCATCAGTTCGTCGGCGCCGGTGCGGCCCACGAATGCCTCGATGCCTTGCCTGACCGTTTCGGGAGAGCCGACGACGGCGCAGGAAAGCGCCTGTCCGAGCATGGTCTTGGCCATCGGATCGAGGTCGCGCTCATATCCTTCGACCGGCGGCGGCAATCGGCCGGGCCGGCCGGTGCGCAGATTGACGAAGGCCTGCTGCAGCGAGGTGAACAACAGCCGCGCCTCGGCATCGGAAGAAGCGGCGAAGACGTTGAGGCCGAGCATCACATAGGGCTTGTCGAGCTGCTCCGACGGCTGGAAGCGCGAGCGGTAGATCTCCAGCGCATGGTCGAGCTCGGCCGGCGCAAAATGCGAAGCGAAGGCGTAGGGCAGGCCGAGCATGGCGGCAAGCTGCGCGCCGTAGAGGCTGGAGCCCAGGATCCAGATCGGCACCTTTTCGCCTTCGCCGGGCACCGCGCGGATGCGTTGACCGTCTTCGGCCGGCTGGAAGTAACCCATCAGCTCGACGACGTCCTGCGGGAAATTGTCTGCGCCGGCGTCGAGGTTGCGGCGCAGCGCCCGTGCCGTGGCCATGTCGGTGCCGGGCGCCCGGCCGAGGCCGAGATCGATGCGGCCGGGATGCAGAGCGTTGAGCGTACCGAACTGCTCGGCGATTACCAGCGGCGAATGATTGGGCAGCATGATGCCGCCGGCGCCGACGCGGATCGTACGGGTACCTCCGGCGACATGGGCAATGACCACCGAGGTGGCGGCGCTGGCGATGCCCGGCATGTTGTGGTGCTCCGCCAGCCAATAGCGCCGGTAACCCAGCCGCTCGGCATGGCGGGCGAGATCGAGCGAATTGGCGAGTGACTGGGAAGCGTTGCTGCCTTCGACGATCGGCGACAGGTCGAGAACGGAAAGAGCGGTCATGGCGTCTTAGGCCTCCAGGATTTTCTTCTGTCGCGCCATGGCCTCGAAGGCTGCACGGTCGGGAATGGCGATTTCGAGCGGGCCTTCCAGCACGTCGGCGAGTTCGGCGGCTGTTGCTATCTCCATCTGCTCGGTACCGCCGCCGAGATGATGCGTCGACAGCCGGTTGTTGCGGAGCGCATAACGGCGATCCGGCAAGGCCCGTGCCGCGGCTACGGAGGAAAGGAAGTGCGAGGTTGGGTGGGTCGACAGGAAATAGTTGCTGACCGAATAGTCGACCTCATAGTTCTGCTGCATGTCGAAGCGGTACATCGTACGCCAGTCGCCGCCGACATTGGCCTGCAGGCGAAAATGATCGCCTGTCTCAACCATGCGGAATGTCTCATGTGGGGTCTTCTGCTCGAGACCCGGTCGAAGCAGGAGCGGTGCCGTCAGCGTCAGCCCGCCGAAGCCGACGTCGGCAATGTAGGTTCGGCCGTCGAGTTCGACACGCAGCAACATATGGCTGCGTGCAGTTATGGCATCATCGGGCTGGCCCCAAAGAACGCGTGCTGCAAGGCCGCTGACGGCGAAGCCAAGCGCCTTCAGCACATGCATGAAAATGAGATTGTGCTCGAAGCAATAGCCGCCGCGACGCCGAGCGACGATCTTTTCCTGCAGCGAGGCAAGATCGAGACGAACCGGGCGGCCTAGAAACGGATCGAGATTTTCGAACGGGATTGCCTGCGGGTGCAAGAGATGGAGCGACTCCAGCGTGTCCAGCGAAGCGTCCCTCGAGCCGGTGTATCCGATGCGGGCGAAATAGGCATCGATGTCGAAGGAGATATCGGTCATGGAAGGGAGTCCGAGCTTTGACCGGCTCGATATAGGCATTCAATCCGGGCGCCGCAAACGCCGCGCGTCGGTTTGCGCTGCAGTGCTGTCCTCGATGAGTTCTTCTTCAGCCACCGCCGTGTGTTGCGCCGCCAGGAAATTGCCGACATGGCTGAGACCGTCGAAATGATCGCAGAACACCTTGATGACGACCAGCAGCGGCACCGCCAGCAGCGCGCCGACGAAACCCCATAGCCACGACCAGAAGGCGATGGCGATGAGAATCGCCACTGCGTTGATCTCGAGACGGCGGCCGACCACCGTCGGCGTCACGAACTGGCCTTCGACGACGTCGCACAAAAGGACGAAGGCCGGCGCCAGCAGCGCATAGGAAATCGTGTCGAAGCTTATCAGCGCGATGATCGTGACCAGTGTGATGGTGGTCAGCGCCCCGATATAGGGCAGGAAATTGAGCAGAGCCGCTGCCGCGCCCCAGACCTGAGCGTTGGGCACGCCGAGCGCCCACAGGCCGAGCCCGATGACCACGCCGAGACATGTGTTGATGACCGTGACGGTAAGCAGATAATGCGAGATTTCACGTTCGACGTCGTAGACGACGCGCAGCGCCCGCTTCTTTTCGCTAAGACTGGGGAAGGACTGGACGATCTTTTCATAGAACATCGTGCCCGAGGCGAGCAGGAACAGCGACAGGACGAAGACGATAGTAACGCTGGCGCCGGCCGACAGCACATTGCCGGCGGCCTGCGAGAGAATACCGGATGGCGCCATCGCCACCCTCTGAACGCCCGGCTCCTGGGATGTCTGTGTCAGGCCCTCGATCTGGCGTGAAATCTCCACGATCCTTTCGAACGGACGGCGCAGTTGTGCCAGACGTTCGGTAAGCTGCTGGCCGATCGTCGAGGTGTTGTTGATGAGATCGATGACCGGGCCGCTGAGCAGATATCCCGCGACGGCGACGAGGCAGAACGAAAGCAGCACCAGCAGTGTCGCCGAAATGACATCGGGCATGCCATGCTTGCGCAGGAAGCGAACGATCGGCGTCAGCGTCAGCGCCAGCAGGAAAGCCAGAACGACCGGCATGAAGAAGGCGCGGGCGAAGTAAAGCGCGTAGATCGCCATGAGGATGAAGATGCCAACGAGCAGCGAACGCATCAGATGCGCATCCGCCCGCGCCTCGACGCGCGGATCCGGGCTTTCGGCAGCGCTTGCGCCCGAAGCGGCGGGTTCGGCTTTCATTCTGACCCTCGGCGGCACACCGCGATTGGTGCAGACCGTTGGCGAAAACGCCTCTGTCGCTTCAAGGTTCCGTTAGCCGGCGTCACCGGCAAGGCCGCCTCGCGGCCTTGCCGGTCAATCAGGCAACCGGCGCCGCCACGGCGGGAACGGCCTTCGCCGTTTCCCGGCGCACGATCGGCGCCACCTTGGTGCCGTAGAGTTCGATGGCCTTCATGACCTTGGCGTGCGGCATGGTGCCGATCGCCATTTGCAGCAGGAAGCGGTCGTTGCCAAATATCCTGTGCTGGGCAATGATCTTCTCGGCCACCTGTTCTGGATTGCCGACGAACAGCGCGCCGTTCGGGCCGCGCGATTGGTCGAAATGCGCCCGCGATGTCGGCCCCCAGCCGCGCTCGCGGCCGATGCGGTTCATCACCTCGGCCTGCGGCCCGTAAAAATCGTCGGCTGCCTGGTCCGTGGTCTCGGCGA
Source organism: Mesorhizobium sp. M1428 (assembly GCF_040317515.1). Lineage (NCBI taxonomy): Bacteria > Pseudomonadati > Pseudomonadota > Alphaproteobacteria > Hyphomicrobiales > Phyllobacteriaceae > Mesorhizobium > Mesorhizobium sp. M1428. The sequence goes on from NZ_JAMYKT010000004.1 coordinate 183,600, forward strand.
TGAAACCGTGCACGTTGAGGCTGGTGGCAAGGCTCGCCGGATCGTTGCCGGCCCGCCTGGCTGCATCCCTGTAGATGTCGAACAGCGGTGCGAACCGCGCCGGCTCGCCGCCGATGATCGCCAGCGCCAGCGGCAGCCCGAGCACGCCCGCGCGGGCGACGGATTGCGGTGTTCCACCGACGGCGATCCAGATCGGCAATTTGTCCTGCACGGGCCGGGGATAGACGCCGCGATCGTTGATCGGCGCGCGCAGGCTGCCCGACCAGGTCACCTTGACATGATCGCGGATGGCGAGCAGCAGGTCGAGCTTCTCGGCGAAGAGCTCGTCGTAGTCTTCGAGATTGTAGCCGAACAGCGGAAAGGACTCGATGAACGACCCACGCCCGGCCATGATCTCGGCCCGGCCGCCGGACAGAAGATCGAGGGTGGCAAACTGCTGGAAGACGCGCACTGGATCGTCGGACGACAGCACGGTGACAGCGCTGGTCAGCTTTATGCGCCTGGTTCGTTCGGCAGCCGCCGCCAGGGCCACCACCGGGGCCGAGGCAGCATAGTCGGGACGGTGGTGCTCGCCGAGACCAAAGACGTCCAGCCCGACCTGGTCGGCGAGCTCGATCTCCTCGATCAGGTTGCGCAACCGCTCATGCGCACCGATCGCACCGGGACCCGGTTGCGGGCTGACGTCGGCGAAGGTGTAGAGACCGAGTTCCATAGTGTGTCATCCCAGCGTTTTGTCTTGCCGCTACAGGTAGCGATCAGTCCGTCGCCCCGCCAGAGGCCTGGATGGTGAACAGTGCGGGTGGCTTTCAGCCGAATTCAATCGAAATGGCGTCTCCTGGTTGCAACAGATCAGAATTTCATGGCTGGCATACCGTTTTGGCGCTTGAACTCTCGGTTTTCACGCGTATGTAAGCCTCGCAAATTGACTTCAGGGAAGTGGACTTGGCTATCTATAGGGAAAAAGACGTTTTCGAGCGGCGCAATGCCGCAAACGAGGCAAAGAAGGCGCTTCTGGAGCGCTTCAAGGCAAAGCCGGCGGCAGATGATCCAGCGGTGCTGGCACGGCAGGCCGAGCGCAAGGCGATCCTCGAGGCCCGCGCGATACGCGAGGCCGAAAAGGCCAGGCTGAAGCAGGAAAAGCTGGCGCGCGAAGCGGCCGAAAAGGCCGAGCGCGAGGCAGCTGCCGAAGCGGCACGCATCGCTGCGGAAGAAGCCGCACAGGCCGAAGCGAAGATCCGGGAAGCTGAAGAGAACGAGCGCATCGCCCGTTTTCTTGCTGACGAGGCCGAGCGCAAGGCCAAGCGTGACGCACGCTATGCCGCGCGCAAGCAGCGCACCGGCAGGACGCCGCCCGGCTTCTCCGCCCGATAGCGCCTTCCGGCGCTAATCAGTCGAATTCAAGAATCAGGGCCGCCTTGCAGCGGCCCCGAACGCGTTCGTCTGTCAGAATCGGCTAGGCCGCGAGCTTCAGTCCCATGATGCCGCAGACGATGAGGGCGATGCAGGCCAGCCTGATCGCCGTCGCCGGCTCCCCGAGCAGCCATATCCCCAACAGCGTCGTGCCGACGGTGCCGATGCCGGTCCACACCGCATAAGCGGTGCCGACCGGCAATGCCTTCAGCGCCAGGCCGAGCAAGGTCAGGCTGACGATCATCGAGGCTACCGTCAGGACGGTCGGCAGCGGCTTCGAGAATCCGTCGGTGTATTTGAGGCCGATCGCCCGGCCGATCTCGAACAGGCCGGCGAGGAACAGGAAAATCCACGACATCGGAACGCTCCGTTTCGATGGCTTCCGGCCGATTTCTTGAAGGCGCAAAAACTATCTTCGCCGCATCCATGGGGATGAGCGTGAGCTTAATGAACATCATACCGGCCGCGTTCGCGGCCGGTCGAAATGAGCCGAAACGGTAGCTGCGGCCCTACTTGTCCTTCAGCTTCATCGCCTTCACCGGCGGTGCCTTCAGGGCCGGCGCCGGAGCGGGTTTCTTCGCGTCCTTCTTCGGCTTGCGGGCTTCCTTGCCCGCCTTCATCGCACCCTTAGCCATGATTCGTTCCTCCAGTTGATGCCTAGCGAAGTGAAACAAGAGAAAACGCTCGACTGCAAGAGGCCGTTGCCGTGCAGTCGCCCTAGCCGATGGCTGTTAACCGGTTTCTAATTCCCTCGTAAACCGCAGCGGTCCGTGCCATGGTCTTCTTCGCACTGCAGCATCAGCCCTTGCGTTTCGCCAGCTGATGATCAGGCAGGCCGGTCAGGACGACAATGCGGATCCACATCGGTTGCCAGATGAGTTTCGATTTCCCGCAGGAAACACCGCTGATCGCGATGCTAAATGTCCATTATTCGCGCGCATCCGATCTTGAGCGGCCGGACTTCCTGACGTCGAACCCGCCGGTGCCAATCGAAAGCTACCGCGACAGTTTCGGCAATTGGTGCAACCGTCTCGTTGCGCCGGCCGGGCGCTTTGCGTTCGGCACTGACGCGGTCATCCGCGACCCCGGCTCCTTCGAGACGCGCGAGCTGACGGCGTGGCAGCACGAGGTGCGCGATCTGCCGTCGGAGACGCTGCTGTTCCTGCTGCCCAGCCGTTATTGCGAGAGCGACGTGCTGTCGAATGAAGCATGGCGGCTGTTCGGCAGCACCCCGCTCGGCATTCCGCGCGTCCAGGCGGTCTGCGACTTCGTCCATAACCACATCGTCTTCAACTATTTCAATGCACGCCCGACACGCACCGCCGCCGAGGCCTATCGCGAGCAGAGTGGTGTGTGCCGCGACTTTGCCCACCTCGCTGTTGCCTTCTGCCGCGCCCTGAACATTCCGACCCGCTACTGCACCGGCTATATCAGCGATATCGGTCTGCCGAAGCCGTGGTCGGACATGGATTTCGCCGCCTGGATGGAGGTCTATCTCGGCGGCCGCTGGCACGCGTTCGACCCGCGCAACAACGCGCCGCGCATCGGCCGTATCCTGATTGCCTCCGGACGCGATGCCGCCGATGTGCCGCTGACCCACATTTTCGGGCCGGGCGCGCTGGCTGGCTTCAAGGTCTGGACGGACGAGGTCGTCGAATAGCCCCGCGCCGCCCTTTTGAACAACTGACCTTGTGAACAACTGGGCACTTCGGGCGTTGTGGGGACTGTGGAGCGTGGGCGGGCGCTCCGCCAATCTCGGTGCATCAACCAAGGCAGCACACCATGGCGGCGCATGGCGGGTCGAAAAAAGTGATCTATGCGGCGCTCGCCGGAAATCTTGCGATCGCACTGACCAAGTTCGCCGCTGCGTTGTTCACGGGCAGCTCGGCAATGCTCTCGGAAGGCGTCCACTCGCTCGTCGATACCGGTAATGGCAGCCTGCTGCTTTACGGCATGCACCGTGCCGCCCGGCCGGCCGACCGCACGCATCCGCTCGGCCATGGCCGCGAGCTGTACTTCTGGAGCTTCATCGTCGCGCTCCTCGTCTTTGCGCTGGGCGCCGGCATATCGTTCTACGAAGGCGTGACGCACATCATGGCGCCGGAGCCGATCGCCAACGCCAAGGTGAACTACGCTGTCCTTGGCCTTTCCTTCCTCTTCGAAGGTACCTCTTGGCTGGTGGCGCTGAAGGAATTCCGTCACCAAAAAGGCAGCCACGGCTGGCTCGAGGCGGTGCAGCTCAGCAAGGATCCGAGTGTCTACACCGTACTCTTCGAGGACAGCGCGGCACTTCTCGGCCTCGTTGTCGCCTTCGCCGGCATATTGGCGGCGGAACGGCTGGACATGCCGAAGCTAGACGGCACCGCGTCGATCGGCATCGCGCTCATCCTGGGCGCGACCGCCATCTTCCTGGCGCGCGAAAGCAAAAGCCTGCTGCTCGGCGAGCCGGCCTCGCCCGAGGTGCAAACAAAGGTGCTGGCCATCGTCCAGCAGGACCCGGCGGTGCAACGGGCAAATGGCGTGCTGACGCTGCATATGGGTCCGCAGGAGATCGTCGCCGCTTTGAGCATCGAGTTCGAGGATCATTTGTCGGCGCCGGAGATAGAGACCTGCGTCGAGCGCCTCGAGACGCGACTGAAGGCGGAGATGCCGGAGGTGACGCGGCTCTTCGTCAAGCCGCAGACCACCGGCACCTGGGAACGCCGGAGCAAGGCCTTGGCGGCGTCCGGAGGCGAACCGGTCTGAGGAAAATGGCTGCGCCATCGGGCAGTCCCGGTTATGATTGCGGGCAAAAGCTCCAGGAGGAACGAAGATGAAAATCGACGGCGGGTGTCATTGCGGCGCCATCACTTACGAGGCCGAAGTCGATCCGGAAAAGACCACCATTTGTCACTGCGTCGATTGTCAGAAGCTAACCGGAACGGCCTTTCGCGTCACCGTGCCGGCGTCCGAGGACAATTACAGGATCACCAAGGGCACGCCGAAAATCTACATCAAGACCGGTTCGAGCGGCGCCAAGCGCGCCCAGGCATTTTGCGGTGAGTGCGGCTCGCATCTCTACGCCACGTCGGCGGGCGCGGGACCGAAGGTTTACGGCATCAGGGTCGGCACGACACGGCAGCGCGATCAACTGGTGCCGAGAAAGCAGATCTGGCATCGCTCGGCGCTGCATTGGCTGCCGGAATTCGAAGGCACAATCATCATCGAGGAGCAGTAGCGCCGGACCCGGGCGAAGCGCTCGGCTCCGGGTTCCAGCATAGCTCTCAATCGTCGCCTTCGACGACCCTCAGCCTCAATTGCCCGGTTTTCGAATCGGCGACGCGCGGGCTGCTTTCCGCTATTGCTCCGCTGCCATTCGAACCAGCGGTGTCCTCTGCCGGCTGTACGCCAAACTCCAGCGCCTCGATCTTTTGTCCGCGCCTGGTCACCTTCGATGTCGAGACGAGGATGTCCTCGATATCCCTGGCCGATTGACCGAAATGCGTCTGCAATTTGCGCACCCGCTCGTCGAGCCGGGAGACGTCTTCCATCAGCCGGATGACCTCGCCCTGGATCAGGTGGGCCTGCTCGCGCATGCGTGCGTCCTTGAGGATTGCCTGGATGACCTGGATCGACAGCATCAAAAGCGATGGCGAGACGATGACGATCCGCGATCGATGCGCCTTTTGGACAACGGCCTCGAAATTCTCATGGATTTCCGCGAACACCGATTCCGAGGGCACGAACATGAAGGCGGTGTCCTGCGTCTCGCCCTGGATCAGGTATTTTTCGGCGATGTCGCGGACATGCACCTCGATGTCGCGGCGGAAAGCCTGAGCGGCGGACTTCTGCAGGTCGGCGCCTTCGGCGGCACGGATGGCATTCCAGGCCTCGAGCGGAAACTTTGCATCGATGGCAAGCGACGGTGCGCCGTTCGGCATCTTCACCAGGCAGTCGGGCCGGCTGCCATTCGACAAGGTCGCCTGGAATTCATAGGCGCCGTGCGGCAATCCGTCGGCGACGATGGCTTCCATGCGCGACTGGCCGAAGGCGCCGCGCGTCTGCTTGTTGGAAAGGATCGCCTGCAATTGCACGACCTGGCCGGCCAGCGACTGGATGTTGCCTTGCGCGATATCGATGACCGCCAGCCGTTCCTGCAGCTTGGCGAGGCTCTCATGCGTCGATCTCGTCTGCTCGGTCATGGTCTGGCCCAAGCGGCCGGTCATGGCATCGAGGCGCTGGCCGATCGACTGTGTCAGTTCCGCCTGGCGCGCCCCGAACACTTCGGCGATGGCGCCCATGCGGCCCTGCATTTCCGCCTGGCTTGCCAAGATGCCGGCCATCCTCGCCTCGGCGTCGCGGGCGTGGTCGGCGGCTTCGGCAGCCGCCATTGCACGCGCCTTGGCCGATCGCCAGAGCGCAACGACGAGCGCCACGAACAGTCCGAGGAACAGCATTGCGCCGAAACCCAGGGCATGGCCGAGCGTGATCGTGGTGGCGCCGAGGCGGGCGACAGGTTCGGACAGGATGATGGCCAGATCGTTCATGCCAACAGCATAGATGATTCGGTCTGCCGGCACAGATCAAAACGTGAACGACCCGAAGGCGTCCCGGTTGACGCTTTTCCTGCGAGGTCTTAGGTGAGACGCCATGTCGATCAAGCCGCTTATCATCCTTCCCGATCCCGTCCTGCGTCAGGTGTCAAAACCGGTCGAGCGTGTCGACGGCAATTTGCGCAAACTGGCCGGCGACATGCTGGACACCATGTACGACGCGCCCGGCATTGGCCTCGCTGCGATCCAGGTCGGCGAACCCTGGCGCATGCTGGTCATCGACCTCGCCAAAGAGGACGAGACGCCGGCACCGCACGTCTTCATCAATCCCGAAGTCCTCGAAAGCTCCGACCAGCGTTCGGTCTATGAAGAAGGCTGCCTGTCGATCCCGGACTACTACGCCGAGGTCGAGCGGCCGGCGGCGGTGCGGGTGAAGTATCTCGATCGCGACGGCAAGCTGCAGGAGATCGAGGCCGAAGGGCTGATGGCGACCTGCCTGCAGCACGAGATCGACCACCTCAACGGCGTGCTGTTCATCGACCACATCTCAAAACTGAAGCGCGACATGGTGGTCAAGAAGTTCAAAAAGCTCGCCAGGGACAAGGCGCCGGGCAAGATGGTGGGGTAGGGGTCGACGAATGCCCCTGCGTGTCATCTTCATGGGTACGCCCGAATTCTCCGTGCCGACCTTGCGGGCGATTGCCGGGGCAGGGCATGAATTGGCAGCCGTCTACACGCAGCCGCCGCGCGCCGGCGGCCGGCGCGGGCTCGAGCTGACGCCGTCGCCGGTGCAGCGCGAGGCGGAGCGGCTGGGTGTCGAGGTCCGCGCGCCGGTGTCGCTGAAGAGCGAGGCGGAGCAGGAGGCGTTCCGCGCGTTGGGTGCCGACGTCGCCGTGGTCGTCGCCTACGGGCTGCTTCTGCCCAAACCCATTCTCGAGGCGCCGCGGCTCGGTTGCCTCAACGGTCACGCGTCGCTGTTGCCGCGCTGGCGCGGCGCTGCCCCTATCCAGCGCGCCATCATGGCCGGCGATACCGAAACGGGCATGATGGTGATGCGGATGGAGGAAGGCCTCGACACCGGCCCTGTGGCAATGGTTGAAAAATGCGCCATTGGACCCGACATGACGGCCGGCGATCTGCACGACCGGCTGATGGTGTTGGGTGCGGCTCTGATGGTGCAGGCGCTCGAACGGCTGGAGCGGAATACGCTGACATTTACCACTCAGGCGGAGGTGGGGGTGACCTACGCCAAGAAAATCGATAAATCGGAGACTCGCATAGACTGGCCGCGACCTGCCGGCGACGTGCACAACCAGATTCGCGGCCTGTCGCCCTTTCCCGGTGCATGGTGCGAGACCGAAATCGGCGGCCGCGTGGAACGGCTGAAACTGCTTCGCTCGACGCTCTCGCAAGGCGCCGGCGAACCGGGAGGAATTCTCGATGACCGGCTGACGGTCGCCTGCGGGTCAGGCGCGATCAGGCTGGTCGAAGTTCAACGTGCGGGCGGAAGGCCCATTGCCGCGCAGGAGTTTCTGCGCGGGGCCAAGCTCGAAAAAGGAATGAAATTGTCATGAGCATGATGTCCATACGCGCGGCGACGCCGCGGGACCGCGAGGCGATCCGCCTTGTCGAAGAACACGCATTTGGCCAGCAGACGGAGGCCGGACTGGTCGACGCGCTGGTCACCGGCGGTGACGCCGTCGTCGAACTGGTGGCGGACGAAGACGGGCAAGTGGTTGGCCATATCCTATTTTCACGGCTTTTCGTGCAGAATGGCGGCAAGAGCTTCCCGGCGGTGGCTTTGGCTCCTTTGGCGGTCGAGCCGTCGTTCCACGGCACCGGCATCGGCGGTGCGCTGGTCCGCGAGGCGCATATCCGCCTGAAGGCTGCCGGCGAGACGCTCGCCGTGGTGCTCGGCGATCCGGCTTACTATGGCCGTTTCGGTTACAGCCGCGCCCGTGCAGCAAAATTCGAGAGCGACTACCAAAGCGAGGCTCTGCAGGCGCTTGCCTGGGGCGAGGCGCCGGAGACCGGCAGGCTGGTCTACGCCTCGGCCTTCGGCTCAGCCCTCGCCGCCTGATTTCGCCTCGATCCGGGAATGCCGCGTTTTCGCCTCGACATCGAATATGACGGCAGTCTCTTCGCCGGCTGGCAGCGCCAGGCCAACCAGCCTTCGGTGCAGCAGGCGATCGAGCAGGCGATCGAGAAGTTCTGTGGTGAGCAGGTTTCGCTGCGCGCCGCCGGCCGCACCGATGCCGGCGTCCATGCGACCGCTCAGGTGGCGCACGTCGATCTGATCAAGGCATGGCCCGGCGACAAGGTGCGCGACGCCGTCAACGCGCATCTGCAGGCGGCCAAGGTGCGCATCGCCATCCTGAAGGCCGCCGTCGTGCCGGATGGCTTCGATGCGCGTTTCTCGGCGATCGGCCGCCACTACCTCTACCGCATCGTCAACCGCCGCGCGCCGGCGGCGCTCGACAAGGGCAAGATCTGGTGGGTACCGAAGCAACTTGATGCGGCTGCCATGCACGAAGCGGCAAAGGTGCTGCTTGGCCGGCATGATTTCACCACCTTCCGCTCGACCCAGTGCCAGGCCACCAGCCCGGTCCGCACGCTCGACCGGCTGGAGGTCAGCCGGGCGGGCGATTTCATTGAAGTCCGCGCGTCGGCGCGGTCATTCCTGCACAACCAGGTGCGCTCGATGGTCGGCTCGCTCAAACGTGTCGGCGAAGGCGGCTGGACTATTGCCGACCTCAAGGCGGCGCTCGACGCGCGCGACCGTGCGGCCTGCGGTCAGGTGGCGCCGCCCGACGGGCTGTTTCTCGTTGGCGTCGATTATCCAACGCCTGGCTGATCCGGAACGCTGATCCCGAGCAGCGCCTGCAGGCCGAACAGGACGATCAGCGACGCCACGAACATACCGGCAAAAACAGCGCTGCCGGTGGCCGCACCCCTGCCGATCGCAACATTGGTCATCCGCCAGGTCAATACCATCGACAGCGCGAACAACAGCAGCGACACCAGTCCGGAGACTTCGTTGGCCGACGTCAGGAAAAGCCGGATCAACGCCGATGGCAGCATCATCCAGGCGATGATCGCCGAGGCCCAGTTGCTGGCCACGACATAATGGACGAAACGGCCGCCGACGCCGACCCGCGGCGCCACCAGGGCGAGGCCTATGAGCGGCAGCACCCAGGCGCCGATATCGACGGTGGCCAGGCGGATCAACATGCTGAAACGGCCGACGAATGCGTTGGGATCGCCGATCTCGTTGGCAATACCGACCCAGCCGACGATCAGTGCCGGCGCCGCGACGACGATGGCAAAAAAGGAGTTCCAGAAACCGTCCGCCGAAAGGTCGAGCAGGCGAAATCCGTCGGCCTTGCCGAGCATCAGCCGCCAGGCACCGGCAAGCGAAGCGTAGGTTTCATCCGCTGAAAGCATCACTAGGATATGTCCTGCGCAAACCAGTCTTCAACGAAGCGCAGATAAATCTGCGTCAGCGTCTCAAGGTCGGCAATCGCCACGCGTTCGTCGACCATGTGCATGGTCTTGCCGACCAGGCCGAATTCGACCACCGGACAATAATCCTTGATGAAGCGGGCATCGGAGGTGCCGCCGGAGGTGGAGAGCGCCGGCTTCCTGCCGGTCACCTCCTTGATCGAGCCGCCAAGCGTTTCGATCAACCTGTCGTCGCGTGTCAGGAAAACATGGCTCGGCCCGTCGCGCCAGACGATCTCGTAGTCGACCGGCGTCTTCTTGCCGGCGCGGTATTTCTTGCGTTTCGCCGCCCGATCGAGGCGGTTGTGGATCTCGGCCTGGATCGTCTCGGCGGTCCATGTGTCGTTGAAGCGGATATTGAAGGTAGCTGCTGCCTTCGCTGGGATGACGTTGGTGGCAGGATTGCCGACATCGATGGAGGTCACCTCAAGATTAGTCGGCTGGAAATCCCTTGTTCCGTTGTCGAAGACGGGGTGCAGCAAGGCGTCGACCAGCGTCACCAGGCCGCGCACGGGATTGTCGGCTAGCTGCGGATATGCGGCGTGGCCCTGGCGGCCGTTGACGACGACCGTGCCCGACAGCGAGCCGCGCCGGCCGATCTTGATCATATCGCCGAGCGCGTCGGGATTGGTCGGCTCGCCGACGATCGCGGCATGCCATTTCTCACCCTTGGCGGCCGCCCATTCGAGCAGTTTCGTCGTGCCGTTGATCGCCGGCCCTTCCTCATCGCCGGTTATCAGCAGCGAGACCGATCCCTTCGGGCCGCCCTTCTGCGCGATATGTCGCGCTACCGCCGCGACGAAACAAGCAATGCCGCCCTTCATGTCGACGGCGCCGCGGCCGAACATCTCGCCATTGGCGGTTTCGGCGGCAAAGGGCGGGTGCGTCCAGGCGGTTTCATCGCCCGCCGGCACCACATCGGTATGGCCGGCAAACATCAGATGCGGGCCGTTGCCGGAACGCCGCGCGTAAAGGTTCTCTATGTCAGGTGTGCCGGATTCGGAAAACACCGGGCGCTCGACGGCAAAGCCGAGCGGCTTCAACATTTCTTCCAGCTCGCTCAGCGCACCGCCCTCGGCGGGCGTCACGGAAGCGCAGCGGATGAGAGCAGCCAGATTTCGGGCTGGATCGGTAGGCAGCATCATGGGCAAAAGCGATAGTCGAAAGCGCAAGGCCTGTCACGGCCAGACATAAGGGCCAGCCATGCCGCCGACAGTATGGTTTTCATGTCGTATAATTGCGGCAAGGCTTCTCGACCAGGACAGGGCCATCGCATGGTCAGGCATGGCAAGACGATTGTAATCGCCGGTGCCGGCAGTATCGGCTGCTACGCAGGCGGCTGCCTGATACTTGCCGGGCGGAAGGTGGTTCTGCTGGCGCGACCGCGCATCGAGCAGGCGCTGCAAAAAGGTGGATTGCGCATCACCGACCCTGATGGCCGCGACCGTTCCGTCAAGCCGGAGGCATTGTCGGTCACGGCCGATCCGGCCGCAGCATTGCCCGGTGCCGATGTCATCCTGGTAACGGTCAAGAGCGGCGCGACGCAAGACATGGCCGGGCTGGCGCGGCCGAGCAGGAGAGAAGCGGATCGCCCTGCCTGACGCCGGAAGCCGTCGTCGCGACCGTCAGATCGTAGCCCGCACAGGCGCCCAGTAACGGCCCTTGCCGGTGCGCTTGGCTTCGTAGAGCGCATGGTCGGAACAGGTGAGCAGGATTTCCGGATCGCCGCCGTCGGCGGGTGCGAAGGCGCTGCCGACACTCAAGCCGACATGGATGGCGGAACCGACCCCGAGGTCGAAGGGCACCGAGACCTTTTCGATGGCGCGCTTTGCCAGGTAGGTAGCCTCGATCTCCGAGGTTGCGGGCAAAACGATGACAAATTCGTCGCCGCCGATGCGGAAGACCACGTCCCCCGGACGGAAGCCGCGCTTCAAGCGTTCGGCCACCTTGCACAGCAGCACGTCGCCGACGGCGTGGCCAAAACGGTCGTTGACCTGCTTAAAGCCGTCGAGATCCATGCTGAGCACTGCAAACGGCTTGCCGCCATTGGCGGCCGGCGCCGCAAGGTCGCGGCACATGTCGCGCAATTTCTCCTGCAGGAAGATCCGGTTTGGCAGGCCGGTCAGCGCGTCCTTGATCGCCAGGTCGCGATTGTCCAGTTCGGCGCGGATCATGCGCGCGTTGATTGCGTGGTTCTGAAGAAGCACGATGATGACGCCGGCCAGATAGAACGGCGTCTGAATTCCGACGATCGGCATTCCGGGCGCCGCAGAAAACAATGCACCGACGACGTAAGGCAGACTTACGGCCAACATGACGAATATAGCGAAGCGCGGGGTCGCCGCATTGCGTGACGACACCACGCCAACGACACCTGCGACATTCAAGGCGGCCAGTACGGAAAGCGCCATATTCCCGCTGGCAACACAGCCATAGCAGCCGAGGCCGAAAACAACCGACCAGATACCGCTGGCTGCCATCAGGCCCGCCAGCGGCCCTTTCGAGCCGCGCCTGCGGGCCTGCTCGCATTCCCGCATCAGCAGAACACGGACGGTGAAAAGCATCAGGTCGGCTGCGATCCAGGCGTAGGGCCACCAATTCCCGGTGGCAAATGCGGCGCTGACCGCAACCACCAGAACGCTGATGGTGCCGAACAGGACTGCGAATTTGCGATCGAAAGTGGTGTCGAGAAGCCGGGCGCGGACGGCTTCCGGTTCCAATCTCATCGGCGAAGAGAACCAGGCAAACAGGCGAGCGGCGGCGCTCCGCGTTTTGCGCAGCTCCTTGGTGGTCAGGGATAGGTCGCTTGCCAGTCGAGCGCTCCGTGCCGGTCGACACAGTCTTCGCCGGCATGCTGGGCGAGGGTGATTAACATTCGCTTAGAGCATCCGGCGCAAAACCGGGGTTTCGGAACTCCCCGTTCTGCCGCTCTCGCGGATCTGCCGCCGGCTCGCGGGTTTTAGCTTGCCGGCCCCGATTGTTTGCGGACCGCAGGCTGACGCGGCGGACCCGGCTCGGGATCGGTCTTCGCCGCGCGTGCCGGCTGCCCATGAGGGGTTTCGATCAGCGTGATCTTCTGCCAGATCTTTCGCGACAGGTTCGAAGCCAGGTTCTCGATGTCGTTGACGCCGTCGATCACCACGGCGTCATTGACCGATTGCGCAAACAGCGCGGCGATCTTGCCGGTGATCGACAGCATTTCGGAGCAATAGTCGAGATAGCGGGCAAGGTCGGCGGCGTTGGTGATGCGGGCTGGCGAATGCGCAGTCGGCTTGAAACTGGCTGAAAGTGCTGCCGGATCCTTGGTCAGCTGGTGCATGTCGATGACGTGGATCAGCGACCGCAGCCCGTGGAGCTGGCGGAACACCCGCTTGCGCTTGATCTGCTCCTCGGAGCGGATCAGGGCAAGGAAGCCCAGCACGGCGAGGATGATCATGTTGAGTGAAGCTTCGATGCCTTGCACGGATTGGAAGGCGTCGTGGTTTCCAGAAATGCGGCCAAGCGGCAGGATTGTGCCGACGAACAGGAACATCAGCGCTCCGACGACGAAAGCGGCGATGATGAGGCCGCGCAGCCACCAGATTGGCGCCTCCAGCGCCTTGGCCGCCTTTGCCAGATCGCGCGACAGGGACACGAGCTCGGCGGCAACGCCGCGCAAGCCTGCATCGGGAAAGCGTTCGGCGACGCGGCCCTCCAGCCGTTCGGCGGTTTCGAGGATCAGTTTCGGATCAAGCGAGCGATAGCGCATGACGAAATGTGCGATCGGCGCTCAGGGTTCGGCCGGTGCGTTGGTGCGCTTGCCGTAGCGGTTGGGGCCGGCGTCACTTTTGAAAAAAGCCAGGATAAAAAGCAGGACAAAGCCGATAATGAGAGAGACCAATGCGTAGTAGGTAGGCTTGCCGAAATCATGGAACCGCTTCGCCGTTAGCGCAAAGGTCGACCATGTCGAGACGAACATACCGATCCATAAGGCGAGCGCCCAGTACTGGCTCGCGGCAGTGCCTAACGGCGTTCGTGCGAATTGGTAGAGCAGAAAGAGTTGAACGATGACCGGCAAGAGGCCAGCCAAAACGTAAGCGCTCGGATTCACTCGCCCGGAAAGGCTGAAGAAAAGCCACAGGAATTGAGGTTTGTCAGTCAACCCGGTGCATCCGTTTCTTGGGAAGATCAATCGCGCAGCAATTCGTTGATCGAGGTCTTGGAACGGGTCCTGGCGTCGACCCGCTTGACGATGACGGCGCAGTAGAGGCTGGGGCCGGGCTCGTTGTTTGGAAAAGGCTTGCCCGGCAGCGAGCCGGCGACGACGACGGAATTAGGCGGCACCTCGCCGTAGAATATCTCGCCGGTGGCGCGGTCGACGATCTTGGTCGACTGGCCGATGAAGACGCCCATGCCGAGCACCGAGCCTTCGCGAACGATGCAGCCTTCGACCACTTCGGAACGGGCGCCGATGAAGCAATTGTCCTCGATGATGGTTGGGCCGGCCTGCATCGGCTCCAGAACGCCGCCGATGCCGACGCCGCCCGACAGATGCACATTCTTGCCGATCTGGGCACAGGAGCCGACCGAAGCCCAGGTGTCGACCATGGTGCCGCTGTCGACATAAGCGCCGACATTGACGAAGGACGGCATCAGCACGGCGCCGGGCGCGACATAGGCGGAGCGGCGCACGATCGACGACGGCACGGCGCGGAAGCCGGCCTTCTCGAAATCGACGGCGCTCCAGCCGTCGAATTTCGAGGGCACCTTATCCCACCATACTGCCTGACCGGGACCGCCCTTGATGATCTCCATCGGGGTGAGCCGGAAGGACAGCAGCACCGCTTTCTTCAGCCACTGGTTGACGTGCCATTTGCCGTCGGCCTGCCGCTCGGCGACGCGGGCGACGCCCCGGTCGAGCAGGTCGAGCGCCGATTGGATGGCCTCGCGCGTCTCGCCGCGGGTTGCGGTCGAAATCGTGTCGCGTTCCTCGAAGGCGTTCTCGATAATCTCCTCGAGGCTCGCGAGATCGGGCTTCGACATGAATTCGCTCCATTACCAAGCTGTTAAGGGCCGGCGCCTTAACCTGTTTGAAAGTCGCGCGGACCCTATGTGAAGGCTTGGGGAGGGTCAATCGCGGCAGCGTCACGGGACGGCGCAAGTGAATGATTGGACGGGTAAAGCAAATATGACTCCCATGGAAAAGGCGGGATGGACACCGCTGCCGCATTCGGACGAGGATCTGGAGCGGTCGAGAAGCGTGCCGGACACGCCGCAAACGCGGGCGGAGACATATCGGCTGGCCTGGAACGACCCCGATTTCATGACGCGGCGCGAGTTGCGAGCTGTCAGGCTGCAACTCGAACTGCTGAAACCGGAGATGATCCTGGCCGAGCGCGGCATCCAATCGACCGTCATCCTGTTCGGCGGCGCCCGCATCCCCGAGCCCGGCGGCGAAGCCTGGGCGGCCAAGAACGAGACGCAGAAGAAGAACCTCGAGCAAAACAGCAAATACTATGAGGAGGCGCGCAAATTCGCCCGTCTCTGCTCGCAGCAATCGGCCACCTCGTACTATCGCGAATTCGTCGTGGTGACCGGCGGCGGGCCCGGCGTCATGGAGGCTGGCAATCGCGGCGCCGACGATGTTGGCGCGCCGTCGATCGGTCTCAACATCGTGCTGCCGCACGAGCAGGCGCCAAACGCCTACGTGACGCCGGAACTCTGCTTCAACTTCCACTATTTCGCGGTCCGCAAGATGCATTTCGTCATGCGTGCCAAGGCCGTTGCGGTATTTCCCGGCGGCTTCGGCACGATGGACGAGTTCTTCGAGACGCTGACCCTGATCCAGACCGGCCGCATGGAACGCGTGCCGGTTATTCTGTTCGGCAAGGCTTTCTGGGCAAAGGCGATCGACCTTGATTTCCTCGCCGAGCAAGGCACGATCACGCCCGGCGACCAGGATATCATCGATTTCGTCGACACCGCCGACGAGGCCTGGGGGATCGTTAGCCGTTTCTACAAGTTAGGGGAGTAGGGGAGTAGGGAATAGGGAATAGGTGGTTACAGCCGCCGCTTTTCAGGTCAATTTCCCCTACTCCCCTACTCCCCTACTCCCCTACGACGATCGCCGTGAGAAAGCCGGCGAGATCGTCGGTGACGAAGTCCACATCGTCCTCGTTGGCCGGGTCGCGTTCCCAGATTTCCGAGAAGGTTGGCTCGAAATTGCGCGGCACCACCAGCACTGTGGTCATGCCCAGCGATTTCGGTACCGACAGGTTGCGGGCGAGATCTTCGAACATCACCGCATTTTGCCCGGTAACGGCGTGGAGTTCGGCAAATTTCTCATAGGATTGCCGCGCCGGCTTGGGATTCAGTCCGGCTGCGACGATATCGAAAATATCGTCGAAATGCTCGAGAATGCCCAACTGCCGCGCGGTGCGTTCGGCATGCCGGCGATCCCCGTTGGTGAAGATGAATTTACGGCCGGGAAGCTGGCGAATGGCGGTGCCGAGGACGGGATCTGGAACCAGCCAGGAATAATCGATGTCGTGGACCTTCTCGAGAAAATCATCGGGGTCGATGCCGTGGCGCATCATCAATCCGTTCAGTGTCGTGCCGTATTCGCGGTAGAGCTCCTTTTGCAGCTTGCGTGCTTCCTCGCGCGGCAGCGTCAGCAATTCTCCGACATAGGCGGTCATTTTCACATCGATCTGCGAGAACAGATTCGAATGATGCGGATAAAGCGTGTTGTCGAGATCGAACACCCAGTCGGTGACATGGGCAAAGCGGGCGGGGTCGGGAAGTGTGGTCATACCGTCCTTATGGCACGAAACGGTCTTTCTAACAGGAGGTTTATCCACAACCTATGCGCGCCCTGGGTGGTGAAAATGGCGCCATAATTAAAATCTTAAGCATCACCGAAAGGGGACATTCAGCGCTTGCTGGGACCAAGACGGACCAGTGGGAGCAAGCGATGAATCGCATATTTCTAAAATCTGCCGCCATCGCTTTCGCCTCTGTCGCGGTCTCGCTTTTGCTGACGCTGATCGTCGTGCCGGCAATGGGTTTTCCGATCAATCGCACCATCTGGCTGACATCCACCGTCTGCCCGCTGGCCCTTGCCTGGGGCGTCGGCGCCTATACGTTCTGGCAGGGCGAAAGGTTGCAGACCGCGCATCGCGAGCTCGCCCGCGCCCATGCCCAACTAGCCGCCGCGCACAGGCGCTTGGCGGAAAAGGCGAGCCGCGACGACATGACCGGCATGCTCAACCGCGAAAGCTTCTTTGCCGCGCTCGACGGCTCCCGGCGTAAATTCGATCGCGGGGCATTGCTGATCATCGATGCCGATCATTTCAAGACCATCAACGACAGCTACGGCCATCTGATCGGCGACGATGCGTTGCTCCTGATCGCAAACGCGATAGAGCGTGGCGTGCGCAGCGGCGACGTGCTTGGGCGCATCGGCGGCGAGGAATTCTGCGCCCTTCTGATCGGCGCCACCGAACCCGAGGCCAGGCGCGTCGCCGAGCGCATCCGGCGTGAAGTCGAGCGTATCCGTTTCCGGCCCGTCGACGAACGAACGGTTCCGCTGACAGTCAGTATTGGCGGCATCACCTGCGGCAGGGACGCCGCAGTGCCGGAGCTGATGCGCGCCACCGACCAGCGGCTTTACGAGGCCAAGCATCGCGGCCGTAATCTGTCGATCATCGACCGCGATATTTCCGAAGCCGCCTGAGCCTTGGCGGTCGCTAACAAGAACTAACCCTTCAGACCTTTGCTGGGTCGAGCGCTGGCTCGCCTTTGCGGCGCGCCACGATCGCCGCAAGATCGGCGGTCTCGAAAGCATCACGCAGCGCGTCGAACGACGGCAGCACGAAATAGGCACGCTGGAACTTGTCGATCTCGTAGCCGGTGCGCATTACGGTTTCCAGGTCGAAGGGGACATGGTGCGCCTCGCCGCCTTCGACCGCGAACTGAAGCTCGGTGAAGGATGACATTAGCCCGGCGCCGAAAGCCTTCAGCGGCTGGCCCGGCTCGCGTATCAGCCCGTATTCGACGGTGTACCAGTAAAGCCTGGTGATCATCTCGTCGCCGCCGAGCGCAATCACGCCATCGGCCTTCTTGCCATACATCTGCATGAAGTCGGCAAAGACCGGCTGCGTCAGGATCGGCACGTGACCGAAGAAATCGTGGAACATGTCGGGCTCGACGATGTAGTCGAGCTCCTTTTGGGTTCGCAGCCAGTTGGTGACCGGGAACCGGCGGTTGGCGAGGTGGTCGAAGAACGGCTGGGCGGGGATGAGCCCCGGCACGGCGACGATCGCCCAGCCGGTGAGCTTGCGCAGCTTCTCGCTGACTTCACCGAAATCCGGGATCTTGTCGAGAAGGCCGAGCGCCGCAACGCCATCGAGATAGGAGTGATGGGCGAGCTTCCTGGTCAGCTTCGTCTGGCGGTCGCACAGCGTGCGCCACACCGCCTGTTCTTCGTCGCTATAATTGTAGCCCTGCGCCACGGTGAAATCGCCACGGCAGACCGAATAATCGCCGCGGAGGCCTCGCGCCGCGCATTCGCGGGCATAATCGGCAACGTTCATGGTCATGGCTGCTCTCCCTGGAAATCATGATCAGCGAATTGTCGGCAATTTTAGCCGGATCGCGCGAGGCAAATCAGCTTTGATGGTGGCTCAAATGCGGGGTTGGAGGTAAAAGACTCCACGATCAAGCTTTGGGAGAGTGAAAATGCCTCAGTTTGACGAATTCGAGATCAAGATGCTCGACATCCTGCAGCGCGACGGGCGCAAGCCGGTATCCGAACTGGCGCAGCAGATCGGCCTGTCGACGACACCTTGCGCGCGGCGCTTCGAAGCTCTTCAGCAGGCGGGCATCATCAAGCGCTTCGCCGCGGTGCTCAGCCGTCGCGCCGTCGGGCTGATGGTCGAGGTGTTCATCCAGGTGCGCCTGACCAGCCACAGCGACGGCTCGCCCGAGAGCTTCATCGCCGCCGTCCAGCGCATGGACGAGGTGTCCTCATGCTGGACCATGACCGGCGACCATGATTTCCTGCTGCATGTCATGGTGCCGTCGGTCGACGAGCTCAATGCCTTCGTCATGCACCGGCTGATGCGGCTCGAAGGCGTGCGCGACGTCCACACCCAGCTTGTGCTGCAGAACATCAAGGGGCCCGGCCATGTCCCGCTTGCACATCTCAGACGATAGGTAGTTCTGCG
The DNA here is from genome assembly GCF_040317515.1 of Mesorhizobium sp. M1428. Taxonomy (NCBI): domain Bacteria; kingdom Pseudomonadati; phylum Pseudomonadota; class Alphaproteobacteria; order Hyphomicrobiales; family Phyllobacteriaceae; genus Mesorhizobium; species Mesorhizobium sp. M1428. Next base: position 202,249 of record NZ_JAMYKT010000004.1, read on the forward strand.
GGAAAGCTGCACAAAAACTGCTGAAGCTGGCCAATCTCCAGAGCTAGATTGCCGACTACGACATGCGGACCGCCATAGCATAAGGCCCGCCATGAAAATCGTCCTGATCAACCCGCCGCATACCGCTATTGGCAGCCGTGTGCCGGACGACCATCTGCCGCCGCTCGGTTTGCTGGCACTGGGCGGCCCGCTGATCGACGCGGGACATCAAGTGCGGCTTGTGGACGCCGAATTCGGGCCGATGCCGCTTGCCACGCTGGTCCGGGACGCCTTGAGCGACCATCCCGACTGCATTCTGATCGGCCATTCCGGCTCGACCTCTGCACATCCGACAGCCCTGCTGATCGCCGGCATGGTCAAGGACATCGATCCAGCGACAATCCTGATCTACGGCGGCGTGTTTCCGACCTATCACTGGCGCGACATACTGGCCGAAACGGATGTCTTCGACTTCATCGTGCGCGGCGAGGGCGAGGCGACTATCGTTGCGCTGATCGAAACCCTGGAGAAACGCAAGCGGCTGTCGGACGTGGCGGGCATCGCCTTTCCTGACGATTTGCGCCGGCCCTTTGCCACCTGCCCGGCACTGACGATCGCCAACCTCGACGACTACCGCATCGGCTGGGAACTGATCGACTTCAATCGCTACAGCTATTGGGGCGGCAAGCGCGCAGTGGTCATGCAGTTCTCGCGAGGCTGTCCGCATCTGTGCAACTATTGCGGCCAGCGCGGCTTCTGGACGCGCTGGCGTCACCGCGACCCCGTGAAGTTCGCGCGGGAGATTGCCTGGCTGCACCGCGAGCACGGCGTCGAGCTGATCAACCTTGCCGACGAGAACCCGACCTCGTCCAAAAAAGCCTGGCGCTCCTTTCTCGATGCGATGATCGCCGAGAACGTGCCGGTGCTGATCGTCGGCTCCACCCGCGCCGACGACATCGTCCGCGACGCCGGCAGCCTGCATCTCTATCGCAAGGCCGGCGTCATTCGCTGGCTGCTGGGCATGGAAAACACCGACGAACAGACGCTCCAGTTGATCCGCAAGGGCGGCAGCACCTCATCCGACCGCGAGGCGATCCGGCTGTTGCGCCGCAACGGCATCCTGTCGATGGCGACCTGGGTGGCCGGTTTCGAGGACGAAAGCTTTCGCGACCTCTGGCGCGGCTTCCGCCAGCTGATCGCTTATGATCCCGACCAGATCCAGGCGCTCTATGTGACGCCGCATCGCTGGACGCCGTTCTTCAGGATTGCCAGGAACCGCAAGGTGATCCAGCTGGACCCACGCCTGTGGGACTACAAGCACCAGGTGCTGCAGATGACCCGCCTCAAGCCGTGGATGCTGTTCTTCGCCGTCAAGCTGATCGAACTGGCCGTGCAATCGCGGCCCAAGGCGCTGGCGCGTATCCTGTTCCACAAGGATCCGGAGCAACGGCATTCGATGCGCTGGTACACCAAAATGGGCCGCCGCGTCTGGTTCCGCGAAGTCTGGGGCTTTCTGGTCCGCGACCGCCGCCTGAAAAATGGCCCGACGCTCGCCGAATTCTGGGGCGCGCCGCAAGACGGGGAAGAGGAATCGATGGTGGTCGAACGCCTGTCGCGTCAGTCCGTGACCGCTATTTCGCCAAACGCTTGAACCCCTCAGACACCCGGCCTTACGGCACGATCAGCGTGCCAGCGCCGTGTTCGGTGAACAGCTCGAGCAGCACCGCATGCGGCGTCTTGCCGTTGAGGATGACGACGCCTGCGACGCCGCGCTCGATTGCCTCGATGCAGGTCTCGACTTTGGGGATCATGCCGCCCGAGACCGTGCCGTCCTTGATCAGGGCCTTGGCCTCGGCCACGGTCAGCTCGTCGATCAGCTTCTTGTCCTTGTCGAGCACGCCGGGCACGTCGGTGAGGAACAGCAGGCGCGTCGCCTGGCAGGCGCCGGCGATGGCGCCGGCAAAAGTGTCGGCGTTGATGTTGTAGGTATGGCCGTCGCGGCCGGGCGCCACCGGCGCCAGCACCGGGATCATTTCGGATCGTGCCAGGAGGTCGAGCAATGTGCGGTCGACCTCGACAGGTTCACCGACGAAGCCCAGGTCGAGCACCCGCTCGATGTTGGAATCCGGATCGATCATGGTCTTGCGCGCCTTTTCGGCAAACACCATGTTGCCGTCCTTGCCACACAGGCCGATCGCCCACTCGCCCTCGGCATTGATCAGCGCGACGATCTCCTTGTTGATCGAACCGGCCAGCACCATCTCGACTATCTCGACGGTCTTCTGGTCGGTGACGCGCAAGCCGCCCTCGAATTTGGATTCGATGCCCATCTTGCTGAGCATGGCGCCGATCTGCGGCCCACCGCCATGCACAACGATCGGGTTGACGCCGGATTGCTTGAGCAGTGCGATGTCGCGGGCGAAAGCCTTGCCGAGCGCGATGTCGCCCATCGCGTGGCCGCCATATTTCACCACGACCGTCTTGTTCTCGTAGCGCTGCATGTAGGGCAGCGCCCTTGAAAGCAGCGCGGCCTGCATTTCGGCGGTGGCGGCGACATCCGTCATCGGCGTGGTTCCCAGCTTGGCATGAACGGCGGCGTCTTAGCGGGAATTGGACGAGGGGGCAAACGGCTTTGCTGTCACGATCGATCAAATCGGTACTACTATTTGTTTGACCATGATCTTGTCCGAAAACCGGTTCCCACCTTTCGGGATCATGGTCTATGCCGGCACCTGTAGCGGCGCGCGCCGTCCCAGCCAGCCCGAGATCTTTTCCATCTGCGCGGCGAACGACAAAAGCGTTTCCTCATCGCCGGGGCGGCCGGCGGCCTGGACCCCGAGCGGCAGGCCGGCATCGGTGACGTAGACCGGAAGCGTGATCGACGGTTGCCCGCTGACGTTCTGGATCGCCGGCCAGTGGGTGAACCACAGGCTCTTGTCCATCAGCTGGCCAAACAGCGGCTTGAACTTCAGCAGGCCGGCGAGGCGCAGTCTGTCCAGGACATTCTCGATGAATTCGTCGGCGCCTTTCGGGTCCATGGTGCCGCAGGCGAGCGGCGGGTGCGCGATGACAGGCATCAGCACTGCATCATAGTGCGCGGTTTCGGTGATAAGCCGGCGCGAGGCGGCGTGCAGCCGCTGCAGGCCGGCATAGATTTCGCCGGCCGAGAGGATTTCACCGAACCGGCTCATCACGCGCGTGGCGCGTTCGATATCGCCTGAGATGGAGCGGCCGACGCGCAGGGCCTCGCCACGCATCGTGCCGGCCACCGCCGCGGCGACGGTTCTGGCGAAATCGGCGATGAAATCGCGATCGATATAGGGCAGGTCGATCTCCTCGACGCTGTGCCCGCCTTCGCGCGCCAGCGCAATCGCCGCATCCAGAGCTTTCAACGTCTCTTCCGATATCGGCAGGCCGAGCGGCGATTTTCGATAGAAGGCGAGCTTGAGCTTGCCCGGATCGCGCCCGGCCGCCGCGGCGAAACTGCCGTTCGGCGACGGTGCCGCGTAGGGCGACAGCGGGTCGGGCCCGTGGGTCAGGTCGAGCAGCAGGGCCGTATCGCGCACCGAGCGGGCCAACGCATGGTCGACGACGAAGCCGTACCAGCTTTCGGTGACGAGCGGCGTCAAGGGCACACGGCCGCGCGAGGTTTTCAGCCCGACCAGCCCGGTGCAGGCTGCAGGCACCCTGATCGAGCCGCCGCCATCCGAGGCATGCGCCACCGGCACGATGCCGGCCGCGACCAGCGCAGCCGCACCGCCCGAGGAACCGCCGGTCGTGTGCGCGGTGTCCCATGGGTTGCGGGTGACGCCGTAAGCCACCGACTCGGTCACCAGCCTCAACCCGTGTTCGGGTGCGGTGCTGGTGGCGATCGGGATCAGGCCGGCGGCCAGATAGCGATCCGTCATGACCGAGTTGAAATCGGGGGTGTAAGCCGGAATGCGGCTGCCGCCATGCGTCGGCACGCCCTTCATGGCGATGCCGAGGTCCTTCAAGGCAAAGGGCACTCCGGCAAGCGGCAGCTTGTGGTCGACGGTTCTCGCTCGCGCCCGCGCCGCCTCAAAAAGCGGTTCGGCGATGGCGTTGATCTCCGGCCGGGTGGCCTCGGCCCGGGCGATCGCCGCATCGACGAGATCTTGCGGTGTGATCTCTCCCTTGTGCACGAGTGCGGCCTGGCCGGTCGCGTCATGCTCCCACAGGACCCGCTCGATCGACATGGTCGCCCTCCCGCTCATGACAAGCTAGCGGGCGGCGATTTCATTGGCAATCGAGGCTGGCGCTGCCGGTGCGCAAGACCATTTCAGTCGTTGCAAATACATTGCAATCACCTAATTTGGCGGCCGATGACGCCGCAGGACATCAGCAACCTGATTGTCCGGACTTCGATGAAGGACCGGGCTGCGTTCGATCTGCTGTACCGGCAGACCAGCGCGAAACTTTTCGGCGTCTGCCTTCGTGTATTGAAGGATCGGGGAGATGCAGAAGAGGCGCTTCAAGAGGTCTTCGTCAAGATATGGACGAAGGCGGACCGTTTCGCAGTTTCGGATCTGAGCCCGATCTCCTGGCTGGTGGCCATTGCGCGCAATCATGCGATCGATCGGATCAGGGCGCGGCGAGAGCCTGCCGCCTATATCGATGCCGCGCTCGACGTGGCCGATCCGGCGCCGGGGCCGGAGGCCATGGCCGTGGCGGGCGGTGAGTCCGGACGCATCTACCATTGTCTCGAGGAATTGGAGAAGGACCGGGCGGCGGCCGTCCTGGGCGCCTATCTGGATGGCAAAAGCTATGCCGAACTGGCGGAGCGCTATGGCGTACCGCTGAACACGATGCGGACCTGGCTGCGTCGCAGCTTGTTGAAACTGAGAGAATGCCTGGAAAGATGACGCTGGCTGACGACAATGGACCGGAACGTGGGGGCGACGACCTGTTCGCCGCCGAATACGTTCTTGGCGTTCTGGCCGCCGATGAACGCGAGATCGCGTCGCGCCGCATCGATGCGGACGCCGCCTTCGCACGCCTTGTCGATGCCTGGGAGGCGCATCTTTCGCCGATGGCCGCCGCCTATCCGGAGACAGAGCCTCCGATCAGGGTCAAGGAAGCATTGGACCGCCGGCTGTTCGCTGCAGAGCCGCGCGCCGGCCTCTGGTCGAGCCTTGGCTTCTGGCGCGGTCTTGCCGCCGCCGCCATTGCGGCGCTGGCGATCTACCTCGCCGTGCCTTACTTCCGCCCGCCCACCGAACCGCCGCAGGCGCGGCTTGTCGCCTCGCTGGCGGCCGAAGGCAGCGACGTCAAATATCTCGTCGTCTACGATGCCGCCCGTCACGAGGTCGGTCTTTCCCACGTTTCCGGCGAGCGGGCCGCCGGCAAGGACTTCGAGCTGTGGATGATCGAAGGCAAGAAGGCGCCGGTGTCGATGGGCGTCATCCCGGCCGGTGCGACCGCGCATTTGGCCATCCCGCCCGCCGTCCAGGAGAAATTGGCGCAAGGCGCCGTGCTTGCGGTCAGCATCGAGCCTGCCGGCGGTTCACCGACCGGCCAGCCGACTGGACCGGTGGTCGCAGCGGGCGATCTGAAGAGCATCTGACTGCTTCTCATCTGTGGAAGCAGACCTGAAATCTATCTCCCGCGATTTAAACGCCTGAAAAGCGTGTTGGCGGCTGTCGATCGACGCCGGACAAATTGCAGCGAAACAATATTTTTTTGCGCAGAGGACGAAACTCCGGCATTTGCTATCGCGTATCTCCTTGCGTTCCAGAATGAGGGAACGATAACCCGAGGAGATTGAAATCATGCGTAAATTCGCCACACTTTTGCTTGCCGGCACGGTCACCATTTCTGCGCTCGCCACCATTGCTTATGCCCAAAATCCGATGGTCGGCGGCGCCGCCATGTATGCCCAGAAAAACATCGTCGAAAATGCGGTCAACTCGAAGGACCACACCACACTCGTCGCTGCCGTCAAGGCAGGCGGCCTGGTCGATACGCTGCAAAGCGCCGGCCCCTTCACCGTGTTCGCGCCGACCAACGAGGCCTTTGCGGCACTTCCAGCCGGCACGGTGGAGACGCTGCTCAAGCCTGAAAACAAGGACAAGCTCGTCAAGATCCTGACCTGCCATGTCATCGGCGCCAAAGCGATGGCCGCCGACGTCGCCAAGATGGTCAAGGATGACGGCGGCACCCACAAGGTCAAGACGGTCGGTGGTTGCGAACTGTCGCTCAAGGCCGACGCCGGCAAGGTCACCGTGACCGACGAAAATGGCAACGTCGCCAATGTGACGATCGCCGATGTCGAGCAGTCCAACGGCGTCATCCACGTCGTCGACAAGGTTCTCCTGCCGAAGATGTAACAAACGCACGCTGCCGGCGAAGATATCGCTGAGGGCCTCCCTGCGCACGCTCCGCGCCGTTCACGCAAGATGTGGACAGGCGCGGAGTCCCGCTTTGAGGACAGCGATCGTCACCGGCTTTTGATTTCCGTGTGGCGGTCGAATTTGGCACAAGCAGCAACAGGAGGAAATGGCCATGAACCGTCGCGAGCTTCTTTTGAGTGGGGCGGCAGCCATTGGCGTTGTCGCAGGCGCCACCGCGCTGCGCATGGGCGAAGCCCAGGATGCACGCGCGGCCGAGACTTTCGAGGTTACCAAGACCGAGGCCGAGTGGCGCGCCATCCTGTCCGACGCGGCCTTCAATGTGCTGCGCAAGGAGGGCACCGAATATCCGGGCACCAGTCCGCTGCTCAACGAGCACCGCAAAGGCATCTTCGCTTGCGCCGGCTGCGGCCTGCCGGTCTATTCGTCAGAGACCAAGTTCGATTCCGGCACAGGCTGGCCGAGCTTCTGGCAGGAAATCCCGAATTCCATCGGCAAGACCGTGGACAGGTCGTTGGGCATGACCCGCACCGAGGTCCATTGTCGCCGCTGCGGTGGCCATCTTGGCCACGTCTTCGACGACGGTCCGCCGCCGACCGGGTTGCGACACTGCATCAATGGCGTCGCCTTGACCTTCAAGCCGGCGACGGCGTGAGGACGGCCGCGCCCCTTACTTTGTCGGAGCGCGCTAGAGCATCGGACCCTAAAGTGCGAAGCGGTTTTGGGAAAATCCGATGCTCAAACAAAAAGTTGGAGCGGTGGAGTGTCCGCCGCTCCAAGACTTCGTGATGGTTGATTTTGCGCATGACCCCGAAAATCGCTTTTCGGGGTCATGCGCGAGGGCGCCAGGCGGGGGATCCAGCGCGCCTCAATGGCCTCCGCCACCGCCGCCCTGAGCGGCTGGCTTGCGGATCACCAGGGTGAAGAGCCCAAGCGTCGCGAACAAAACCGTCAGCATGAAGAATACGTCCATGAACGACAGCAGCGATGCCTGCTGCTGGACCATGCCTGACAGTTTGGAGATGGCCGCCTTGGAGGCGTCGAGCCCGGCGGTCTGCTCGAAGTTGACCGTCATGTTCTGCAGCTTCTGCTGCGCAGCGGCACTTCCCCATTGCACGTGCTCGGAGAGCCTGGCGTAGTGGAAGGCATTGCGGTCGATCAGCACGGTGTTGATGACGGCCAGGCCGACGGCGCCGCCGAGATTGCGGGTCAGGTTGAACAGGCCAGACGCATTCTTCAGCCGCTCCGGCGGCAAGGTTCCGAGCGCAATGTTGTTGATCGGCACCATGCACAGCATCATCGAGCAGCCGCGCAGGATCTGCGGGATCAGCAGTTCATAGAAATCCCAGTCGGCGGTGAGATGCGTCATCCACCAGGTCCCCGTGGCAAAGCCGAAGAAGCCGATCATCATCATGATGCGCGGGTCCATCTTGTTCGACAGGATGCCGGAGATCGGCGCGGTGAAGAACATGGCCAGGCCACTGACGAACAGCGCCTCGCCGATCATCATCGAATCGTAGCCGCGGATGCGCCCCAGGAACACCGGATAAAGATAGGTCAGACCGTAGAGGCCGATGCCGACGACGAAGGAGAACAGCGAGCCGAAGGCAAAATTGATATTGCTGAAGGCCCTCAGATCGACAATCGGCTCCTCGGCGGTGAACACGCGCCAGAAGAAAAGCACCGCGCCGAAGGTCATGATGACGGCGCAGACGAGCACCGCCTGATCCTGCAGCCAGTCGTTGTTGGGACCTTCCTCCAGCACATATTCCATGCAGCCCAGGAAGGCGGCCATGCCGGCAAGCCCCCACCAGTCGAACTTGCTGAACAGCTTGAGATTGGGTTTGTCGAAGTCGATCAGCGACCAGGCGGCCGTCGTCACCAGAATGCCGGGCACGACGTTGACCAGGAACAGCCAGTGCCAGGACATGGCATGGCTGATATAGCCGCCGACGGTCGGGCCGATAGTCGGCGCCAAGGTCGCCACCAGGCCGATCATCGGCGAGACGACGGCACGGCGCGACGGTGGGAAGATGGTGAAGGCGGCTGCAAAGACGCTCGGGATCATGCCGCCACCGATGAAGCCCTGCACGGCGCGGTAGACGATCATCTGGTCGATATTGGTTGCGGTCGCGGCCAGCGCGCTGGCCGCGGTGAACCCTGCCGCCGAGATCGTGAACAGCACGCGCGTCGACAGCATCCGGCTGAGGAAACCCGACAGCGGGATCATCACGACCTCGGCAATCAGATAGGCCGTCTGCACCCACGGAATCTCGTCCGAACTGGCACTCAGGCCCGCCTGGATCTCGGCCAGCGAGGCCGAGACGATCTGGATGTCCAGGATGGCCATGAACATGCCGAACACCATCGCCAGGAAGGCGATGACGCGGCGTGTCGAGATGTGGTCGACCGGCACCGGCATGGCTGGCGCCGGTGTCGATCCTGCAGTCAGAGTTGCGGTCGCCATGAGCTTTGCTCCCGGATCCGCTTTACTTCGATGCCGAAGGCGCCGTGCGGCTGTCGACGGCGACGACGACGCTCAGGCCGGCGCGCAGCTTGCCCGTCTTCAGCACATCCGCCGGCACGTCGATGCGAACCGGAACGCGCTGCACCACCTTGGTGAAATTGCCTGTGGCGTTCTCCGGCGGCAGCAGCGAGAACACTGCTCCCGAAGCCGGCGCCAGCGACGACACGGTACCCTCGATGTCCTGGCCGTCGATCGCGTCGACCGACACCCTGACCTTTTCACCAGGCACCAGCCGGGCAAGCTGGGTCTCCTTGAAGTTGGCGACGATGTAGAGCTTGTCCATTGGCACGATGACGGCGAGCTTCTGTCCGGGGCTGATCAGGTCACCCTGCTCGACCGAGCGGTTGCCGACCACGCCGTCATAGGGTGCGCGCAGCACGGTGAAGGACAGATCCCGCACCGCCTTGTCGTGGGCAAGCTGCAGCGAGGCCAGCGTGCTGGCCGATTCCGCGCGCTGCGCCTGGAGCACGCCGATATTGGCCTGAGCCGCCGCGATCTGCGCGTCGGCGCCGGCTAGCGCGGCATTGGCTTGCTCGACCGCCGTCTGGGCATCGTCCAACTGGGCCTGCGTACCGACGCGGGTCTTGAGCAACTGGGCGGCACGAACCTGAGCCCGCTTGGCATTGTCGGCCGCGGCCTGGTCGGCGGTCTTCTGCGCCTGCGCCTGCTTGAGCGAAGCGCGCGCCGCCTCGGTCTGGGCATCGATGCGGTCGAGCGTCTTGCTCAACGTGGCGATCTGCGCCTCGGCCTGGGCAACGGCTATCTTGTAGTCACCGTCATCGACGATCAGCAGCGGGTCGCCGGCCTTCACCTGCTGGTTCTCGGTCACTTTGACCTGATCGACATAGCCCGAGATTTTTGGCGAGATGAACGCCGTGTCGGCCTGGACATAGGCGTCGTCGGTCGTGATCATGAAGCGCCCGTCTGTCCAGTAATCATAGCCATACCAGGCGCCGGCGCCCAGCAGGGCCAGGCCGATGATGGGCAGCAACATCGAGCGCATCGAGCGCTTCTTTTTGGCGGGAGCCAGCGGGGTGACGTCGGCGGGCTTGAGAGGGGCTTCCGGCGCTTCGATCGCAGGCTGGACCTTGGCATTGGGGAAAGGGCGGACTTCGGCACTGGTGGGCGCATTCGAGGACATGATATCTCTCTAAATTAACTGGCGCTGAACTTCATCAGACTGAACCGTTCGGTTCGAACTCGACGTTGACTTAGCGCTTAAAGAGGACCATATCAAGAGCAATCGAACCGGATGGTTCGAATTATTTTACGAGGTGTGACATTATGGCCGAAGCCCCCAAGGCCGCTCCTTTGCCTGATTCAGGCCCATTGCCCAGCGCTGGCAAGGACCAGTGCGATTTGCTGGACAGTCTGCCGCGCGGCCGCCCGGCCGCGGGGCAAGACCCGGTCAAGCGCAGCCAGATCATCGACGGTGCGCGCCGTGTCTTCATCGACAAGGGCTTCGAAGCCGCGTCGATGAACGACATCACCCGTGAGGCCGGCGTGTCCAAGGGCACCATCTATGTCTACTTCGCCAACAAGGAAGAGCTGTTCGAAGCGCTGATCGAGGAAGAGCGCGGCACGATCTTCAAGAACATGTATGAGGTGCTCGACCAGATCGGCGACCTTCGCCAGACGCTGGTGAAGTTCGGCATTGTGCTGTCCATGAAGATCACTTCGGCGAGGGTCATCCTGGCGCAGCGGACGGTGATCGGCGCGTCGGAACGTATTCCGGAGCTTGGCGCGCGATTTTACGAACGCGGGCCGAAGCGCGGCCATGACAGGGTTGTCGTTTTCCTCAACATGGCTATCGAACGCGGCCTGCTGAAGATCGACGACGTCGAGCTTGCCGCCTATCAGTTCACCGAACTGTGCCTGGCCGGTCTTTTCCGCCAGTGCATATTCGCCTATCGCACCAAGGCACCAAGTGCGGCCGAGATCGAACATATCGTCAGGTCGGGCGTCGATGTGTTCCTGAAGGCCTACGGCACCGAACAGCTTGCAGAGCAGGAACGGGCCTCCAGCCTCGCCTGACCAACCGTCGGAGTCCGTTGCCTATCCGCCATTGGCGGCGAGCACGATCGCCGCACGCAATTCCTCGAGGCCCTCGCTCTTTTCCGACGACGTGGCAAGCACGAGGGGAAAGGCCGCCGGGCGTTTCTTGATCTTCTGGAGCGTTTCCTCGATCAGCCGCGGTACCCCCGCAGCTTTGATCTTGTCGGTCTTGGTCAGCACGATCTGATACGACACCGCCGCCTTGTCGAGCAGCGACAGAACCTCGTCGTCCTTGGCCTTGATGCCATGGCGGGCATCGATCAGCACGTAGACGCGCTTCAGCGTCACCCGGCCCTTGAGATAGTCGAACACGAGCTTCGTCCACTCGTCGACCTTTTCCTTGGGCGCCGTGGCGTAGCCATAGCCCGGCATGTCGACCAGCGCCATTGGCGGCAGGTCGGCGCCTTCTCCCGAAAATCCGCCCGGCACGAAATAGTTGAGCTCTTGCGTCCGGCCCGGCGTGTTGGAGGTGCGCGCCAGCCCCTTCTGGTTGACCAGCGCGTTGATCAGCGACGATTTGCCGACATTGGAGCGGCCGGCAAAGGCGATCTCGGGCGGTCCCTCCGGCGGCAGGAATTTCATCGCCGGCACGCCGCGGATGAAGATCCAGGCTCGCGTGAACAATTCGATGCCGATCGTGGTCTTGCTCAACGCGTTCAAACCGCTGCCTCCAGGAGAAAAATATTGCTGCCACGAATGGCATCGAGATTGCGGCTGATCTTTTCCACCGGCCAGTGCCACCACGCCAGCGCCAGCAGCCGCCGGATGGTCCTGTCGTCGAAGCGCATCTTCACCACCTTCGCCGGGTTGCCGGCGACGATCGCATAGGCCGGCACATCGTGCGTCACCACCGACTTTGCCGCGACAATGGCGCCGTCGCCGATCTTCACGCCCGGCAGCATCACCGCTTCCATGCCGATCCAGACGTCGTTGCCGACGATTGTGTCGCCACGCACCTCCTTCGACCATGTCGCCGGGTCGAAACCCTCTTCCCAGCCGTGGCCAAAGATGTTGAACGGATAGGTCGAAAAGCCGGACATGGCATGATTGGCGCCGTTCATGATGAAGCGCGCGCCTTCGGCAATGGCGCAGAACTTGCCGATGATCAGCCTGTCGCCGATGAACGGATAATGATGCAGCACGCATTTTTCGGCGAATTTGTCGGGTCCGTCAGGGTCATCATAATAGGTGAAGTCGCCGATCTCGATATTCGGCGCCGTCACCAGCGGTTTCAGAAAGCCGACGCGCGTGTGCAACGGGATCGGATGCTTGATCGATGGATTGGGTCCGGTCATATCGAGCTCCGTCGGGCAACTGCCAGCCAGGTCAAAATAGCGCGATCCGTCCGGCAGTACCAATCGCTTAATCCAGGCCGGCTGCTTGTGCAAAAAGCCCCGGACGAACCGGGGCTTTCTGGTTTCGCATCATCGGAGCGCCGGCTATTCCGCCGGCGACGGTTTCTTGCGGAACAGCGCGACCAGATTGTCCCACAATTCGATCTTGGCGCCTTGCCGTTTCATGATCACGCCCTGCTGCAGGATCGACAGCGTGTTGTTCCAGGCCCAGTAGATGACCAGCCCGGCCGGAAAACCCGCCATCATGAAGGTGAAGATCACGGGCATCCAGGTGAAGATCGCAGCCTGCGTCGGGTCCGGCGGCGTCGGGTTCATGCGCATCTGCAGGAACATCGTCACGCCCATGATCAGCGGCCAGATGCCGATCATCAGCATGTGCGGCAAGGTTACGGGGATCAGCCCGAACAGGTTGAAGATTGATGTCGGGTCCGGCGCCGCCAGATCCTGGATCCAGCCGAAGAACGGCGCGTGCCGCATCTCGATGGTGATATAGAGCACCTTGTAGAGCGAGAAGAACACCGGGATCTGCAACGCCACAGGCCAGCAGCCGGCGAGCGGATTGATCTTCTCGGTCTTGTAGAGCTCCATCATCGCCTGCTGCTGCTTCATCTTGTCGTCCGCGTATTTCTCGCGGATCTCGAGCATCTTTGGCTGCACCTTCTTCATGTTCGCCATCGACGCATAAGACTTGTTGGCGAGCGGGAAGAACAGCGCTTTCACGATGACGGTGGTGGCGAGGATCGCCAGGCCGAAATTGCCGAAGAATTTGTAAAGCGTGTCGATCAGCCAGAACATCGGCTTGGTGATGAAATAGAACCAGCCCCAGTCGATCAGCAGGTCGAACTGGCGAATATGACGGTCCTTTTCATAGGCGTTGATCGTCGACACTTCCTTGGCGCCGGCGAATATCTCCGACTCTACCGTCGTTGACTGCCCGGGAGCGATCGTGACCGGATCGGACAGGAAATCGGACTGGTAGCTATGCGGGTGGGGCCCGCTTTTGAACTCGAAATAAGAGAATTTGGGCTGAAATTCGCGGCCGCCCGGCGGCACCAGGGTCACCGCCCAGTATTTATCGGTGATGCCGAGCCAGCCGTCGGTCGACTTGCCTGGCTTGAATTCTCTTTCCGATTCGACCTTGGAGTATTTGTACTCTTGCAGGCCTTCGCTGCCGGTAACGCCGATCAGGCCCTCGTGCAGCACATAGGTGCTGGCGATAGCCGGCTTGTCGAAACGGGTGACGCGGCCATAGTTCGACAACGTCGCAGGTGCCGAGCCGCCGTTCTGGACAGTGTCGGACACGGTGAACATATATTGGCTGTCGACCGAGAAGGTGCGCTTGAAGGTCAGGCCCTTGTCATTGGTGAAGGTCAGCGTCACCGGCGTCGCCGGTGTCAGCGTCGCATTGCCGTCGGTCTGCCAAACGGTGTCTGGGCCGGGCAGCCTGCCGACATCCGGTGTGCCGGAAAAGCCGATCTCGGCGAAATAGCCATTAGGTAGGGACGCCGGATTGAGCAACGCGATCTCGGGCGAGGTCTTGTCGACCGTCTCTGTGTAGTGCTTGAGCTTGAGATCATCGAGGCGCGCGCCGGTGAGGTTGATCGAGCCTTCGAGGCTCGGCGTGTCGATCTTCACGCGCTTGGTCGAGGCAATCGCCTGCTCGCGGCCGGCCGGCGTTACCGCGTCGCCGCCAGGTGCGTTCGGAATGGCGCCCGGCTGCACCGGTGTTTCGCTGGCTCCCGGGCTGGTGCCTTGGGCGGCCTTCTTCTGCTCCGCCACACGCTGTTCTTCGATGCGGGCGGCCTCGCGCTGCATCTCGCTGCGCGGCATCACATAGAAATATTGCCAAAGCGCCAGGATCAGCACCGACAGTGCGATGGTGATGAAGAAGTTGCGGTTGTTTTCCATCGAAGCCCTTGGCCTATCGTGTTCCACGCAATCTGCGGGAGAGTTCGGCCTTCAGCTGGCCGAACGGAGTGGTAAGCACGTCTTCGCGCCCGACGATGACATAATCATTGCCCGGCACCATGTCATCCGCGGCATACGTGCGCACGGCCTCTCTCAGCCGCCGCCGGATGCGGTTGCGGACGACGGCGTTGCCGACCTTCCTGGTGACGGTATAGCCGACGCGCGGCGCCTCGCTGTCGTCGCGGCCCAGGACCTCGACGAGGAAAAGCCGCCCGCGGCGCTTTTCACCACGGCGGACAGCCAGGAATTCCGCGCGCTTCAGAAGCCGCTTGGGATGGGGACCCGTTGGCTTGCCGGTTGCGGGCAACGATCTTGTCTCTCGCTTGATGCTCAGGCGCTGAGACGCTTGCGGCCGCGGTTGCGGCGGGCTGCGACGACGCCGCGGCCACCTTTGGTGGCCATGCGGGCACGGAAACCGTGCCTGCGTTTGCGGACGAGTTTGGACGGCTGGTAAGTACGCTTCATTTGTTTAAATACCGCGGGGTGCGGCCCTTCTTGATTCTGTCACTTTGTAACAGGAGCTTTGCCGGGCCGGTTTTGGCGCGATCGAAACCGCGCCGGGACGAATGGCCCGAGCGTGAGCGGGCTTATAGAAAGAAGGGTTTTGGAAGTCAATCCAGCGCGTCGGGCCGGCATTGTCGGACCGGCAGGGAAGTCTTGTGGCCCTTTGTCCGGCTTCGACCAAGGATGAATTTGGCAAAAAAGCCGCAATCGCCTAATCTCACCCGATCAAGCGATCGTGAAGACGAGCAGTCCTTAAGACAAGCAGCCGTGATACAGGCAGCCGTGACGACGAGCATGAGTGAAGTCCCAGCAACCGACGAAAGCATCGCCCAGGCGAAAGCGGCCACCCGCAGGGTGCCGCTGGCGCGCGGCCTGTCGACCAAGCTGCTGCTGCTCACAATCGTCTTCGTGCTCTTGGCCGAAGTCCTCATCTTCGTGCCCTGGATTGCCAGCTACAGGCTGAGCTGGCTGAAAGAGAGGCTGAGCACGGCCGCCGCGGTTTCAATCGTCCTGGTGCAGGGCGAACCTGCCTCGCTGTCGCGTGCCGCCCAGAACGACGTGCTGATGGCGATCGGTGCCAAGGCGATCGCCGTGCGCGACGGCGGCGTCTCGCGGCTTCTGGTCGTGGCCGAAATGCCGCCGCAGGTCGACGAGCATATCGATATCGCCAATGTCGGCATGATCAAGGGCATGACCGGAGCGCTGGACACGCTGTTTTTCGGCGGCAAGCGGATGCTGCGCGTTTTCGGGCCGGTCGGCGACAGCGACAAGGAATTCGAGCTGATCATGCCCGACCACCGCCTGCGCAATGCCATGCTGATCTATTCGCGCAACGTCGCCTTCGTCTCGCTGCTGATCTCGCTGTTCACCGCCATGCTGGTTTACGCCGCGATAGACCTGATCATGATAGGCCCGATCAGGACGATGACACGCTCGATGCTGTCCTTTTCCGAGGCGCCCGACGATCCCGGCCGCATCATTCACCCCGCCGCCCGGGCCGACGAGATCGGCGTCGCCGAACGCGAGCTGTCGCAGATGCAGGAGCGGCTGCAAAAGATGCTGACCGAGCAGAAGCACCTGGCCGATCTCGGCCTGGCCGTGTCGAAGATCAACCACGACATGCGCAACATCCTCGCCTCGGCGCAGCTGATGTCGGACCGCCTGCGCCAGGTCAAGGACCCGACCGTGCAGGCGTTCGCGCCAAAATTGCTGCGCGCGCTCGACCGCGCCGTGTCCTATTCGGAGGGCGTGCTTGCCTACGGCCGCACCCAGGAGCCGCCGCCGTCGCGCCGCAGGCTGCGGCTGCGCCAACTGGTCGAAGACGTCCAGGGCCTGCTCGACATCGAATGCGGCATCGAATTCGTCAATGCCGTCGATCCGGTGCTCGAGGTCGATGCCGATTCCGACCAACTGTTCCGCGTGCTCACCAATCTTAGCCGCAACGCCGTGCAGGCGATGGCGGCCGACACCGAGAGCGCCGTGGTGCGCCGCCTGACCATATCGGCCGAGCGCATCGGCAGCGTCAGCCGCATCGTCGTCACCGACACCGGCCCCGGCCTGCCGCCGAAGGCGCGAGAAAACCTGTTTGCGGCATTTCGCGGCTCGGCCCGCAGCGGCGGCACCGGCCTTGGCCTGGCGATCGCCCATGAATTGATCCGCGCCCATGGCGGCACGGTGGAGCTGGTCGAAAGCATCGGCGGCCGCACCACATTCGCGGTCACCATTCCCGACCAGCCGGTCCGGCTCGACCAGGCCCGCAACGGTCTGCGCCGCCCGGCGTAACGAACCGTTTCGTTACGGGCTGTTTCAATTCGCAAAGGGTTGGTCCGAGGCTACGAGCCATCGGCTCGGCCGCCGTGCAACGGCGTGTTTCGTTACGGACCGTTTCGATTGGCAAATGACCGATCCGAGACGACGACCTATCGGCTCGGCCGCCGCGTGACGCGGTCTTGCCTTCGCCGGCCGGCGCATGACGGCAAAACGTGACGGCAAAACTTTTGGCCAGGATCGGCTTGCTTTTCGCAAATTCAGTCGCTAGGGAACACGTCACATCGCGGCCGGTCGCCAGGATCGGATCGCGGGGCCATGCAAAGCATGGCCTGTTGCGCGCCCGTAGCTCAGCTGGATAGAGCACCAGACTACGAATCTGGGGGTCAGGAGTTCGAATCTCTTCGGGCGCGCCATTTGTAATGCACATCCCAATACACCGGGCATCGATGGGCCGCTTAGCCGCTCATCACTGCCACCATGGTGGCGCTTTAGCGGTCACCGGCAAATCTGCGGGACTCCCGGCGCTGAGAAACGACTTCTCCATGAGGGATGAGCCACGGCTGGTCGGCTGATGTTTAGGACCGCCTTGCATGCAGGCGACTGCATACGCTGCCGCCGCCCGCCACGGCGGCGGCGAACCCGATCACACGTGCGTTGCCGCTATCGAGCATTCGTACTAAACTCTGCCCTTCTTGAAATCGTGCCGGGTCCTCAGGCTTGCCTTGGGAGACGCTAATGCGCGGGTTCTTGCCTTTCATTCTGTTGGTGCTTCTACTCGTTCCGATTGTATCGCATGCCGCCGCCATCCACGACGCCGCCATGAAGGGCGATGTCGCGGGGATCACGGCAGCGCTCGACGCTGGTGCTGGCGTCGATGAGAGCGACGGAGGTGCGACACCGCTCTATCTTGCGGTTAGGGGCGGGCATTTTGCGGCGGCAAAACTGCTCATGGAACGCGGTGCCGACGTCAACGCCGCCCCGACGCCGCTTTTGGGGCCTGCGCTCATGCCGGCTTTGGCAAAACGCAGGATCGACCTGATCAATCTGTTGCTGGACGGTGGCGCAAATCCAAATTCGCGCCGCAACCGCGAAAACGCACTCCACATCGCGGTCATATCCGGTTGCCTCGATTGCGTGAAGGCACTGGTCGAGGCCGGCGCGGACGTGAATGCGACGACAAAGGACGGCAAGACACCGCTCCATCTGGCAAAATTGAAGGGGCAACGCGAAGTTGCCGACTATCTCATGTCGCACGGCGTCGTCTTGCCAACACCAGGTCCGATCTCGATGAAGTTGGCTACTGCCGATGTCGAGAAAGGTCGAACCTACTTCACCCGCCTGTGTGCCGGTTGCCACAATGCCGAGCCACAGGGAGGGACCAAGACGGGACCCAACTTGTGGAGCGTCGTCGGTCGTGACAAGGCGTCTGTGGCAAAAATGCGTTACTCCGACGCTTTGCTCGACTGGGAGGGTGCATGGACGTACGAGGATCTGAACAGATATCTCTTCGGACCCATGCTCACCACGCCGGGCGTTTACATGGAGACGCCTGGTGTTCCGGACGAGACCGAACGGGTCGACCTGATCGCCTACTTGCGCACACTCAGCGACAAGCCGATCCCGCTGCCCTGAACTTTCGCCCCAGGAGGGCCGCGGCCGGATTGCGCCCAACGCCGATGAGCGCTCGAATTCTGCATGGAGGTCACTTCGCTTCCCCTTGAGGAATGACCGGTCGGATCCGATTTTGGCTGTTCAGGGGTGGCAAGGGACAGTTTATGGCGCGCAAGGCGGACCTTCGGCTCCGAGCGGTGATCTCAGAAATCGATAGGCGCAGCAATAACATACGAGTTCCCAGTTTCATCCTCTTCGGGAGCGCCATCAATCCAATGCACGGTCCGCCTCATGGAGCCTCTCGGGCGCGGTGAGCTAGTAGCCGCCCGACTATGACCGTGACCGGCGCCAGTGGTCGGAAGGTCGCGAGACGTGAGCGCTATCCATGCCAAAAAGGGGATCGTCAGCTGATGCCGCTCAGTCGGCCTGCTCAATCTCCGGACCCGGTTCAGTCGGCGGAGCTGGAGTGCAATCCTGGCCAGTGCATTCCTGCACGGGATCTTTCGCCGGCGGGAGACAATTTTGGCCTTCACAATGAACGGGCGGCTGCGTTGTTGCGGCTTTATTGTTCTGCGGCACAGGCTGATCCTCAGCGCGAACGGCCGGCATTGCAAGATCGATCATGGCCGTGCACAAGAGCGCAATCCGAAGCAAATTCATTTTCGCCTCCGCAACTGACAGCGAGACGCAGATTATACCTTCGAACTGCGGCCAACATCCTGTCACCCGCGAACGGCGTTAACAGCGCGTTTCATTGCCGGTCGGAAGGGCATACCGATTGAGATCGAGCGTCGTCCTCTTCCTGGCAAATAGCGCCAGAAACGGGCTTTCGGCCAGAGGTGACTGAAGCCAACCTTCCGATTTTCCTGTACACGTGTTCGAAGGGTTCGAGGTGCGTTAGGGCTTCGCATATTCGAGGTTTTCAGTTCTTTCACGGGGGACGTACATGACGGCATTCAACAGCGTCCGCTTCCGGGTCAAGCCGGGTAGTGAAGACGAATTCGTCGAACTGTTCAGCAGCGCTCCGCGCAATTTCGAGGGATTGCGAAAAATGGCTCTCATCAAATCGGGAGATGGCGCCTTCTTCTCGATTGGAGAGTGGGACACTTTTCAGCACATGGTCGATGCCAGGCCTAAAATGCTGGGCAATCTTGATCGGTTCCGCCATACGTTGCGGCAGCTTGAGGGCGGATATACGGATGCTGTTTCGGGCGAGACTGTCTTCGACACGGACGGCAGGAGCGACGGCCGGTCGGTATAGTGTTCGCACTTCGAAAAGCTTATGCCGTGCGCCACTTCCCAGCCCCCTCACCTAAACCGCACATTCCCCCTGGAAAGCTCTGCCACCGACCTGCATCCCATCAGCCGCATGTCGCGTTCGATCTCGGTTCGCATCAGGCCGAGCGCCCGTTCGACGCCTGCCTGTCCGGCGGCTGCCAGCGGGAAGAGGTAGTAGCGCCCGACGCCGACGGCCTTGGCGCCCAACGACAGGGCTTTCAGCACATGGGTGCCGCGCTGGACGCCGCTGTCGATGATCACGTCGATCCTGTCGCCCACCGCGTCGACGATCTCCGACAGCTGGTCGAACGGGCTGCGCGAGCCGTCCAGCTGCCTGCCGCCATGATTTGACAGAACGATGCCGGTGCAGCCGATGTCGACGGCTTTTCTGGCATCGGCGACGCTCATGATTCCCTTCAGGCAAAACTGGCCGTTCCAGAAGCGGACCATGTCTTCGACGTCTTTCCAATCCAGCGATGGATCGAGGATCTCCGTGAAATAGCGGCTGATGGAAAGCGCTCCGCCGCCGAGATCGATATGGCCGTCCAGCTGCGGCAGGCTGAACTTTTCGTGCGTCAAATAGTCGATGGCCCATCTCGGCTTGATCGCGAACTGCATCATGCCGCCGAGCGTAAGCCGAAAGGGGATCGAAAAGCCGGTCCGCAGGTCACGCTCGCGGTTTCCGCCGGTGACGCTGTCGACAGTCAGCATCATCACCTCGACGCCGGACGCCTTGGCGCGCTCCATCATGGCGCGGTTCAGGCCGCGATCCCTGTGGAAATAGAACTGATAGACCTGCGGCGTCCTGTGCTTGCGAACTTCTTCCAGGCTGACCGTGCCAAGCGACGAGACGCCGAACATCGTGCCGAACTTCTCCGCTGCCGCGGCGACGGCGCGCTCGCCGCTATGGTGAAACAGTCGCTGGAGGGCCGTAGGCGAACAATAGACCGGCATCGCCAGCTTCTGGCCCATGACGGTGACCGACATGTCGACCTGTCCGACGCCGGCAAGGACGTTGGGGACGAGATCGCAGTCCTCGAACGCCGCCGGGTTGCGCCGCAGCGTCGTCTCGTCGTCCGCGCCGCCATCGATATAGTTGAAGATCGGGCCTGGCAGGCGCTGTTTTGCCAGCCGGCGGAAGTCCTGAAAATTGTAGCAGCTTTGCAGTTTCATGAGATCAATCGGGTATATGCCGGGCCCGATGTCAAGCCTGTGCCACTGTCGATCGCCGGCGCTCTCGCCTCAGCCCGCCACCGCGCCAACCGACTCCCGCTCCACCAGCGGGCATTCGAGCTTGGTGATGGGATAGCGGCCGCGACCGGGAGCAGCCGGGACTTCGAGCTGCTCGATCGCCCATTGTCCCATTGCCATATGCGGCAGGATCGACGTCGTCAACGGCGGGAACAGATGCCGGGCGATCTCCTCGTCGTCATAGCCGACCACCGAAATATCCTGGGGGATGTGCAGGCCGGCCTCCTTTAGCGCCTCATAGCAGCCGATCGCGGTGCGGTCGTTCTGGCAGAAGATGGCGGTCGGCCGGTCCTTCAGCGCCAAAAGCTTGATGGTCGCGGCATAGCCGGCGCTCGCCGACCAATCGCCTTCGACGACCAGCGCCGGGTCGAACGGGATGTCGGCCGTCGCCAGTGCCCGGCGGTAACCCTTCAGCCGGTCCTGCGCCGCCTGCATCCAGGGCTCGCCGGTAATGGTGGCGATACGCCTGTGGCCATGGCTGATCAGGTGCCGGGTCGAGCTCTGGCCGCCGGCGATTTCGCTCGGCACCACGGCGGGAAAGGCATAGTCGGCGGTGTAGCAATTGAGCAGGATGACCGGGATGTCGAGGCCGTAGAGATAGTCCGGCGCGACGATCTCGCGGGTGAAGATGGTCATATAGATCAGCGCCGAAATTCCCCGCTTGGCCAGCGCCGCGATGGCCCTGGGCTCCATCACCTCGTCGCCCATGGTCTGCGCCACCAAAAGCACATTGCCGGCGTTCCACGAGGCTTGCCGCGCCCCTTCGATGGCGACGACCGCCTCCGGGCTGGTCGCCAGTTGGTCGACTGCGAAGCCGATCACCCCATCCAGCCCGTCGAATGCGGCAACAGGAGCTCGCAAGGCAGAAAACACCGGGGGCGAATAGCCTAGCGTTCGCGCGGTCTCAATCACCCGCTCTCGGGTTTGCTGCGACAGCCTGATGCCCGGCGTGTTGTTGAGGACGAACGAGACCGTCGCCTGCGAACAGCCTGCGGCCCTGGCGATGTCGGTCATGGTGACGCGGCCCTTGGGTTTTTTCCCGGACGGCTTGCGCCGTCTGGTACCCTGAAGGACCGCATCCCGAAGTGGTTCGTTCATGTTGTTGGTCCTTCGAATTTCGCCTATATAAGGTAAAGCGCTACTAATAGATATAATCGACCCTCTTTGGCGATTAGTCGCCAATCCCACACGGTATCGTGGCGAGAATCCCGATCAACTAATACTCTTTACTAATATCTGGCATCCCTATAACGTCAATCCGTCATGCTCGGACGACATCGGACCGCGCATGTTCGGAACGCAAGCCAGCCTGGTATCGGACCGTTTCCGTCAGCCGAAGCTCGCCTGCCGTTCCGGGGAAATGTCAGACAAATCGGACTATTTACGAACGGCGAATGAGTCTCTAAAGTCGATGATCGCGGCTGGAATGGCGTCGTTCCTCGCTGCCGGAACCCTGAGGAGGAGGAGGGCGTCCAAGCCGCGTCGGCACGTTCATCATCAGCGAAAATCACTGAGTCAAATGGGAGGTTGAACATGAAATCTGTAATACGAAATGCTTCCGTCGCCGCTGCGGCCCTGCTGCTCGGCTTGTCCGCCAGCGCAATTGCGCGAGCCGACGACAAGCCGACACTGGCCTTCGTCGTCAACGGCGCTTCCGATTTCTGGAAGGCGGCCGAAGCCGGCGTCAAGAAGGCTCAAGCCGAACTGCCCAATTACAATCTGGAACTCAAATATCCGGAGCAGTCCTCGGTCGCCATCCAGCAGCGCCTGATGGACGATCTTGTCACGGCCGGCGTGAAGGCGATCATGGTCTCGGCCGTCGATCCCAAGACGTCGACCGACGGACTGAACAAGATCGCCTCGCAAACGGCGTTGTTCACCACCGACAGCGACGCACCGCAGACCAAGCGTGTCGCCTATATCGGCTCGTCCAATGTCGATGCCGGCAAGCAGGCGGCAGAGATCGCCAAGAAGGCAATGCCTGACGGTGGCAAGTGCCTCGGCTTCGTTGGCCTGCTCGGTGCCGACAATGCCAAGGAACGTATCCAGGGCATGAAGGACGGCCTCGCGGGCACCAAGATCGAATTGGTCGACGTGCGTGGCGACGACATCGATCAGGCTCGCGCCAAGAAGAACGTCGAGGACGCGCTGGTCGCCAGCCCCGACGTCACCTGCATGGTCGGCTTCTATTCCTACAACACGCCGCGCATCTATGAAGCGCTGCGCGATGCCGGCAAGCTCGGCCAGATCACCGTCGTCGGTTTCGATGACGATCCGATCACGCTGGGCGGCGTCAAGGAAGGCACCGTCGCCGCCACCGTCGTGCAGCAACCCTTCGAATGGGCCTATCAGGGCATGAAGCTGATGGCTGCCTATCTCGAGGGCGACAAGTCGGGCATTCCTGCCGATGGCCTGATCATCATCCCGACCAAGATCATCGGCAAGGACGATGTCGACGCCTACGCCGCCAGCCTTAAGGCGATGTCTGGAAAGTGAGCGAATTAGGTTACGCCGGCTCAAGGTTCGCCTTGAGCCGGCGTTCTATTGACGGGCTTCGCGAGGCCCGTCAGTCTGAGACCAAACGGCTCACCGGCTGCTGTCAGGCGTGATGAATTATTCCGACCCATCCATCGTTGCATCTACGGACGCTCCGTTCCTGAGCCTCGACGGTGTGCGCAAGACCTATCCCGGCGTCGTCGCGCTGGACGGATTCTCGATCGACGTAAGGCCCGGCGAGGTCATCGGCCTGGTCGGCGAAAACGGCGCCGGTAAATCGACGCTGATGAAGATCCTCGGGGGCGTGACCAGGCCGGACACCGGCACCATCACCGTCGATGGCATCGCCCATGACGGGCTGACCGTCGAGGCCAGCATCGGCTCGGGCATCGCTTTCGTCCACCAGGAACTCAACCTGTTCGAAAACCTCGACGTGGCCGCCAACATCTTCTTCGGCCGCGAACCGCTGCGCGCCGGGCCGCTCAAGCTGGTCGACCGCGCCAGGCTGCGAGCGCAGGCGGCGCCGCTGCTCAAACGCGTGGGCGCCAATTTCTCGGCCGATACGCCGGTGTCGGCGCTGTCGCTGGCGCAGCAGCAAATGGTCGAGATCGCCAAGGCGCTGTCGATCGAGGCACGGCTGGTTATCCTCGACGAACCGACCTCGAGCCTTCCGATCGCCGAAACCGACAAGCTGCTTGGTGTCATCAAGGCGCTGAAGGCAGACGGCATCAGTGTCATTTTCATCTCGCACCGCCTTCACGAGGTCGAGCGCGTCGCCGACCGCGTCGTCGTGCTCAGGGACGGCATGCTCGCCGGAACCTTGCCGAAGAGCGCCATCAATCACGACCAGATGGTCAAGCTGATGATCGGCCGCATGCTGAAGGAGCGCGAGAAGGCCGCGGAATCGGCGCGCCCGCCGGGCTCTGTCGCGCTGTCGGTAAAGGCCATTCGCACCGCCGCCTATCCTGACCGGCCGGTCGACCTCGACGTCAGGCATGGCGAGATCCTCGGCCTCGCCGGCCTCGTCGGCTCCGGCCGGACGGAGCTGGCGCGCGTCCTGTTCGGCATCGACAGGAGCTTTGGCGGCTCGTTCCAGCTTGACGCAAGAGATCTGGTTCTTGGTTCGGCCGCCGACGCAGTGGCCAACGGAATTTTCCTCGTCCCCGAGGATCGCAAGCTGACCGGCATCCTGCTCGACCTGTCGATCGCCCAGAACATCTCGCTGCCCAATCTGCCGGCGCATTCGAGGCGCTCGCTGGTCTCGGCCAGTGCCGAGGCCGCCACCGCCGAGAAGCAGAAGACCGATCTCGGCATCAGGGCGCCCTCCGTGCAGACGCGTACCGGCACGCTGTCGGGCGGCAACCAGCAAAAGGTCGTGCTGGCCAAATGGCTGGCGATGAAGCCGAAGGTGATGATCCTCGACGAACCGACGCGCGGTATCGATATCGGCGCCAAGGCCGAAATCTACGGGCTGATGCGGGCGCTGGCCGATGCCGGCGTCGCCGTGCTGATGATCTCCAGCGACATGGAGGAGGTGATCGGCGTTTCCGACCGCATCGCCGTCATGCATGAGGGCCAGATCTCCGGCATTCTCGACAAGGACCGGTTCAGCCAGGAAAACGTGCTGTTGCTGGCGGTCGGCAAGCAGCCGAAGTAATTCGCAGGCATTGGGAGAAGACGATGAGCAAGAAAGATCTCGGCCTGCTGATCCTGATCCTGGTGGTCGGCGCGGTGGTGGCGATCATCAACCCGCGCTTCCTGCTGCCGATCAATCTCGCCAACACCTCGAACCTGATCGGGCTGTTCGGCATCCTGTCGATCGGCCAAGCCTTCGTCATCATCACCGGCGGCATCGAATTGTCGGTCGGCTCGGTGGTTGCGCTGCTCGGGACGCTGTTCGTCGATTTCATCGCCGTGCGAGAGATGGAGTGGCCACTGGCCTTTGTGCTGATCATCGCGCTTGGCGCCGTCATTGGGCTGGTGCATGGCTGGTTGATCACCCGGCTGAAACTGCAGCCCTTCGTCGTCACGCTATGTGGCCTGCTGATCTATCGCGGCGTGGCGCGCTTCTACACCGCCGACGGCACTGCCGGTTTCGCCTTCGGCCAGAACTTTCCGGAGCTGGAATTCCTGACCGCCGGCCGGTCGTGGGGCGTACCGAACAGCTTTTTCGCGCTGATCGTCATTGCCATCGTCATGTGGGTGGTGCTGCACCGCTCCGTATTCGGTCGCTATCTCTACGCCATCGGCAAGAACGAGGAAGCGGCGAAATATTCCGGCATCCGCACCGGCCGCATCGTCATGGCCGCCTATGTCATCTGCGGCGTGCTGACGGCGCTGTCGGCGATCTATTTCGCCATGTACACACGCTCGATCTCGCCGGCCAGCCACGGCCAGTTCTACGAGCTCTACGCCATCGCGGCAGCGGTGCTCGGCGGCTTCTCGCTGCGTGGCGGCGAAGGCTCGCTGATCGGCGTCCTCCTCGGCACGGTGCTGCTGCAGGAGCTGCAGAACCTCGTCAACCTGCTCGGCATCCCGTCCTCGCTCAACTTCGCCGTCATGGGCGGGGTGATCCTCATCGGCGTGCTGGTCGACCAGCAATGGGGCGTGTTCAGGGCGCGGCGGCGGATGCTGGAAGCTACCCGCAAGGGCGTGGCGGGTGCTGCCGCGGAATGACGCAAAAATAGCTGGATGAAATACGCCGACTGCCATTGGCAGGCATGAAAAGGTCAGCCTGAGCTTCGCGACAGCAGTTCAGGTTAATCTCTATTTGGAACGAAACCCGTATTTGAGCGTTTATTTAAGCTTTGCTACGCGGAGGCGTCCCATGCCCACGAATCCAGTAAGTACCGCAAAGGTAGGAACTCACCCCCTCCACCCGATGCTGATACCTTTTCCTGTCGCGTTTCTTGTCGGCGCCTTTGTCACCGACCTGGTTTTCTGGGGAACTGCCGATGCCTTCTGGGCACGGGCATCGATGTGGCTGATCGGGGCAGCCATCGTAATGGCCCTTCTCGCCGCGACAGCCGGTTTTATCGACTTCCTCAACGAGCCGCGCATTCGCGCCTTGTCGGACGCCTGGTACCACATGCTGGGCAATCTGACCGCGGTCGTCGTGGCACTGATCAATTTCTATCTTCGCTATGCGCAAGGCGCCGAGGCCGCGGTCCGCCCATGGGGTGTGCTGTTGTCGTTCATAGTGGTCTGCATACTGCTGTTTACCGGCTGGAAGGGCTGGGAAATGGTGTATCGCCATCACGTTGCAGTTCTGGATACACCAGCGGATGCGCCCGCGAAGCCTTCGACAACCACTGGCACAGATACTCATCACGCTGGTCGGGACCGGCACGCCGCATGAGGCCATAATCCCGAAAAGTGGATAACCGGTTTCCAAAAAGATATCGGTTAGGCCCATCCCGATTGCATCGGGGTGGGCGCGCTTTAGATAAGGCCCGACATATCGGAGAAGGCCATGGCCTTGCGCAGCACCTCGCCGAAGCGCTCGCCGGCGGCTTCACGAGGACCGCTATTGTCGATTGAGGTGACACCCGGTCCGGATAGCGCCAAATTGGCATTGCGCGCCAGCCGTGCCAGCACTTCGCCGCGCGACTCGCGACCGCGCAATGCCAGCCGCTCGGCCAGGATCTCCGGTGTAGCCGTGATCTCGACGACAGCCAGATTGGCGTAGCGCTCCCGCAGCGCCGGGATGATCGCGCGCGAGACGTTGGCAATCGCGACACGGCCGTGGGCGACCGACCAGTCGACTTCGGCCGGGATACCATAGCGCAGGCCATGCGCCTCCCAGGAAATCGCGAAGGCGCCATCCGCTTCGGCCTCGACGAAGGCCGCGTCGGCGAGCGTATCGTGATCCTCAGTGGCCGCATCGCTCGGCCGGGTGATCACCCGGCGCACGAACTCCAGCCGGCTCTCGTCGGCAAACACGGCGCGCGCATAGCCGATCACCGTGTCCTTGCCGGCACCGCTCGGCCCGACGACGGCGACGAAGACGCCGTCGCGGATCGGAAATCCCGCGGCGGCCAATTCACGTTCGACCGATGCCGACACCATCACGCGACCCGGCGTCCCTGCCGCCAGACCGTGCGGACAACCGGAACATGGTCGTCGACGCGCACGCGAACCAGATCGGCGCGCCGGCCGGGCTCGATGACGCCGCGATCGGTGAGGCCGACCGCCTCGGCCGGGTTCTTCGAGACCATCGCCACCGCCTGAGGCAAGGAAATGCCCTCGACCACGTCGCCGAGGAAGAAGGCCGACTGGACCAGGCTGAACGGAATGTAGTCCGACGACAGGATGTCGAGCAGGCCGTTGCCGGCCAGCGTGCGGGCCGAGACATTGCCCGAATGCGAGGCGCCGCGCATGACATTCGGCGCGCCCATCAATACGCCGAGCCCTGCCTCCTTTGAAGCCCGTGCCGCCTCCTCGGTGGTCGGGAACTCGGCGACGCGCACACCTTGCTCGATCGCTTCATCGACATGGCCGACGGTTGCGTCGTCATGGCTGGCGAGCACGATGCCGCGCTCCTGGCAGGCAGCGGCGATGAAGCTGCGGTTCGGGCTTGAGTTCCTCGCCGATTCCGCCATCCGCTTTTCGCAGAATTTCTGGAAATCGCGATCGGTCAGCTTCAGCTTGCGCTGGTAGTAATAGGCGTAGGTTTCCAAATTGACGAACTGGCGCTGTCCGGGCGCATGGTCCATCAGCGACGCCAGCCTGACCCGCTCGTCGCCGTCGAAATTGGCGAAGGCCGTGAGGCAGTCCGGCGCCGAGACCTCGCAGCGCAGATGGAGGAAATGGTCGGCCCTGAGCCGGTCCTGCTGCACGCTGTCTTCGATCGCGTCGGCCAGCTTGCGTATGTCGGCGGCCGTCAGGTCGGCATCCTCGTCCATGCCGACACGCAAGGCGTCGAGCACGGTGGTGATGCCGGCGGTCGCCACCTGCGCGTCATGGGCGAGCACAGCTGCGATCGGGTTCCAGCGCACTTTCGGACGCGGCGCGTAATGGCCTTCGAGATGGTCGGTGTGGAGCTCGACCAAGCCGGGGATGATGAAGTCGCCGCCCATGTCCTCGCCGCTGCGGCCAGCGCCGGGGGCGATGTCGGCGATCACGCCATCGCGCAGCACGATCGACCCTTCGATGATCTGGTCGGCCAGTACGATGCGGGCATTGTGAAGAACGGTCTCGGCGGTCATTTCAGGCAGTCCTCGGAGCATTTTGCAACCAACTGAAAATGAATCGGCGTCGCACAATGCGGTTGAAGCAAATAGTCATTTAGGCAGTTCTTCTGGTCAGGCAGTTCTTCTGGCCGGGCGGCGCCCGAGCGCATGATGCGACAGCACCATGAACGGCGCACCCGGTTCAGTTTCCACAAACAGCGTCAGCGCGTCCACCGGCACCGGCCGTTGCAGCACGCCCGCAAACAGGCTGTCGATTGCTAGGCGAAGACGAGGGCTTTCCTGTGACGAGACCCGGCCGGACAGCGTCATATGGAAGCGAAACGTCTCGAAGACATAGGGGTAGCCCCACTGGCAGAGATTGCGGAACTCGTCGGGCTTCAGCGAATCGGGGCTGCGCCGTTCGATCTCGGCTTCCGTCAACGGCGCGCGAAAGCGGTCGAAGTCGCGCACCACATCATCGGCGAAGCGGTTGAGCGCCGGCAGCGGTGCTTCCGGCACCAGCGCGAAGAAGCCGTCGATCTGGCTGACGATCAGGCGCGGGATGGTCACCACCGGCGTCGCCTCGGCAAAATCGTCGAGTGTCGCGCGAAGCGACGCTTCGGTCTCGTTGGGGGCCAGTCGAAAGGGCGCCTTCAGCGTCGCATGAAAGCCATAGCGGCGCGCCGAGGCGGTATGGAAGGCAACTTCTGCAGCCGACAGTTCGCCCGCAGCCTCGACCGGCTTTGTGGCGGCACCGAATGGGTCGCGGCCGAGCCAGTTGGCGGCGATCCGTGCCAGCGGTTCGTCCTGTCGGGGGGTGAAATAGATAGCGTAGCGCATCGAAAGTCCTCGTCAGCCCCGCTGCCATAGGCGATTTGCATGACGAAATGACGAAGCTGGTGATCGCTCCTGATAACAAAGTTGTCCAGGCGGGTCATTAGCCGACGATTTTTTCGCCTTGGACCAGCGGATGAAGGTGAGGCGAAAAACCTGTCAGGCTTTCATCAGCCATTCGTGCTCGGGCGCGTTGTGGAATTTCCACGTCCGCTTCGGTCCGGCCATGACGTTGAGATAATAGAGATCATAGCCGTGGCAGGCTGCGCAGGGGTGATAACCCCTGGGGACCAGCACGACGTCGCCGTCCTCGATCGCCATCGCCTCGTCGAGCGAACGAGCACCGTTCTCGTCGGCATCGGTGTAGACGCGCTGGAAAGCAAAGCCCTGTGACGGGTTGAGACGGTGGTAATAGGTCTCCTCGAGATAGGATTCAGCCGGCAGATTGTCCTGGTCGTGCTTGTGCGGCGGATAGCTCGATGTGTGGCCGCCGGGTGTGATGACCTCGACCACCAGCAAGGAATCGGCCGGCTTGCCTTCCGGCAGGATGTTGGTGACGTAGCGCGTGTTGGTGCCTTTGCCGCGAACCTCCTGGCCGAGATCGTCGGGCCCGATGACACGGACCGGCAGACCGCCGCCCAGTCCTGGCGCCGAACAGACGGCAAGTTCGAGATCGGTATCGGCGCTCACCGACCACTCCGACCCCTGCGGCACATAGACCGACCACGGCTTGCCTTCGAAGGGCGACATGCGTTCGCCGAGTAGGCCGAGTTCTTTGCCGCCGGCCTTGGCCTTACCCTTGCCGGTGACGAACACCAGGCAAACCTCACGATCCGCGGTTTGCCCGGAAGCGCTCTCGCCGGGCCTCAGCCGATGCAGATCGAAGCCGACATAGCTCCAGCCGGCGTTTTGCGGCGTCACATGGGCGATGCGGCCGTTGCCCTTATTGGCTTTGATCAGCAGCTTCGACATGGTCATTCCTTCGGTTTGGCGTCTGCCGATGGCCTGTCCTCGTCAGCCGGCTTGTAGAGATAGAAGAATTGCCAGACGGCATAGCCGGCGAAGCCGAGCGCGATCACGCCCCAGAACGGCGTGCCGGTAGCGAATTCGATCACCGACCAGACCAGGCAGACCGCGACAACGGCAACGCGCCGCCACAGCGGCCGGAAAAACGGGTGCTCGGAGTCTTTCATCGGATCACCCGCGGCATCGGATCACCACCTTTCCTCGCGGACCCTCAAGCATTGGGAAAGCCTTGTGTCTCCACCGTGTAGCCGGCTGCCGTCATCACCCGCATCAATTCCTTGTAGCCGACCTGCGCCATCTTGAGCGGCGGGTTCTTCTTCGGATCCTGCTCGGCCTCGACCACGAACCAGCCTTCATAGCCATGGTCGGCGAGCCTCTGGACGATGGCACCAAAGTCCAGCGAGCCATCTCCCGGCACGGTGAAGGCACCAAGCGCCACCGCATCGAGGAAGGATTGCCTGCTACGATCCAGCTTATCGATCACCTCCATGCGCACGTCTTTCACATGCACGTGGTTGATGCGCCGGTGATGGTTATCAATAGCGCGCAGCACATCGCCGCCGGCAAAGGCCAGGTGACCCGCGTCGAGCAGCAATGGAATGCCTTCTCCCGAATAGCGCATGAAGGCGTCGAGCTCTGGCTCGGTCTCGACCACCGCCGCCATATGATGGTGATAGGAGAGTGGCATGCCTTGCTCGGCACACCATTCGCCGAACTGCGTGAGCCGCTTCGCGTAGGCTTTCATCTCATCGTCCGAAAGCCTCGGCTTGGTGGCGAGTGGTTTGGAGCGGTCGCCCTGGATGGAGCGGCCGACTTCACCATAGACGATGCAAGGCGCATTCACCGCCTTGAACAGATCGATCATCGGCTGGATACGATCCTTGTTTTTCGACATGTCTTCGTCGACCAGCGTTCCCGAAAACCAGCCACCGCAAAGCGTCACGTCGGCCTGCCTGAGGATCGGCAGCATGATTTTCGGATCGTTGGGAAAGCGGCGGCCCATTTCCATGCCGGTGAAACCAGCCGAACGCGATTGGCGCAAGCACTCCTCCAGCGACACATCATCGCTGAGTTCCGCAAGATCGTCGTTCCACCATGCAATAGGGGACATGCCCAGTTTGGCTTTCAAGTCGTCACTCCGATTTCTGACATTCGAGGCGTTGGCGGGCGCTAAAATCGCCGCCCGCTCAGCGCTTCCTCATATTTCTTGCGCGCCGCATTCACTTGCGGCCGTGCCGAGACTTCCGGCACTGCGACATCCCACCAGCTTCCACCGGCCTCGGTCGAAACCAGCGGGTCGGTGTCGATGACCAGCACGGTCGTTCGCGTATTCTTCTTCGCTTGCGCCAGCGCCGTTTCGAGCCCGGCGATCGACTGCACTTTTTCGGCAATCGCACCCATGCTCGCAGCATGCGCGGCGAAGTCGATCTCGGGCAAGGTCTCGTGACGAGCGTCCTTCAGCAGATTGTTGAAGTTGGCGCCGCCGGTCGCCATCTGCAGCCGGTTGATGCAGCCATAGCCGCGGTTGTCGAGCAGCACGATGGTCAGCTTGAGGCCGAGCATCACCGACGTCGCGATCTCGGAATTGAGCATCAGGTAGGAGCCGTCGCCGATCATCACCACGACCTCTTCGTCCGGCTTGGCCATTTTGACGCCAAGCCCGCCGGCGATTTCATAGCCCATGGTCGAGAAGCCGTATTCGGCGTGATAGGAGCCGGGCGCACCCGCCTGCCATAGCTTGTGCAATTCGCCGGGCAAGCCGCCGGCGGCATGGAGCAGTACCACGCCGGTGCCCATGGCACGCTGTACTGCGCCGATCACCTGCGCGTCGGACGGATAGGCGGCATTGGTCGACGCCGTCACCTTGCCGGCATCCGCTTGCCAGTCCTCCTTGCCCGTGATCGCATTGTCGGTCCAGCCTGATGGGGCCTTCCAGCCTTTCAGCGCGGCAGCCAATTCGGCGAGCCCTTCCGCCGCATCGGCGACCAGCGGCAGCGCCTGGTGCTTTCCGGCGTCAAAAGGTTGCACGTTGAGCCCGATGATGGTCCTGCCGGCATGCTTGAACAGCGCCCAGGAGCCGGTGGTGAAATCCTGCAGTCTGGTGCCGACGGCAAGCACGACGTCGGCCTCTTCGGCCAGCCTGTTGGCCGCCGAAGTGCCGGTGACGCCGACCGCGCCCATGTTCAAGGGATGATCGTCCGGAAGCGAGGATTTGCCGCCTTGCGTCTCACAAATCGGAATGCCGGCGCCTTGCACCAGCTTTGCCAGTTCCTCGGACGCCTGCGAATAGAGTACGCCACCGCCGGCAATCACCAATGGCTTCTTCGCGCTCGTCAGCGCCGCCACTGCAGCTGCTAGCTCTTGGCGGTCCGGCCGCAGCCGGCGCTGGGTCCAGAGCCGCTCGGCAAAGAAACTGTCGGGGTAGTCATAAGCCTCGGCCTGCACGTCCTGGCACAGCGCCAGCGTCACCGGGCCGCATTCGGCGGGGTCGGTCAGCACCTGCATGGCGCGGTTGAGCGCCGGCATGATCTGCTCCGGCCGGGTGATACGGTCGAAATAGCGCGACACCGGCCGAAGGCAGTCATTGACGGTCGCCGTGCCGTCGGAAAAATCCTCGGCCTGCTGCAGGACGGGATCGGGAATGCGATTGGCGAAGACGTCGCCGGGGAGAAACAGGACAGGCAACCTGTTTACATGCGCAAGTGCGGCAGCGGTCACCATGTTGAGCGCGCCGGGGCCGATCGAACTTGTCGCCGCCATGAAGCGGCGGCGGAAATTGGCCTTGGCGTAGGCGATCGCCGCATGTGCCATTGCCTGCTCGTTATGGGCACGGAAGGTCGGCAGCTCGTCGCGAACCTGGTAGAGCGCCTCGCCGACGCCGGCAACATTGCCGTGGCCGAAGATCGCCCAGACGCCGCCGAAGATCGGCACTTTCTTCCCGTCCACCTCGGTCATCTGCCTGGCAAGAAAGCGGGTCAGCGCCTGCGCCATCGTCAGGCGGATTGTCTTGGTCATGTCGGTTCCTCCGCAGTCCTTATGCCGCGCCTTCTTATGCTGCTTTGCGGCCGCGCGCCGCAAGCCATGCCTCGGTCAGTCGCTCGAAGCGAGCTGCCATGTCGGCAACCGCTTCATCGTCCGACATCTTGCCGGCAAGCCATTGTTCGGCCGCGTTGATGAAGATAGTGCGGCCGACTGCAAAGCCCTTGACGATGGGCGCCTTGGCGGTCGCGGCGAAGGCCGCTTCCAGTTCGTCCTGCGGCGCTTCCAAACCGAGCAGCACAATCCCGCGGCACCAAGGATCGTGCTTCAGGATCACCGCCTCGATCTTTGCCCATGCGCCGGCCGATGCCTGCGGTTCGAGCTTCCACCAATCGGGCTTGATGCCGAGTGCGTAGAGTTCCTCGAGCGCGCGCGGTATCGTCATGTCGTCGAGCTTGCCGTGCTTGCCGGCGATGATCTCGACCAGAAGTTCTCTGCCCACTTTCCGCGCGGCCTCGAACAAAGCGCGCAGTTTCTCCTGCTGTTCGCTCTTCAGCGCCGCCGGATCGTCGGGATGATAGAAGCACAGGCATTTGATGCAATGGTCGACCGGCCATTCGGTCAGTTGCGAACCTATGTCTTGCGAGAACTCGAAGCGAAGCGGCCGCGAACCCGGCAACTCGACCGGCCGGCCGAGCCAGGCGAAGGAATGGTGGGCGAATTCGAACATCGCCTCGCGTCCGTATTTTTCGTCGAGCAGCATGCCGTAGCCGGCGCGGCCAGCTGCGACCTTGGCCGCGGCCTTGACCGTCAGCACCTTGAAAGCTGGGATTCGCGACGGATCGGCGCCGGCTTTTGTCGCGGCATCCTCCAACTGGACGCGGTGGTCGCAGGCGAACGCCATCAGCGAGGGGATGTCGCGCCGGCGCGTGGTCGCCCAATGGATGTGGTTGATCGCCTCGTCCTTGCGCAGCGCCAGATGCCTGCTGCCGTTTTTCAGGAAGAACTGCAATTCCTCGAAAGTCGGGTATTCCGGTGCGCAGAGCAGCCGCGACACGGCAAAGGCGCCGCAGGCATTGGCCCAGGTTGCCGCCGTCGCCAGGCTTTCCTCGCCGAGCCAGCCGCGCAGGAAGCCCGACATGAAGGCGTCGCCGGCGCCGAGCACGTTGTAGACCTCGATTGGAAACCCCTTGCCGACGATACCGTCCTCGAGGTCGTCGCTGATCGGCCCGTCATAGACAATGCAGCCCATGGCACCGCGTTTCAGCACGATGGTTGCCGCCGACAGCGAGCGGATGGTTTTCAGCGCACTCAGGCAATCGTCTGTGCCCGAGGCGATCATGATTTCCTGTTCGGTGCCGACGATGAGATCGCAATCGGGCAGCACCGTCTTCAGCTGCGCCGAGACGCGGTCGGATTTCACATAGCGCTCGAAGCCTTCGGCGTGGCCGGCGAGGCCCCACAGGTTAGGGCGGTAGTCGATGTCGAACACCACCTTGCCGCCCTTGGCTTTCATGACACGGATCGCCTTGCGCTGGGCGGCGTCGCTGTTGGGCCGTGAAAAATGCGTGCCGGTGACGACGACCGCGCGTGCCGAAGCGATAAACGCCTCATCGATATTGTCTTCCGAAAGCGCCATGTCGGCGCAATCGCTACGATAGAAGATCATCGGCGAGACGCCTTCATCCTCGACCGACAGCAGCACCAGGGCGGTCAGCCGCTCCGGATCGGTCTTGAGGCCTTGGACCGAAACGCCCTCGCGGGTCAGCTGCTCGCGGATGAAGCGGCCCATCTGCTCATTGCCGACGCGGGTGAGCAGCGCCGAGCGCAGGCCTAGTCTGGCAGTACCGACCGCGATGTTGGCCGGACAGCCGCCGACCGACTTGGCAAAGGAAGTAATGTCCTCGAGGCGCGAACCGATCTGCTGACCATAGAGATCGACGGAAGCGCGGCCGATCGTGATGATGTCGAGCGGCGCATGTCTCGCTTCCACGGCTTCGCCCATTCGAACCTCCCATCGGCTTTGTTGTCTTGGGTAACACGCGCGAGCGGCAGCGTGGCGCCGACAATATGAAATAATAATTCCAATCCATAGTCAATATGGAACGAGCATTCCCAAGGCTGAAAAGTGCTGTGCAAGGCTCGCGCGTTCAGAAACTTTGAAGTCAGACGGACGTCAAGTGTCTACCACTGAAACCAGCCGATTTACCAAGGAAGCGGCCCATCATCGTTGAAGTACCCGGCGGTCGGGCCATCGGCGTCCAGGGTCGCCAGGTGAATGACGATCTCGGCCGCCTGCTGCACCGTGCGGTGACCTTTATACCCGTTGAGATCGGTGGCGGTGTAGCCGGGCGCCGCGGCGTTGACCTTGATGCCTTGGGGCGCGAGCTCCCTGGCGAAGGCCACGGCGATGGCGTTCAAGGCTGTCTTCGAGCTGCCGTAGCCCATCATATTGACGGCGTGGTTCGCGGTGGCGGGATCGAGCGCCCGGCCGATGGACCCGGTGGAGCTGCTCACCATCACGATCCGGGCAGCAGGTGCTGCCAGCAGCAGCGGCAGGAATGCCTGGGTCACGCGGATCGGGCCGAAGACATTGACGTCGTAGGTGGCCTGGATGTCGGCGATCCGCTGCTGGCTCGGCGGCAGGTCGTAGTTGATGGCGACGCCGGCGTTGTTCACCAGCACGTCGAGACAGGATCTGGCCTGCCTGAATGCCTCGGCTGCCGCCTTCACACTGTCATCCCGCGTGACGTCCAGCTCAAGCCACTCCACGTCGAGGCCTTCGGCGCGCAATGCCTGCGCCGCCGCCATGCCGCGTTCGGCGCTCCTGGTGCCGAGCCAGACCTTGAAGCCCATGGTCGCCAGTCGCCGGGCGATTTCGCGGCCTATACCCTTGTTGGCGCCGGTCACCAGCGCGGTTTTCGAAGTCGTCATTTCAGTGTCTCCATTTTTCTTGTGGAAGACCCACAAATGGCGCGAGGCAGCGGGTGCCGCGCGCCGGAAACTCTCCAGCTCTTGCCTAATCCTCTCACGCTGTTGCGCGGCCGGTACGAATGCGCGATGCTGGCGCAATGAGCGAGGCGCTGCAGGAGTTGATCGAGATCGCCGGCCGCCATGCGTACGGGCGGCGAACAAGAACGGCGATTCCCCGTGTTTCGATCGGCCGCAGCGAAGTTGCCACGACGCCATCACCGGGCGTATGGGGATCGGGGATCTTATTCGTATTGCAGGGCGCGAAGACGGTTCTGATCGGCGACCGGGCTCTTCGTTACAATCCGGCCAGCTATTTCATCTACACTGTCGAGACGCCCACCATCAGCCAGATAGTCGAAGCGAGCGCGGCGCGTCCTTATCTGGCCATTGGCTTGACCCTTGACCTGCAGGCCGTCGCCGCGCTCCTCGTCGAGCACGGGCCGGCCCTCAGTGGCGACAGTTTCGCCACCTCGCCCGTTGATGACGACCTACTCGACGCGTTGCGTCGAATGATGCGGTTGCTTGACCGGCCAGCGGAGATTGCCGTGCTCGCGACCATGATCGAGCGAGAGATGCTGTTTCGGCTCCTGCAAGGCCCCCAGGGCGGAAAGCTTCGTGAACTTGCGCGCCGATGGCCATCTGTCCCGGATTGGCCGGGCGATCGCCTGGATCCGTTCGCATCCCCATCAGCCGGTCCTCGTCGGCGATCTGGCCGAGATCGCCCGTATGAGCAGTGCCGCATTTTATCGTCACTTCAAGGCGGCGACGGCCATGAGCCCAATCCAGTATCAAAAGCAAATCCGCTTGCTGGAGGCCCGCCATCTGCTGATTGCCCAGCCGGGCAGCGTGGCGCGTGTCGCCTTCGCTGTCGGCTATGAGAGTGCTTCCCAGTTCAGCCGGGAGTATGCCCGCCAGTTTGGGTCGCCGCCTGCCCGCGACGCAGCGCGGCTTTTGCAGAAGGCGAAATGGCAATAGAGGTGATCTAAGGCTTGCGCTTCTTGCCGGTATCGCGCCGCTTCTCGCCGACGGCGACAGTCAGCGCCATGGCCAAAGCCATCGTCGCCGACAGCGAGCGGAAGCCGGCGAAATCGGCTTCGGCGACCTCGAACCAGACCCTGGCGAACTGGGCGAGCGGCGAAAAGGAGCTGTCGGTAATCGCCACGATCGGCACGCCTTGCTCCGAAATGACGCGCGCCTCCTCGATGGTGGCCGGGGCATAGGGCGAAAAGCTGATGGCGATGACGGCATCCCTTGGAGAGGCAAAGCCGATCATCTCTGCATTGAGGCCGGCGGCCGATTCGATCAGCTGGTTGCGGATCTTGAGCTTGCCCAATGCATAGGCGATATAGGAGGCAACCGGGTAAGAGCGCCGCTTGGCCAGCACGTAAATGGTTTCCGCCTTGGCCAGCACGGCGATCGCATCTTCGAAATGGTCTTCATTCAGCGTGCGCGAAATGTCGTTGAGCGAGGTGCTGGCTGCGGCGACAAAACCGTCGAAAATCGCCCGGTGGCCGGCGCCTTCCTCGGCCTTGGCGCGCAATGCCGCCAGCCTTTCATCATAGGATGAGTTGCGCTCGCGCAGGCGCTCGCGAAACACCAGCTGCAGGCTGGTGAAACCGTCAAAGCCAAGCTGCTGGGCAAAGCGGATCAGGGTCGAAGGCTGAACACCGGCGGAAGCGGCGATGCTGGCAGCGGTGCCGAAGGCGATATCGTCAGGGTTGTCGAGCGCATAGGCGGCGATCTGGGCGATGCGTTTCGGCAGGCTCTGGCGCCGCTCCAGGATCGTCGCCCGAAGCGTTTCGAAATCGCGAGGCACCCGTTCGTCCATCGTCGCTCCGCCCAGGCTCATCGTCGGTTCCCTCTGTGCCCCATCATAGCGGGCCTGTGCAAGAACACCATAAAAAATGAGACAAGCGTTCCATTCGGAGACAAAATGGACTAATTCATCCACACAAAATTCGGACGCAGCGGAGACAAAGCAGATGGTCGGGATAGGTCTTATCGGCACGGGCTTCATGGGCAAGTGCCACGCCATTGCCTGGAACGCGGTTGGCACCGTCTTTCCCGATGTGGCCAAGCCAAGGCTGGTCCATCTGGGCGAGGTCAACGAGGACCTTGCCAAACGCCGTGCCAGCGAATTCGGCTTCGCCAAGGCGTCCGGTGACTGGCGCGCCGTCGTCGACGATCCGGATGTCGAAGTCATCTCGCTGACCACCCCGAACCAGTTCCACCCGGAAATGGCCATCGCCATCCTCGAAGCCGGCAAGCATCTGTGGTGTGAAAAACCGATGGCGCCGAGTTTTGCGGAGGCGCAAGCGATGGCTGCGGCCGCCCGGAAATCCGGCAAGGTTGCGGCGCTGGGCTATAACTACATCCAGAACCCGGCGATCCGTCATATCGGCGCGCTGCTCGACGAGAAGATCATCGGCGAGGTCAACCATCTGCGTATCGAGATGGACGAGGACTTCATGGCCGATCCGGAGGCGCTGTTCTTCTGGAAGCACGAGGCGGCGTCCGGTTACGGCGCGCTCGACGATTTCGCCGTGCATCCGCTGTCGCTCGTCGCCGTACTGTTCGGCCGCGTTGCCCGCGTCATGTGCGACATGGCCAGACCCTATGCCGACCGCCGCGTCGCCTCGGGCGGGCGCCGCGCGGTCGAGACCTATGACATCGCCAGCATCCTGATGCATCTCGAAAACGGCATCGCGGGCACGCTGCTGGTCAACCGTTCGGCCTGGGGCCGCAAAGGCCGGATCGCCATCCAGATTTTTGGTTCGAAGGGCTCAATCCTGTACGACCAGGAGCGGATGAATGAGTTCCAGCTCTATCTGACAGCCGACCGGCCGACCGAGCAAGGCTATCGCACCATCCTGGTGGCGCCGCACCATACGCCTTATGACGCCTTCCTGCCGGCGCCCGGCCACGGCCTCGGCTTCAACGACCTGAAGATCATCGAATGCCGGGAACTTTTGACGCGGCTTGCCGGCAAGCCGGCGCGGATCATCGACTTCGACGAAGGCCTGGAGATCGAGCGCACCGTGCACGCGATGGCGCGCTCGTTCGCGGAACAGCGCTGGATGGAGGTGCGGTAGTCTCCCGCTTGATAGGTTCTGGCATCCGCTTTTCGCGATGGTTGCTTCAATCGCCGGCAGCAGGGGCGTTCGTCTCCCAGCCGTTTACCCAGATCTGCCGCAACCGATCGCCTTCGCCCTTGAACCGTAGCCCTGTTGCCCGGCAGTCCCTGATCCGGTCGCTGCGGAAATTGCGGATCGCCTGGCGCAACTCGCACCAGGCGACGATGTTGGCGGTTTCTGCGTAATAGATCAGGGCGATCGGGCGGATGAGGCGCTCGGAGGCGCGGCCAAGTTCGTCGCGATAGGATAGGTCCAGCTTCTCCTCGTCGCGGATGGCGCGCCGTACCAGCGCCAGATCGACCGCGCCGGCCGAAGGCGCGGCGAACCCCCATGCATGCAGCGCATTGGCATCGAATGTCTGGCGCAAAGGAGGCGGCACCGCGCCGGCGATCTTGTCGCTGACGCGTTTGGCCGCCTGCTTGAGCTCGGTGTCGCCCGTGCGCTCCAGCAGTGCGAGCGACAGAACGATCGCCTCCATTTCTTCGATCGAAAACATCAGCGGCGGCAGATCGAATCCGGGGCGCAGGACATAGCCGATGCCTCGCCCGCCCTCAATCGGCACGCGCATTGCCTGCAGCGCGGCAATGTCGCGATAGACGGAGCGCACCGTCACTTCCAGCCGCTCGGCCATCATGGCTGCCGTCACCGGTTGCCTGGCCAGCCGCACGATCTGGATGATCTCGAACAGACGCGACGCCTTGCGCATTTCCTCGCCCGCTTCGATCACAACTGACACTACATCGTCAGTTGAGCTGACCTATACCACTGCTTATCGAATTGAAAATCACACATTCCTCAGCGGCTTGACCGGTCGAGGCGACAGGCAACTGACATGGGTTATGCGGAAAATCTCTGGCTGTTCTTCCTCCTCCTGTTCGGCATCATCATCGTGCCCGGCATGGACATGCTTTTCGTGCTCGCCAATGCGCTGACCGGAGGCGGCAAGAGGGGGCTTGCCGCGACCGGCGGCATCATGCTGGGCGGCATGGCGCATACGCTGAACGGCGCTGTCGGCGTCGGTTTGCTGATGCACTTCGTGCCGATCCTCTACAATCCGCTGCTGATTGCCGGCGCTGCCTACATGGCCTTTATCGGCCTGACGCTGATGCGCAGCTCGATCAAGATCGGCCACGAGCGGCTAGCCGGCAGCCGCTCCACTTGGAAGGCGTTTCGCCAGGGGCTGGTGATCTGCCTGATCAATCCCAAAGCCTATCTCTTCGTCTTTGCGGTCTATCCGCAGTTTCTGAAGCCCGCTTACGGCCCGATCTGGATGCAGGCGTCCATCATGGGATTGATGACGATCGCCCTGCAGTTTGCCGTCTATGGTGCACTTGCCCTTACCGCCGGTCGCAGCCGCAATCTCCTGGTCGCCAATCCCCGGGCGACCGCATTTGCCGGCCGGACGGCCGGACTGCTTCTCGTTGCGGTTTCGGTACTAACCGCCTGGCAAGGTCTGAAGGCGGCGTGAAGTCCTGGCTTGAAATCAGGACCCCCGCCTTGTCCTCGCTGGCATCTTCGGCCTCGTCAGGCGGCTCCAGGACGGTCGGCGATCATGGCGCGGCGCACCGACCGGCGCCGCTCGACGGCGTCGGCAAGGCCGTACAGCACCGTCTCAGTGGTTGCCCAGTCGATGCAGCCATCGGTGATGCTCTGGCCATAGACGAGCCGCTTGCCGGGCATGACATCCTGCCGGCCGGCGACAAGGTTGCTCTCGATCATGACGCCAATGATGCGCTCGTCGCCTGCCGCGACCTGGCCAGCCACGTCGGAGGCCACCCCTGGCTGGTTTTCCGGCTTCTTCGAGCTGTTGGCGTGGCTGACATCGATCATCAGCCGCGGCGCCACGCCGATCCGGCCGAGTTCCGCGCAGGCAGCAGCAATGCTGGCCGCGTCATAATTCGGCACAATACCGCCGCGCAGGATGACGTGGCAGTCCTCGTTGCCGGTGGTCGTCGCGATGGCGCTGCGCCCGCCCTTCGTCACCGCCATGAAATGATGCGGCTGGGCGGCGGATTTCACGGCTTCGGCGGCGATCCGCAAATTGCCGTCGGTGCCGTTCTTGAAGCCGACCGGGCAGGACAGGCCTGACGCCAGTTCGCGATGGATCTGGCTCTCGGTCGTGCGCGCGCCGATCGCTCCCCAGGCGACGAGGTCGGCAATATATTGCGGGGTGGCCATGTCGAGGAATTCGGTCGCCGCCGGCAGGCCGAGATTGTTCACGGCGGCGAGCACGTTGCGGGCCATCCTCAGGCCCTTGTCGATGTTGAAGCTGCCGTCGAGGTCGGGATCGTTGATCAGGCCCTTCCACCCGACCGTCGTGCGCGGCTTCTCGAAATACACGCGCATCACGATCTCCAGCCGGTCCGACAGGCTTTCACGCAGCGATGCCAAACGGCTGGCATAGTCTACGGCAGCGGCCGGATCGTGGATCGAACAGGGGCCGACGACGACCACCAGTCGGTCGTCGGTGCCGGTCAGCACGGCGTGGATGGCGTTGCGTGACGCGGCAACGGTGCGCGTTGCCGTCAGTGTGCGCGGTATTTCCCGCATCACCTCGTCCGGCGTACTCAATTCCCTGATTTCTTTGACCCGAAGATCGTCTGTGGTGGTCAACACGGCTTTCTGCTCCTGATTGGGGAGACCTGCCGGCTGAGACAAAAAAGCCGCCAGATCTGGCGGCTGTTCGGATGTTGTTGCTGCAATCTTCAGATCGAGCGCAATCCTCCCGCCGCCAGCGAGCTCATAAAGTACCAATAGGTGGCGGTCAGGTTGATCATGACGGCTGATATAGTCGAAGCGGTTGCGTTTGTCACGTGCCTGGTGAGGAGGAGGTCTACTCCAGCCCATTCGCGATTGGCTGAAGCCCCCCGAACTTCGTCATCCCAGGGCGAAGCAGGAGCGGAGCTCCGTCGCGGAGACCCGAGGATGACGAAGTGATGGGCGGCGTTCCGCTAGACTTGCCGGCATTATTCCGGCGACGCCCCGGCGATGCTCTGATCGTAGTCGACAAGCGACCCGGTCATGACGCCGGACTGCGGGCTGATCATATAGCTGATCAACCGGGCAAGCTGGTCCGGCTTCACCAATTGGCCCATCGGCTGTGCGGCTTCGGCCTTCGCCAGCCAGTCATCCGGCGCGTCGTGCCACTTCTTCTGCACGATGTCCTCGCCCTCGGTATCCATCCAGCCGGGCAGCACCGCATTGCAGCGGATGCGATTGCCGCGATAGGCATTGGCGACATTCTTGGTCAGTGTCGCCAGCGCTCCCTTGCTCGACGAATAGGGTGCCAGGAACGACTGGCCGCAATGCGCCGACATCGACAGCACGTTGACGATCGAGCCCGTTGCCTGGCGCGCCAGCAGATGCGCCACCACGCCCTGCATCAGGAAAAACGGGCCGCGCAGATTGGTCTGGAATATCTGGTCGAAGAGATCCTCGGAGGTCTCGACCAGCGAGCCGCGAGCCGAGGTGGCGGCGGCGTTGACCAGCGCGTTGACGGTGCCGAAATGGCCAATCGCCGTTTCGACCGCACGCTTGCAGTCGGCCACTTTTGAGACGTCGGCGCTGATGAAGACGGCATCGACGCCTGCGCGCTTGAGAGCGGCGACAGCCCTGTCGCCCTTCTCCTGCGAGCGGCCGATCAGCGCCAGCGCCCGGCAGCCCTCATCGGCCAGCGCCTCGGCGACGGCGAAGCCGATGCCTTGTGCGCCGCCGGTGACGATGGCGCGTGTTTCGGAATTGCGACCGGCTGAACCGTTCATCGCCTTGCTCCTGTGCTTGATAGTCAGATTGTTTGGTCGAGGCGGACGGTCTTGCCTTCCTTGGCCGATTTCAGCGCCGCATCTGCCAGCCTCAGCGCCACCAGCCCGTCCTTGCCGCTCGGCGCCGCCTTCTTGCCTGACGTCGCTGCCGCGATGAAGGCAGCGATCTCGTTGGCATAGGCGTCGAGATAACGGGTCATGAAGAAATCGTGCAGCGGCGGCCGCGTATAGCCTTTCTCATTGGCAAGTTCGATCGACACCGGCCGCTGGTTCTCGGCCGCAATCATGCCTTTCGAGCCATGCACCTCGATACGCTGGTCGTAGCCGTAGGTGGCGCGGCGTGAGTTGGAGATGACGCATTGCTTGCCGGAGGCAGTTTCGAGGATCACGCTGACGCTGTCGAAGTCGCCGGCCTCGCCGATCTTCTTGTCGACCAGCACGGAAGCATGCGCGCTGACCGCCACCGGCTCCTCGCCGAGCAGGAATCGCGCCATGTCGAAATCATGAATGGTCATGTCGCGGAAGATGCCGCCCGAGCGGCCGATATAGTCGAGCGGCGGCGGGCCGGGATCGCGCGAGGTGATGGTCACCATCTCGACGGTGCCAATCGCACCGTCGTCGATAGCCTTGCGCACGGCGGCAAAATGCGGATCGAAGCGGCGGTTGAAGCCGACCATCAGGGTCGCGCCGGTCTTGTCGACGACGGCCAGGCAACGTTCCACCCTGGCGGCGTCGAGGTCGATCGGCTTTTCGCAGAAAATCGCTTTGCCCGCTTTGGCGAAGCGTTCGATCAGATCGGCATGGGTATCGGTCGGTGTGCAGATGACGACCGCATCGATATCGCCGGCCCGTTCGATGGCATCGATGCTGCGCACTTCGGCGCCATAGGCAGAGGCCAGATCGGTCGCCGCCTTCTCGAAGGCGTCGGCAACTGCAACCAGCCTGGCCTCAGGATTGGAACCGACAGCGCGAGCATGGACCTTGCCAATACGGCCGGCACCGAGAAGAGCAAAACGAAGAGGCATGAAGAATTTCCTTTGAAGATGGTTTGGAAGAAGGAGTCAGCGCCTGTGGCTCGGCGTTGGCCGTTACGCCGCAAGCTCCGCCTGCCCGGTCTTGGCACCGGTGATGTAGGAGACGATATCGTTGCCGTCAGTGTCCTGCTTGCGCAAATTGGCGACGATGCGGCCGCGCCGGAAAACGACGATGCGGTCGACCAGGTCGAACACCTGGCGCATGTTGTGAGAGATCAGGATCAGCGGTTCGCCATTCTCCTTCAGCGTGCGGATGATGTTTTCGACCTGCATCGTCTCCTGCACGCCGAGTGCCGCCGTCGGCTCATCCATGATGATGAGCTTGGAAGCAAAGGTCGCGGTTCTGGCAATTGCTACGCACTGGCGCTGGCCGCCCGACATGTGGCGGATGGTGTTGGAAAGATTGGGAATCTTGACCGCTGTGCGGACCAACGCCGCCTCGGTCGCCTTGCGCATGAATTTGCGATCGAGGATCGAGAAGGGCCCGAGATTGAAAAGCACCCGCTCGCGGCCGAGGAACAGGTTCGACGGCACGTCGAGGTCGTCGGCCAACGCCAGGTTCTGGAACACCGTCTCGATGCCCGCCTCGCGGGCTTCGATCGGCCCGGCGAAATTCACTTCCTTGCCGTCGAACCACATCCTGCCGCTGGTGCGCTGCTCGACGCCGGTTATCTGGCGCACGAAGGTCGATTTGCCGGCGCCGTTGTCGCCCATGATGGCGACGTGCTCACCCTTGCGCAGCTCGAAGTTGGCACCCTCCAGCGCATGGACGCCGCCATAATACTTGGTCAGGT
This sequence comes from Mesorhizobium sp. M1428, assembly GCF_040317515.1. Classification (NCBI taxonomy): domain Bacteria; kingdom Pseudomonadati; phylum Pseudomonadota; class Alphaproteobacteria; order Hyphomicrobiales; family Phyllobacteriaceae; genus Mesorhizobium; species Mesorhizobium sp. M1428. Next base: position 247,117 of record NZ_JAMYKT010000004.1, read on the forward strand.
TTTCGGTCTTCAGGACGATGTCCGACATGATCAAGCCCTCATTGCCCGCAGGCGTTGGCGCCACTGGTCGAGAACGACTGCGCCGACGATGATCACGCCTTTGACCATCTCCTGATAATAGGCGTCGAGGCGCAGAAAGGTGAAGCCGGAGATGATGACACCGAAAATCAGCGAGCCGATCACCGTCCCGATAATCGAACCGCGGCCGCCCGACAGCGACACGCCGCCGATAACCGCCATGGCGATCGCATCGAGCTCGTACATTACACCCATGCCGGCCTGGGCGGTGAGATTTTTCGAGCTCAGCACCACGGCGGCGAGCGCGGCGAGGACGCCGGCAATGACGTAGACGAGGATCTTGTGATTGGCGATGTTGATGCCGGACATGCGCGCGGCGTCCTCATTGGAGCCGATTGCATAGCAGTGCTTGCCATATTTGGTGTAGCTCAGGATCAGCTGGAACAGCACTGCGAGCGATATGAAAATGATGACGGGCATCAGCCCCTTGCCGATGGCGGCGAAACTCTCGGTCGGAAACGAGATCGGCTGTCCCTTCGACCACCATTTGGCGATGCCGCGCGCGGTGACCATCATGCCGAGGGTGGCGATGAACGGCGGGATGCGCGTGTAGGCGATCAAAGCGCCGTTGACCAAGCCGGCCAGCAGGCCGCAGCCGATCGCGACCAGCACCGGCACGATCACCGGCAGGTCGGTCCAGCCTTGGGCGATGAACATCGCCTTGGGGTTCGGGTTGCCATTGACGGTCGCCACCTGGGCGAAGCTCATGGCTATCATCGCCGTGGCGCCGACGATCGAACCCGAGGAAAGGTCGATGCCGCCGGTAATGATCACCTGCGTCACGCCGATCGCAATGATGCCGACGATCGACACCTGCAGGATGATGATCTGCAGGCGCGCTTCGTTGAAGATCGCATCGATATTGTCGCGGGTATTGAACAGGAAGCTGTCGCCCAGGAAAACCCGGCCGATCAGCTCGAAAGCGCCGACGAGGATGACGAGCGCCAGGAAGACGTTGAATTCGGCCGGCCATGCGCGCCGCTTTGCATCATAGCTGAGCCCGCCGACGCCGTGAGATGTCTGTGCCAATCGTGCTTCCTCCGTCAGCCACGGTTCTCCTCTCGGCGCTGTTCAGGCCGAGAGGGAAAAAGCGGAGCGGCGCTGTCTTACTTTGGCGCGCCGCTCCGTATCGGACAGGTCCGCCTCAGTTCTTCTTCAGGAACTTGTCGATATTTGCCGGCGTGACCAGCTGGAACGGGATGTAGACCTTGTGCTCGACCTTCTCGCCCTTCGCCAGCTTGAGCGCTGCGTCAAGCGCGCCGGCACCCTGGCCGGCCGCGTCCTGGAACACTGTCGCATCGAGGTCGCCCGCCTGCATCGCCGCAAGCGCATCCTGGGTAGCGTCGACGCCGCCGACGACAACCGACTTCATGTCGATGTTGGCGGCCTTCATCGCCTGGATGGCGCCGATGGCGCTTTCGTCATTATTGGCGATGACGCCGTCGAACGGCTTGCCGGTTGACAGCCAGTTGGTCATCAGGTTCTGCGCTTCTTCGCGCTTCCAGTTTGACGTCTGCTTGTCGATGATCTTGATGAAGCTGCACTCCGGCGCGGCGATCACGTCGTCAATGTCCTTGGTGCGCTGCACCGCTGCCTGGTTCGACAGCTCGCCCATGATCACATAGACGTTGGCTTCAGTCTTGCCGGCCTCCTTGAACAGGCGGCAGACCTCCTTGGTCTCAAGCGTGCCGGAATCGGCTTCGTTCGAGGCGACGAAGGCCTGGTTGTCGGGCAGCGTGTCGACGTTGACCGGCTCGCGATTGACATAGACCAGTGGAATCTTGGCAGCGGCGGCTGCGTCCGACATCGCCTGGGTGGCCGAGGTGTCGACCGGGTTGACGATGATGGCGTCAACGCCCGAGGCGGCGAAGTTCTTGATCTGGTCGAGTTGCTTGGCGACGTCGTTCTGCGCATCCTCCACCTGCAGCTCGACGCCATCCATGCCCTTGGCCTGCTCGATCATGCCGTTGCGCAGCACGGTGAGAAAATTGTCGTCGAACAACGCCATCGACACGCCGATCTTGGCAGCAAAGGCGGACGAACTCATCAGCGCCGCGAACGCGACGCCCAAAAGCAGTTTTTTCATTTTATTTCTCCTCCACATTGGTGTCCGGCTGCACCGATCTACCCGGAATCCCCGATCTCGCAGGGAATTCTCTCCCGATTGCCATTTTTGGTTCCGGAGGCATTTGCCTGAAACAGATCTTCCGGAACGAAAGAACCAAAATGCTCAGCTGGTGAAATATTTATTCCATTTCGCGTGGGCGTCAAGCGAGATTTCGCCATGAGGAATGGATTTTCGGCATTTCGAGCGCTTTTAGACCGACGCTCAGGCAAGTCAGGCCTGAAAGTGTTCTGATAGATTACATCATGTCTGCCGCCGATGACCGCGACGTCAGATGTTTTCCGGCAGATAAATGTCGAAGGGCAGAAAGGTCTGGCCCGGCGCATTCGCAGCGCCGGTCTCGATGGCATGCGCCATCAGCCCGACAAGCTCGCGGCAAAGCGCCGCCAGTGGCGTCGAGATCACCATGGTCAGAAAATTATCCGCCAGCGCCGCGCGCGAGTCGGGCGTGATCTCATTGCAGACGACCGCCGGCATCTCAGCCGGCTTTGCCTCCCTCAGCGCCGAGATCGCACCTTCCATGCCGCCACCGGCGACATAGCAACCGGCGAGATCGGGGTGGCGGGCCAGAAGCTCGATCATTGCATCATGCGTGATCTGGTTCGCTTCCAGATTGACCAATGTCTCGAGGAGAGTGAATTCCGGCGCCTGCTCGCGAAAGAAGGAGCGAAAACCGATCTCGCGAAGCTCATGGCCATGGAAGCGATGGCTGCCGACGAACAGGGCGACCTTGCCAGGTCTCTTCGCGGCCTTCGAGATCATCCAGGCAGCGGTGCGGCCGACCTTGCGATTGTCCAGGCCGACATAGCCCTCGCGAATACCGGACGCAAAGTCGGAAAGCAGGGAGAACACCGGTACGCCATTGGCTTTGAGAGCCTCGACGGCGACCGTCAGCGTCGGGTGATCAGGCCCGACCAGGGCGACGGCCCTGGATTTGGCGGCCAGCTTGCGCATCCGCTCGACGATCTCGTCCGGCGCCAGCGAAGCGGCGAAGTCGATGGTCGCCACGCCACGAAGCCGAGGCGACTGCGACACCGCCAGTTCAAGCTCGCGGGCAAATTCACTGTAGAAGACGTCCTCCCGCCGCAACAGCAGGAACCCGAGCCGGTATTCGGGCAATTCATGGCGCATCCGCTGCTTGATCAATCCGGCTGCGTGATAGCCGATGCTGGTCGCGGCCTCATAGACGCGGCGCGCGGTTTCCTCGCGCACCGGCAAGCGGTTGTTCAGCACCCGGTCGACGGTGGCAACGCTGACCCCCGAAATGCGTGCCAGGTCGGTGATCGTCGGCCGTTTCGCCATCGCTGCCTCACTCTACTGTCCGGCTCCCTTTTACACCATTCTGATGGAAAATGATAGAAACTATCTTTGTGATATTGAGCCTATCAGGGCTCGGCGCTATTTTGAACGCTGACCGAATATGATCGAGGCCTCCGCCATGGTGGATATTGGACTCCGAACCGGGAATACGAGCTCCGCAGCAGCGTCCCGACGCGACTACAGCCTGATCGGCCGCCACGCGAAGCTTGCCGTCGAGAGCGGGCTGGCGGCGGCCGAGTGGTATCACACCGACGTGCCGCGCAAGCAGATGAAGGAGCTGATGCAGCGCTCCGACGGCCCGGCGATCCGCGATACCATCATCTGGCTCGGCGCCATGATCCTCAGCGGAGCCGGCGCCGCCTGGTTCTGGGGCAGCTGGTGGTGTGTGCCGTTCTTCTTCGTCTACGGCGTCCTCTACGGTTCCTCCACCGATTCACGCTGGCACGAATGCGGCCACGGCACCGCCTTCAGGACGCAGTGGATGAACAACGCGGTCTATCAGGTCGCCTGCTTCATGATCATGCGCAACCCGGTGACCTGGCGCTGGAGCCATACGCGCCACCACACCGATACCATCATCGTCGGCCGCGATCCTGAGATATCGGTGATGCGTCCGCCCGATCTGCTGCGCGTGGTGCTCAACTTCGTCGGTATTCTCGATGCCTGGCATGCGATGAGCGACATGCTGCGCAATGCGGCCGGTATCATCAGCCCGGCCGAAAGAACCTTCATTCCCGACCAGGAGCAGCCGAAGGCAATCCGCATTGCCCGCATCTGGACGACAATCTATGCCGCGACCATTGCGCTGGCGCTCTATACCGGCTCGTTCCTGCCACTGATGCTGGTCGGTCTGCCCAGGCTTTACGGTGCCTGGCACCATGTCATGGTCGGCCTGCTGCAGCATGGCGGCCTGGCTGAAAACGTCACCGATCACCGGCTCAACAGCCGCACCGTCTACATGAACCCGATAAGCCGCTTCATCTACTGGAACATGAACTACCACGTCGAGCATCACATGTTTCCCATGGTGCCCTATCACGCGCTGCCCAGGCTACACGAACTGATCAAGCACGATCTGCCGGCGCCGACACCGTCCATCCTGGCCGGCTACCGCGAGATGGTACCCGCCTTCCTGCGCCAGCTGCGCAATGAGGATTATTTCATCAAGCGCGAACTGCCGCCGACGGCGAGGCCCTATCGCGAGGATTTCCACAACGATAACGCTGCCGCTGCGGTGGCTGCTGAATGAAAAGCCCACGCCGGGGCACCAAGAATCGGGGAAAGCGCAAATGAGCGACTGGGTCGAGGCTTGTGACGCTGGGGACATCGACGAAGAGGACGTGATGCGCTTCGACCATGGCGGTCGCACCTTTGCCATCTATCGCAGCCCCGACGACGAGTATTTCGCCACCGACGGGCTTTGCACGCATGAGAAGGTGCATCTGGCGGACGGGCTGGTGATGGACGATATCATCGAATGCCCGAAGCATAATGGCCGCTTCAATTACAACACTGGGGCTGCCAGGGGCGCGCCGGTCTGCGTCGATCTAAGAACCTATCCGGTCAAAGTCGACGCCGGCAAAGTCCTTGTCCGGATCGGTTGATGATGACGAAGGGAATGGTCATCATTGGCGCCGGCGAATGCGGCGGGCGCGCCGCCCTTGCGCTGCGCGAGCTCGGCTTTAATAGACCGGTGATGCTGGTCGGCGACGAGCCGCATCTGCCCTATGAGCGGCCGCCGCTGTCGAAAGACGCGATGATCGCCGAGGCGCCCCTGATCAAGGCGATCGCCAGTGAGGCGGTCCTGGCCGAAAGATCGATCAGGCATGTCCACTCGGTCCAGGCGGTGGCGATCGACCGCGCGGGGCATGTCGTGCGCCTCTCGGACGGTTCCGTCCTGACTTACGACAAGCTCCTGCTGGCGACCGGTTCGGTGCCGCGCAAACTGGCGATGCCGGGCCTTGGCGGGCGCTGCGTCTATCTGCGGACCTTCAACGACGCGCTGGCCATTCGCGCCCATCTCAGCGCCGGAAATCGCGTCGCCATCATTGGCGGCGGCTTTATCGGGCTTGAGCTTGCCGCGGCGGCACGCAGACTGGGTGCGGCGGTCACAGTCATCGAGGCGCAGCCGCGCATTCTGATGCGCGGCGTCCCGGCCGAGATCGCCGAGATCATCCATCAGGCGCATGAAGCCGAAGGCGTGAAAATCCTGTGCGGCGAGGGCATCGCCGCCATTGCCGATAATGGCGCCGAAGTGCACATCGCGCTTGCCGGTGGACGCGACATTGTCGCCGATCTTGCCGTGATTGGCATCGGCGCCGTGCCGGTGACCGGACTTGCCGCGGAGGCAGGGCTGACCATCGACAATGGCATCGCCGTCGACGCCGAGCTTCGCACCAGCGACCGGGATATCTTTGCCGCCGGCGATTGCTGTTCGTTTCCGCTCGCCATCTATGGCGGCCGGCGCGTGCGGCTCGAAGCCTGGCGCAATGCACAGGAGCAGGGCGCGCTCGCCGCTAGGAATATGCTTGGCGCCGGCGAGTCCCATGCGGCGGTGCCGTGGTTCTGGTCGGATCAGTACGGCCTGACCTTACAGATCGCCGGCCTGTCGGACGAAGGCCGCAGCATCGCGCGCCGCGACCTCGGCGACGGCGCCTTCATCCTGTTCCACCTCGCCGAGGACGGCAGGCTGGTTGCGGCAAGCGGCATCGGCCCCGGCAACGCGGTCGCCCGCGACATAAGGCTGGCCGAGATGCTGATTGCAAAGCAGGCAAAGCCGGCGCCGGAAGCGCTAGTCTCGCAGACCGTCAAGTTAAAGTCGCTGCTGGCGGCTTGATCCGCCGCGTGGATAGTTGGCCGAACGCGTTCGGCTAAAACAGCGCCTTCAGCTCCGACAGCTTGTCGTTGACCAGCCAGCCATAGTAATTTTCCTCAGGCAGCTTTTCCGGGTCGCCCGCAGCGCGGCGCTTGTCGTTCTCGGCTTTCAGTGCATAGGCGCGCTGTTCGGGATTGCCGACATTGTAGAGCGTCGACGTGATGCCGGGATTGCCTGAGATGTCGAAGCCGGCAATGCTTCTATAGGCGTCGATCGACTTCCTGATCGTCGCCGCGACATAAGGCAGTGTCAGGTCAGGGTCCATGATCGTCTTGTAGACCGCGTTCGGGTCGCCGACGTCGAGTTCCGGCAGGCCGGAAACCTTGTGCACGAGGTCGCTCATCTGCAGTGCGGTCAGCGGATTGAGCTGGCCAAGGCCAAAAGTCTGGCCGGCATAATAAGGCTGGAAGAAAGTGGCACCGAAGCGGTCGTTGGGAAAGCTCTCGCCGTTGACAGTTTTGCCGCGGAACGACCGGTTCCACACCTGTTCGCGGCACTCCCACAAATCGTAGCTGTCGGACTTCCCTGCGCATTTGGCAAATTGCGGCCGTTGCATGAAATCGGTGATGTCCTCGCCATCATAGGCAAAGGAGAGCTTGCTCGACAGATACGAGATCGCCTTGACGTAGTAGGTCTGCAGTCGGTCATAGGCGTCGACGTTGTAGGTGTGCTCGCCGACGATGGCGCCGACGATATGCATTGGGTCGATGCCATAGGCCGCGGCCGCCTGCTTGATCTTGCCGCGCAGCTCGGCATCGTTCTGGAGCAGCGCAAAGACCTTGCGGTATTTCGCCTGGAACGTGGTGTTGGTCGCCTGGGTGCGCCGGCTCGATGCGCCCGGTATGTCGGGCTGCTCGGCGTTGCGGTTGCCCGGCGGCACCATCGTTGCCGCTTGCGCGGCGAACATGGCTGCCGCCAGCGTCAGCCCCAAAATGACGAGGATCAGTTTTTTCATGCGCCGCCGCCCAAATAATCGCCGGCAAACTAGGTAATGCTCCGCCGGGAGTCGAGAGACGCCTGCACCGGACGGGACGAAAGCTTGCCGGATGCTTCCATTTGGCCACACATCGGGAATGCCGGGCCGAATTAGGCGGAGGCCGGGAGCAATTCCCCGGCCTCTTCGAGGATGGAGCGTCTCCTACAGGATGAAACGCGACAAATCCGTGTTCCTGGAGAGGTCGCCGACATGCTTCTCGACATAGGCGGCATCGATGGTCACCGAGGTGCCGTTGCGGTCCGGCGCGTCGTAGGAGATATCGTCCAGCACCCGCTCCATCACCGTCTGCAGCCGCCTGGCGCCGATGTTCTCGACGCTGGCGTTGAGGTCCACGGCGATGCCGGCCAACGAATCGATGGCGTCGTCGGTGAAGACCAGGTCGACGCCTTCGGTCTTCATCAGCGCGATATACTGCTTGATCAGGCTGGCTTCGGTCTCGGTGAGGATGCGGACGAAATCGTCCTTCTCCAGCGCCCGCAGCTCGACGCGGATCGGCAGGCGGCCCTGCAATTCCGGCAGCAGGTCGGAGGGCTTGGCGACGTGGAACGCGCCCGAGGCGATGAACAGGATGTGGTCGGTCTTCACCGGTCCGTATTTGGTCGCAACCGTGGTGCCTTCGACCAGCGGCAGCAGGTCGCGCTGCACACCTTCACGCGAAACGCCGGCACCGATGCCGCCTTCGCGCGAGGCGATCTTGTCGATCTCGTCGAGGAAGACGATGCCGTCATTCTCGGTCGATTCGAGCGCCCTGCGCACCACTTCGTCCTGATCGAGCAGCTTGTCGGACTCGTCGCTGATCAACAGCCCGTAGGACTCCTTGACCGTCGTCTTGCGCAACTTGGTCTTCTTGCCGCCCATCGCTTTCGACAGCATGTCGTTGATGTTGAGCACGCCGATATTGGCGCCCGGCATGCCGGGGATCTCGAAACCGGGCATGCCGCCATTGCCGGTATCGGCCACTTCGATCTCGATCTCCTTGTCGTCGAGCTCGCCGTCGCGCAGCTTCTTGCGGAAACTGTCACGGGTGGCCGGGCTCGCCGTCTTGCCGACAAGCGCTTCGAGCACCCGTTCCTCGGCGTTGATGTGGGCACGCGCCTTGACGTCCTCGCGCATCTTCTCGCGCACCAGCCCGATGGCGATCTCGACCAGATCGCGGATGATCTGCTCGACATCGCGGCCGACATAGCCGACCTCCGTAAACTTGGTGGCTTCGACCTTGACGAAAGGCGCACCGGCAAGGCGTGCCAGGCGGCGTGAAATCTCGGTCTTGCCGACACCGGTCGGGCCGATCATCAGGATGTTTTTCGGCATCACCTCTTCGCGCATCTGGCCTTCGAGCTGCTGGCGGCGCCAGCGGTTGCGCAAGGCAATCGCGACGGCACGCTTGGCGTCTTTCTGGCCGATGATGAAGCGGTCGAGTTCCGAAACGATTTCGCGGGGAGAGAAGGTGCTCATGTCACTAAATTCCACTTTGCCACTGCCGAATGGACTCGAACGGATGCAGCAGCATGATCACGTTGAGTGTCAGATTGTCCCGGATGAGATAGCCGACACCGAATTCGAAGATGAGGGCGAGGGTTACGATCACCCATATAGGAAGCCTTCGCGCCATGACAAACCCCAGCACCATGGCCAGCGTGTCCGACACCGAATTGATGATGCTGTCGCCATAATAGTCGAGCGAGATCGTGCCGGCACGATAGCGATCGATGATGAAAGGGCTGTTCTCGAGCAGCTCCCAGCCGCCCTCTATAACCACCGCAAAGGCCAGCCTGAACCCGATCGGCGAGCGCGGGAAAAGGAACCACGCCAGCGAATAGAACAGGAAGCCATGAATGATGTGCGAGAAGCTGTACCAGTCGGAAATATGCTGGGAATTCTCGGAGCTCTGCACGATGCCGTGCCACAGCTTGACGTAGCCGCAGGTACAGATCGGCGTCCGCCCCATGCCGTAGAGAGCCCCGGCCTGGAAGATGACCAGGCCGAGAACCAGCAGAAGCCCCATTCGCCAGCTGTCTTCGTAGGCCGAAACGGTTTTGTCGCTGGAAACGCTCATGCTGCTATTGCCCCTCTTCTGCGTCACCCTGTTCGGCGTCACCCTGTCCGGCATCACCCTCTGGGGCATCAATCGCCATCAGCACGGCATCGCCATATTCCGACTTCCTGCGATCGATAGCCCTGAAACCGGCCTTTTCATAGGCACGGATAGCCCGTGCATTGGCGGGGTCCGGGTCGATGATCACGCGCGGCGTACCTTCCTCGAAAAGCTGCTCGACGAACTGCCGGACGATCGCCGCGCCGTGGCCGATCCCGACAAGCTCCGGCACGCCGATCGACAGATCGATGCCGAGCGTGCCGAACGGCTGGTCGCTATAGGGATGGCCGTCCTCCAGATGCGGATCGTAGCTCTGCAAATAGCCGATGGGCTTTCCGTCGAGCTCGACAATCAGCGGCTCGACCGAAATGCTGTCGATATGTTCGCGAATCTCCGCAATCTCGGTCTCTGGGTCGTTCCACCATTCGGCGACATGCGGCTCTGCAAGCCAGCCGGCGATCATCGGCAGGTCCCTCTCGGTCACCGGCCGAAAACTATAGCGGAGGCTCCGCTCAGGCGGCATCGAGAGTTTCGACGACGAAGCTGTTGTTGGTGTAGACGCAAATGTCTGACGCGATCTGCATCGCCTTGCGGGCGATCTCCTCGGCGTCCTTGTCGCTATCCATCAAGGCGCGTGCCGCTGCCAGCGCGTAATTGCCGCCCGAGCCGATGGCCATCACGCCAAATTCGGGCTCCAGCACGTCGCCGGTGCCGGTCAGCGCCAGCGACACCGACTTGTCGGCCACCAGCATCATCGCTTCCAGCCGCCGCAAATAGCGGTCGGTGCGCCAGTCCTTGGCGAGCTCGACGCAGGCGCGTGTCAGCTGGTCGGGATATTGTTCGAGCTTGGCTTCGAGCCGCTCGAGCAGCGTGAAGGCATCGGCAGTGGCGCCGGCAAAGCCGGCGATGACGTTGCCGCTTTTGCCGATGCGGCGCACCTTCTTGGCGTTGCCTTTCATGATGGTCTGGCCGAGGCTGACCTGGCCGTCGCCGGCGATCACCACCTTGCCGCCCTTGCGCACGGTGAGGATGGTCGTGGCATGCATGGTCAGTTCATTCGACATTTTCTGCTCCGATCAGCACCGATCCCATCGAGGCGATCGGCGCGTTACGAGTGACTCGATCGGCCATATGTATGCATAGGCCCGACGATTGCAAACCGGCCATCCGCCGGGCCGGACTGTGCTCGGCAGCGGTAACTGGCAATCGCAGGATCATGCTGCTAGAAGGCTTTCGTTTTCAGGCATGTGAACGCCTGAATCGTGCAAAATCTGAGACAAGGATGAGGTTATGGCGCCCCGTTCCACCGAGATAAGCCGCAAGACCAGGGAAACCGACATCTCCGTGTCGGTTCAGGTCGACGGCTCGGGCAAATCCGACATTTCGACGGGCGTCGGCTTCTTCGACCATATGCTGGACCAGTTGTCGCGCCATTCGCTGATCGACATGACCGTGAAGGCCAAGGGCGACCTGCACATAGACGACCACCACACGGTCGAGGATACGGGCATCGCGCTCGGCCAGGCGCTGGCCAAGGCATTGGGCGAGCGGCGCGGCATCATGCGCTACGCCTCGATCGACCTCGCCATGGACGAGACACTGACGCGAGCGGCAATCGACGTCTCCGGCCGGCCTTTTCTGGTCTGGAATGTTTCATTCTCGTCGCCGAAGATCGGTACGTTCGACACCGAGCTGGTGCGCGAATTCTTCCACGCGCTGGCGCAGAATGCCGGCATCACGCTGCATGTCACCAATCATTACGGCGCCAACAACCACCACATCGCCGAGACCTGCTTCAAGGCCGTGGCGCGTGCGCTGCGTTCGGCACTTGAGCGCGACCCGCGCCAGCCGGACGCGGTTCCCTCCACCAAGGGGTCCCTGAAAGGGTAGCGCCATGGCCATCTATGTCGTGATGGAGCCGCCAGGCCGCAGCGAAAGCGTGGACACTACCTTTGTCCGTGACGGCTTTGCCTGGCTCGGCTTCCTGGTGCCGCCGCTGTGGCTGGCCTGGCACCGGCTGTGGGTCGAAGCGGCATTGGCGTTTGTCGCCATGGGCCTGCTCTCGATGCTGGACGAAAGGCTGGACCTGGAAACAGCCGGCTCGCTTTTATCCCTGCTTGTCATGCTCTTTGTCGGACTGGAAGGACAGGGCTTGCGGATCGCAGCCCTGCGCCGTCGCGGCTGGCATGAATGGGGCGTGGTCGAGGCCGACAGGCTCGACGATGCCGACATTCGCTATGTAGTGGAAGCCGATGCAGGTTCGAATGCACAAGCTCCTGCGCAGCGCATCGTCCCGGACGCAGCACATGCCCGGCCGGCGCAGATGGGCCTGGCGCTGGGGCTGAACCATATTCCGGGAAAGCCCTGAGATGAGGGTCGCGATCATCGACTACGGGTCGGGCAATCTGCGCTCGGCCACCAAGGCCTTCGAGCGTGCCGCGCATGAAGCCGGCATTGCCGCCGCGATCGAGCTCACCGCCGATGCCGAGCGGGTCAGGACCGCCGACCGCATCGTCCTGCCCGGCGTCGGCGCCTATGCCGATTGCGCCGCTGGACTGCGTGCGGTCGCCGGCATGTGGGAAGCGGTGGAGGAGGTGGCTATCGCCAAGGCTCGGCCGTTCCTCGGCATCTGCGTCGGCATGCAGCTGATGTCGGAGCGAGGCCTGGAAAAGACCGTCACAAAGGGCTTTGGCTGGATCGCCGGCGACGTCAAGGAGATCACGCCGGCCGATCCGACACTCAAGATCCCGCAGATCGGCTGGAACACGATTGACCTGAAGCGCAAGCATCCGCTGTTTTCCGGTATTGCGACGGGCGGCAAGGGACTGCACGCCTATTTCGTCCACTCCTACCATCTCGATGCACGGAAGGAGGATGAGGTGCTGGCGGTTGCCGACTATGGCGGCCCGGTAACGGCCGCTGTCGCCCGCGACAACCTAGCCGGAACGCAATTCCACCCCGAGAAGAGCCAGGCGCTGGGCCTGGCGCTGATCACCAATTTCCTAGGCTGGAGGCCCTGAATCATGAGCAAGAAGGGCTATTGGATGGCAATGGTCGATGTCCACGATCCCGAGATCTACAAGCAGTACATCGAGGCCAATGCCGCGGCTTTCGCGAAATACGGCGCGACGTTCCCGGTGCGCGCCGGGCGGTATACCAGCCCGGAAGGGCCGACAGGCAATCGCCACGTGCTGGTGGAATTCGAATCCTATGAAAAGGCGATGGAATGCTACGGCTCGCCTGAGTACCAGGAGGCCTTGAAGTACAGGCTCGCCGGCTCGACCGGCCACTTTGTCATCGTCGAAGGCGCCTGAAGGTGATTCTGTTTCCGGCGATAGACCTCAAGGACGGCAAATGCGTGCGCCTCAAGCACGGCGACATGGCGACCGCGACGATCTACAATGAAGATCCGGCCGCTCAGGCGCGCGCCTTCGAAGAGCAGGGCTTCGAATGGCTGCACGTCGTCGACCTCAACGGCGCCTTCAAGGGCCAGAGCGTCAACAGCGCGGCGGTCGGCGCCATCCTCAAGGCGACGAGTAATCCGGTGCAGCTCGGCGGCGGCATCCGCACCTTGGCGCAGATCGAGGACTGGCTCGACCGTGGGCTGGCCCGCGTCATTCTTGGCACCGTGGCGGTGCGCGATCCGGATCTGGTCAGGCAGGCCTGCAAGGCATTCCCGGGCAAGATCGCCGTCGGCATCGACGCCAAGGGCGGCAAGGTCGCGGTCGAAGGCTGGGCCGAGGCCTCGAGCCTCGGCGTCCTCGAACTGGCGAGGAAATTCGAAGGCGCCGGCGTCGCCGCCATCATCTACACCGACATCGACCGCGACGGTGTGCTGACCGGCATCAACTGGGACGCCACCATCGATCTCGCCGAGGCGGTGTCGATCCCGGTCATCGCCTCGGGCGGGCTCGCCTCGATCGCCGACATCGTGCGCATGACCATGCCCGATGCGCAGAAGCTCGAAGGCGCGATCTCCGGCCGCGCGCTCTACGACGGCCGCATCGATCCGGCCGAGGCACTGGCGATCCTGCGCGGCAAGCCGATGGCAGGGGCGTCATCATGAAAGTCTCGATTATCCTCGCTCCTTACGACAGCGGGCACTATCACGAAGGGTGCGGCGAGGGGCCGGACGCCATCGTCGGCGGTGGGCTCGTCGAAGCCCTGACCGTGGCTGGCCATGACGTCGCCGTCGAAGATATCGGCAAGGTTGGAGACGAGCAGGGGCGCGAAATCGCAACCGGCTTTGCCGTCTGCAACGCCGTCGCGACCAAGGTTAGCCTCGCCCGCGATGGAGGACGCTTCCCCATTATCCTTGCTGGCAATTGCCTGACCGCCGCCGGTGCGGTCGCCGGTGAAGCCGCGGATTCGATAATCTGGATCGATCAGCATGGCGATCTCAACACGCCGGAGACGTCGGCCTACGGCTTTCTCGACGGCATGGCGCTGGCGGCGACGCTCGGGCTCTGCTGGCGTCCGATGGCGGCAGCGATTCCGGGGTTCCGGCCGATAGACCCGGCGCGCTGCATGCTGGTCGATGCCCGCGACCTCGATCCCGACGAAAAGCGCCTGCTGGAAACCTTGCCGATCGTGTGCAGCGAATGTGCCGGTGCACTCGATAGAGTCGGAAAGCTCACAGCGGCAGGGGCGGTTCGGGGACATCTGCATCTCGACCTGGATGTCCTCGATCCGGATGTGTTGCAGGTGAACCGCTACACGCATCCGGGCGGTCCGAGCCCGGAACAGCTACGGCAGCTTGCCTGCGGACTGGCCAGGTCCATCCCGATTGTCGGCGTGACGCTCTCGGCCTACGACCCGGCCTTTGATTCCCAGTCTGAGGTTCCGCCCGTCGTCGGCCTGCTGCTTGTCGATTTTCTTGCGGAGATCGGGAGGATCTGATGCTGAAAGCCCGCGTCATTCCCTGTCTCGACGTCAAGAACGGCCGCGTCGTCAAGGGTGTCAATTTCGTCGACCTGGTCGATGCCGGCGATCCCGTCGAAGCGGCAAAAGCCTATGACGCGGCCGGCGCCGACGAGCTCTGCTTTCTCGACATCACCGCCTCGTCGGAAAACCGCGAGACCATTTTCGATGTCATCGCCCGCACCGCAGAACAGTGTTTCATGCCGCTGACCGTTGGCGGTGGCGTCCGTCAGGTCGCCGACATCAGGAAGCTGCTTCTGGCCGGCGCCGACAAGGTGTCGATCAACACGGCGGCGGTGAAGACCCCCGATTTTGTCGCCGAGGCTGCCGACAAGTTCGGCAACCAGTGCATCGTCGTCGCCATCGATGCCAAGAAAGTGTCCGCTGCGGGCGAGGCCGATCGCTGGGAGATATTCACCCATGGCGGCCGCGAGAAGACCGGCATCGATGCCGTCGAGTTCGCTTGGCGAGTGGTCGATCTCGGCGCCGGCGAGATCCTGCTGACATCAATGGACCGCGACGGCACCAAGTCCGGCTACGACATAGCGCTTACCCGCGCGGTCGCCGACGCCGTACGCGTGCCGGTCATCGCTTCCGGTGGCGTCGGCACGCTCGACCACCTAGTCGAAGGCATTCGCGACGGCCACGCCGGCGCGGTGCTGGCGGCGTCGATCTTCCATTTCGGCACCTACAGCATCGCCGAGGCCAAGCTGCATATGGCTCAGGCCGGACTGCCGATGCGGCTGGACTCGCCGGGTAATCGGTCCTAGAGCCTTTCCGGCTAAGAAGAGGCTGTAAATGCCGTCATGACTGAGTTCTCGCTCTCCGATCTGGAGAAGATCATTGGCGAACGCGCACGTTCCGGCGATCCGGATTCGTGGACGGCCAAGCTCTTTCAGCGCGGCATGAGCAAGGCAGCGCAGAAACTCGGCGAAGAGGCGGTCGAAACGGTGATCGCAGCCGTTAGCGCCGATAGGGCCGCGCTTGTTTCGGAAAGCGCCGATCTCATTTATCATTGGCTTGTCGTTCTTGGCGTAGCGGGCATTCCGCTGAGCGATGTGCTCAACGAGCTTGAACGCCGCACCGGTCGTTCGGGCATCGCCGAAAAGGCGTCTCGGCTGGACCGGGGCTGATCGCTGCGGAGGAACTCGATGGACCAGCTCGCTCCTACCGAGAAGTATTCACCCTATCGTTTCTTCTCGGCCGAGCAATGGTCGCGGTTCCGCGCCGATACGCCGATGACGCTGTCCGCAGACGAGATCCATCGTCTGCGGTCGCTGAACGATCCGGTCGATCTCCACGAGGTCGAGCGCATCTACCTTTCGATGTCACGGCTGTTGTCGGCTCATGTCGAAGCCAGTCAACTCCTGTTCAGGCAGCGCCAGGCCTTCTTCAACGCGCTGGATGTGGCCAAGACACCGTTCATCATCGGCATTGCCGGTTCCGTGGCGGTCGGCAAATCGACCACGGCGCGCGTCCTAAAGGAGCTGCTGGCGCGCTGGCCGTCGAGTCCCAAGGTCGACCTGGTCACCACCGACGGTTTCCTGCTGCCGAACGAAGTCCTGCGCCGCAACAATCTGATGGAGCGCAAGGGCTTTCCCGACAGCTACGATGTCGGCGCGCTGCTGCGCTTCCTGTCCGGCATTAAATCGGCGCAGCGCAACGTCCGCGCGCCGGTCTATTCGCACCTGACCTATGACGTCATTCCGGGCGAGTTCCAGACCATCGACCGGCCGGACATCCTGATCTTCGAAGGCATCAATGTCCTGCAGCCGGGCAAGCTGCCGAAGGACGGCAAGATCGTGCCTTTCCTGTCGGATTTCTTCGACTTCGCCATCTACATCGATGCCGACGAGGCGCTGATCCATCACTGGTATATCGCCCGCTTCATGCGGCTGCGCGAAACCGCCTTCCGCGACCCGGCCTCCTTCTTTCACCGCTATTCGCAGCTTTCCGAGGATGCGGCCCGCGCCATCGCCGAGGGCCTGTGGACCAACATCAATCTGAAGAATTTGCGTGAAAATATATTGCCGACCCGCGCCCGTGCCGATCTCATCCTGCGCAAGGGCGCCAACCATCTGGTCGAGGAAGTGGCACTCAGGAAACTGTGAAATCCCGGGACATTCCTTAAAGTCATCTTAACCCAGTCTTTCTATTGTCGGGCCTGATCTGCGGGCTCGGCAAACAAATGAATGCGCCATTCCTAAACATTGATCGGCCGGCAGCTGACCGCATCGTACATCCGGGCAGCGGCGCCGCAACGATTGCCCTGATCGTGCCTGTCCACAATGAAGAAGGCGCAATTGCTCCATTCCTGAAGGCGGTGTGCGAAAGCACTGCGCCGCTGAAGGACAAAGGCGTTGCCCTCGAGTTCATCTTCGTCAACGACGGCAGCAGCGATACGACGCTCGAAAAGCTGATCGAAGCACAACAAACCGATCCACGCATCCACGTAATCGACCTTTCACGCAATTTCGGCAAGGAAGCCGCGATGACTGCGGGTCTCGACAGCTGCGATGCCGATGCAGCGATTCCGATGGATGTCGATATGCAGGATCCGCCGCATGTCATTCCGCTGCTTGTGGAAAAGTGGCGCGAGGGTTTCGAGGTCGTTCTGGCCAAGCGAGCCAACCGGTCGAGCGACAGTTTTCTCAAGCAACGCTCCGCCTCGATGTTCTACCGCGTTCACAACTGGATCGCGCAGCAGAAGATCCCGCACGATGTCGGCGACTTCCGTTTGATCGACCGCCAGGTCATCCAGGCGTTGCGGTCCTTGCCCGAACGCCGTCGTTTCATGAAGGGCCTGTTCGCCTGGGTCGGGTTCCGCACCGCAAGCGTCGAATATGTCCGCGATCAGCGCATCGCCGGCCAGTCGAAATTCTCCGGCTGGAAGCTGTGGAACTTCGCGCTCGAAGGCATCACCAGCTTCTCCACCGCTCCGCTTGAAATCTGGACCTATGTCGGCGCGACGATTTCCGCGCTGTCGTTCCTCTACGGCCTGCTGATCGTCGCCAAGACTATGATCTTTGGCGTTGATGTGCCCGGCTACGCCTCGCTGCTGGTCAGTGTTCTTTTCCTTGGCGGCATCCAGTTACTCGGCATCGGCATCATCGGACAATACCTCGGCAGGGTCTATGCCGAGATCAAGCAGCGTCCGATCTACATCGTGCGCCGCAAATATGAGGGAATGAGCTGATGGAGATCGACGCCTACCGACAGATGGCCGCCACCGAAGACGAGCATTGGTGGTTCTGCGGGCGTCGCGCCATCGCCGAGGCGGTCATTCGCAGCATCGGCCTGCCTGAAAACGCGCGCATCGTCGAGATCGGTGCCGGCACCGGTGGCAACATCCGGATGCTGGAGCAGTTCGGCGCCGTGACGGCAGTCGAGATGAGCGATCTCGCGCGCAGGATTGCCCGGGAAAAGACCGGCCGCGACTTCCTCGCCGGACATCTGCCGGACAACATTCCTGTCACGCCGCAAAGCTGCGACCTCGTCTGCCTGTTCGACGTGCTGGAACATGTCGCTGAAGACGAGGCATCGCTTGCCGCGATCCGCCAAATGCTGAAACCGGGCGGCAGCGTCGTCCTTACCGTGCCCGCACACCAATGGTTGTGGAGCACGCATGATGTGGGGCTGCATCATATGCGGCGCTATTCGCGCGATCTGCTGCGTCAACGAATTGAAAAGGCTGGTTTCGCGATCGACCGGCTGAGCTACACAAATGCCGCGCTCTTTCCGGTAGCGGCGCTGGCACGACTGGTGGACAGGTTGCGCAAGTCGGCCTTGCCAGCCGGCCATGCCACGCCGCCGAAACCACTGAATGCAGTGATGAAGGCAGTGTTTTCGGCGGAAGGCCGCATCATACCAAATGCAAGCCTGCCCTTCGGTGTTTCGCTGCTGGCGGTGTTCCGCAAGGACAGCGCCGTCGAAACCGGTCACCTCGACGAGAAATTGGCAGCTTGACCGCGTCATGGGCACCGGCTCGTATCGTCGACTATCGCGCTTTGCGCTGATTGGCATTGCGTCGACGCTGATCTACGCCGTTTGCGCTTTCCTGCTGTCGCGTGGACAGGCAACGGCGGCCCTGCCGGCGGCGCTCACATCGTTTGCGGCCTACGCCGTCGCCGCGCTGTTCTCCTACACCGGGCACAAATATTTCACCTTTACCTCGGGCGGCAGCCACGCGATGGAACTGCCTCGCTTCCTCCTGCTCACCGCTTCCGGTCTCGCTGTCGCGATCGCCCTGCCGGGGCTTTTGACCCAGATGCTCGGCGTCCCTGCCGCAATCCCGATCCTGCTCACCTGCATTGCCGTGCCGGTCATCAACTATGTCGTCCTCGGGCGCTGGGTGTTTCGTGGTCTCTAGCGCGCGATCCCTCAGTGAACTGCTCCCCGGCGCCAACCGTTTCTCGCCCTTTGTGGGCGTAGCGGGTGCTCCGCTGCTGCTGGCCTGCCTGGTGGTCACATACGCCGTCTGGCTATCCACCGTTGCAATTCCGACCAATGTCGACGTGTCGTGGCTTCTGGTCGTCTGCGACCGCCTGCTTGGCGGAGAGCGGCTCAACACGGACATCGTGGAGACCAACCCACCTTTCTCGATCTGGCTCTACCTGCCGCTCATGCTCCTGGAAAAGCTCACCGGCATCCGTGCGGAATTCTGGCTGACGCTTGGCGTCGTTTGCCTGAGCCTGGCCAGTATTTTCATTTCCGTCCGCATTTTCGCGCGCGATGAACCGGTCTACCGGCAGCCCCATGCGCTGTGGGCGGCAGCGGCGGCCCTGTTTTTGATCCTGTGTTTCATGCCGGATCAATTCGGCCAACGCGAGCACTTGGCGTTGATTGCCATTCTGCCTTGGCTGGCGTTGCAATGCACACGTCAGCGGACTCCGGATTTCGCCGCGGGCTCGCCTCTGGAGCACATGGTCGCGGGCTTCGGCGCGGCGGTCGTGGTCATGGTCAAGCCGCCGTATTTTGTGCTGGCCTTCATGTTGCCGTCGCTCTGTCTTGCGCTTGAAAGGCGGTCGCTGAGACCGCTCTTCGTCGCAGAGAACCTGGTTGGCGCTGCGATCGTGGCCGCCTATGCGGCATCCATCGCGCTCTTCGACCGCGCCTATTTAAGCGACGTCCTGCCCTTGGTCAGGGAGGTCTATCTTCCGTTGAGGGCCTCTGCCGCCGATATGCTGGCAAACTGGCCGAAAGTGGTGCTGCTTCTGGCCGCCGCCACCGTGCTTGCGGCCGGCGGCCTGAGAAAGACGAGCTGGGACGTCAGGATTCCGCTTCTGACCGCACTGGGGTTCATTCCAGCCTTCATCATCATGGGCAAGGGTTGGCCCAATCACGCGCTGCCGATGGTCGTTGTTGCAACACTTGCATTTGGCATCCAGCTTCTGCGGTTCGGCACATTCGGCAGTGCAGGCGTCGTTCGTAAGGCCGCCTTGATCTTCGGTAGCGTGCTGGTGCTGCAAATAGCGGTCAGGGCACAGTACGCGGCGCTGACAACGGATAACGGCCCGATCGCCCGCTCTGTCGCCGCGATCCGCGCGACGGTCGAAACCCCGACTATCATGTCGATTGCCGACCAGATGCAGGTCGCCCATCCCCTCGCCAGGCTGGTCGGCGGCAGGTTCATATCACGCCATCCGAGCGCCTGGGCGGTCTCCAACGCGGACACGCTCGCCCGCGTCACCGGCGATCTCGAACGGAGACGGGAACTTGAAAGCATCCGCGATCGGGTGATCGGCGAATACGCCGCCGAGATATCAGCGAGGAAGCCCGATATCGTGCTGTCAGGCTCGCCCGCGTGGACTGCCCTGATGCTGCAGGACAAGCGGATCGCTGCCGCTTTGGCCGACTATCGTCTGCTGCACGCCGAGCCGGAAATCACTGTCTATCTTCGTTATACGGCGGCCGCGCCGCTCCAAACCGATTGAGGAGGCTTCCAGAAACCATGGCACGGCTGGATCCAATCGCTCCGCTCGACGACATATGGCTCGATCTCGAGAGCCTCGGTGCAACATCATGAGCGTCTCGAACGACATTGACGGCTTGAGCCGGTGGCGCGGCCGGGATATCGCGGCGTCGCTGCTTCCTAGCCGTAATGTCCTGGCCATTGCCGCCGTCACGGTCTTCTCGATCGTCTGGCAGCAACGTTGGGGAACTGTTACCGACACCAGCTGGCTGATCACGGTCTGCGAGCGCATGCTGTCCGGTGAGCGGCTTTACTCCCAAATCTACGAGACCAATCCTCCATTCAGCGTCTGGCTCTATCTGCCGCCAGTGGCTGCGGCCAGATTGCTGGGCACCGCCCCGGAAATCCTGGTTGAGGCCTGGACTTATCTTGCCGTGCTCATCGGACTTTCGCTCTCGGGCGTGATCGTCAAGCGCGCGGGTTTCACTGAAACTGCATCGCTGTTTGCACTGGGGCCGGCGTTTTGCGCAATGTTGGTGATCTTCCCCGGCAACGCCTTCAGCGAGCGGGAGCATATCGGCACGGCGCTTTTCATGCCGCTGCTTGCGCTTCATGCCTGGCGCGCGCGCAGAGACGCAGCTGCCCAACCAAGCATCGGGCTTGCCTTACTCGCCGGCCTGTCGGGCAGCATTCTGCTGCTGGTCAAGCCCTACTATGCGATCATGGTGTTGGCGCCGGCGTTGGTCGTTGCAGTGCGCCGGCGCAGTCTGAAACCGATCTTCGCCCCGGAACACTGGGTTATTGGCGCCATCTGCATTGTCTATCTCAGCACCGTCACGCTCATCCATCCGGAGTTCCTGCGCGACGTCTATCCCCTCTTGGCGGATGTTTATGGAAAGATCGGCATCTTTTGGCCGATTGTGACCGGCTACGGTTTCCCATGGTGTTTCCTTGTCTTCCTGATCTGGTGGCTGTGGCCTGCCGGGCGGTTTCCAGAGCTGGCGGCGGTGGCGTTGGCGGCATCGATCGCCGGCATGTTTCCCCTGTTCTACCAAGCGAAAGGCTATTCTTATCATGCCTATCCCGCGATCTTTTGCGCCGTGGCGGCCATTTTCTGCCTGCTGGCGGTGCCCAGGATCGTGCAGCCGCCGTCGAAGCTGTTGGCGTTCGTGACGGCTCCTTCGCGAGCTTGGGCCTTGGCGGCGGTGGCAATCGCTTTCTTGCCGTACTGGAGCACCCAGAAACCAGGGCCGGCGCTGGTTGCCGCCATTCGCGCCGCCACCGATCGACCGACCGTGGCGTTGGTCAGTTCGGATATTTCCTCGGGACATCCCTTGAACCGTATGATCGATGGGCAATTCGTTTCGACCCACGTCAGCGATTGGCTTGGAGCGTTCGCACTTTCCCTGTCCCGGGAGGCAGCCCTCTCGGGTGACACCGCCGAAGCCATCCATTACCAAGCCATCATGGTACGCTACGTCGAAAGCAAACGCGAAGAGTTCGCGCGTCTGCGGCCGGATGTCGTCGTCTTCAAGAAAAACAACACAATGTGGACAAGCCAACTGATGGGGCGTTTTGGCTTTGACGCCATCCTGGCGCACTACCGCATTCTCGTCGAGGACGAGACCGAGCGCATCTATCTGCGCGACGATTATGTCCGCCCGGGCGATCGGCCACCCGAACAGCCTATTTCGGCATCGTCACCCGTCGCAGCGTCAGATTGATGCGGCCGCCAATCCTGAGCAATGCCGAGGTCGACGGGTAGATACGGTCGACGCCGTGAAAGCAGAGCCGGCCTTCGCCGCCAAGCACGACGACGTCGCCGCTCTTCAGCCTGAACGATTTGGTGGCGCCGTCGCGCGTCGTCTGACCGACCCGGAACAGGCAATCGTCGCCGAGCGACACCGAGACGACAGGCGCGGAGAAATCGCTCTCGTCGCGGTCCTGGTGAAGACCCATCTTGGCATCCTGCGAATAGAAATTGACCAGGCAGGCCTCCGGCGGGTGCGCATAGGCGGATACGTCCCGCCACAGTTCGAGCAGCATCTCCGGGATCGGCGGCCAAGGCCTTCCGGTCACCGGGTGGGTCGGCTGGTAGCGATAGCCGTGCTCCTTGTCGGTGACCCAGCCTAGCGGGCCGCAATTGGTCATGCGCACGCTCATCTCCTTGCCGGTACGCGGCATCGCCGGCACGAACAGCGGGGCCTCCTGCACGACCTGCCTGATATCTTCCACCAGCACTTCCTGCATGGCGCGCGACAGGTAGCCGGGCATATGGCGGACGCCTTTGGGCAGTACGAGCATCGCGTCGCTTGATCCGTTGGCCTGGAAAATCAGAATGCCACGGTCAAATGAAAACGGCGACCCGAAAGCCGCCTCCGACGGTGGCTGCGTGCTTTAACCGGCGATCTTCGATCCCAAGCCGCTTCGGCTGTCAGTCATCCTCGACCCGGCCGCGCATTTTCTTGATCGAGCCGCGCCCGGCCTTGCTCTTGAGCCGTCTTTCGACCGCGCCTTTGGACGGCCTGGTCTTCTTGCGCGGCGGTGGTGGTGGTTCGGCGGCCTTGGCGACCAGTGCCGTCAGCCGCGCCCGGGCGTCCGCCCGGTTCTGCTCTTGTGTGCGGAAGCGTCCGGCTTCGATGACGATGACGCCGTCCTTGGTGGCGCGCTGGCCGGCAAGCTTGATGGTCCGTTCGCGCACCCGCTCCGACAGGCCAGCCGCATTGGCGGCATCGAAGCGCAATTGCACTGCCGTCGCCACCTTGTTGACGTTCTGGCCGCCTGGCCCCGACGAACGGATGAAGTCCTCGTGCAGGTCGCCCGGATTAATCACCGCATCGTCGGTAATGATGATCTTGTCGTCGGCGTTCATGCCGCAGTCATGGCGCGGCAGGCGAAAAAAGAAAAGGCCCGATCGAAGCCGGGCCTCGAAGCATCACCAGGGGCGACGGCTATTCAGCCGCGACCTGCATGCGTGGTGCGGCGCCGAGCACGGTGGCGTCGACATGGGCTTCGAACTTTTCGAAATTGTCGACGAACATCCCGACCAGCCTTGCCGCCTGCCGGTCATAGGCGGGCTTGTCGATCCAGGTCGATCTCGGGTCGAGAATGGCGCGGTCGACGCCGGCAACCGTCACCGGTACGTCGAAACCGAAATTGGCGTCGGTGCGGAAGCCGGCCGCTTTCAGCGAGCCGTCGAGCGCCGCCGCAAGCAGCGCCCGCGTTGCCTTGATCGGCATTCGTTTGCCGGTGCCGTAGGCGCCGCCGGTCCAACCGGTGTTGACCAGCCAGCAATCGACACCGTGGCGGGCGATGAGCTCGCGCAGCAGATTGCCGTATTCCGACGGATGCCGCGGCATGAACGGTGCGCCGAAGCATGTCGAAAATGTCGCTTCGGGTTCGGTAACGCCCTTCTCGGTCCCCGCCACCTTGGCGGTATAGCCAGAGAGGAAATGGTACATGGCCTGCGCCGGGGTGAGCCGCGCGATCGGCGGCATCACACCGAATGCGTCGGCGGTCAGCATGATAATGTTCTTCGGGTGGCTGGCGCGCCCCGTCTTGCTGGCGTTCGGAATGAAGTGGAGCGGGTAGGCGCAGCGTGTGTTTTCGGTCAGCCCTCCGTCGTCGAAATCCGGCACGCGGCCTGCGTCGAGCGCCACATTCTCCAGCACCGTGCCGAAGCGCTGGGTGGTGGCGAAGATCTCCGGCTCGGCTTCGGCCGAAAGCTTGATCGTCTTGGCATAGCAGCCGCCTTCGAAATTGAAGATGCCGTGCGGTCCCCAGCCATGCTCGTCGTCGCCGACCAGCGTGCGCGACGGGTCGGCCGACAAGGTCGTCTTGCCGGTCCCGGAAAGGCCGAAGAAAACGGCCGCGTCGCCGGCAGGCCCTTCATTGGCCGAGCAATGCATCGGCATCACGCCTTTTGCCGGCAACAGATAGTTGAGCACGGTGAACACCGACTTCTTCATCTCGCCGGCATATGAGGTACCGCCAATCAACACGATCATGCGCGAAAGATCGACGGCAATCACCGTTTCGCCGCGCGTGCCGTGGCGGGCGGGATCGGCACGGAACGACGGCAGGTCGATGATCGTCAAATCGGGCATGAAATGCTCGAGTTCGGCGGCGGCCGGCCGGATGAGCAGATTGCGGATGAACAAGGAGTGCCAGGCAAGCTCCGTGATCACCCTGGTCGGCAGCTTCAGCTCCTCGTCGGCGCCGCCGACCAGGTCCTGCACATAAAGGTCCTTTCCAGCCGCATGGGCGCGAAAATCGGCAAGCAGCGTATCGAACTGGATCGGCGAAATCGCTTTGTTGTTGTCCCACCATACATGCGGCGCGGTGCTTTCGTCGCGAACCACGAATTTGTCCCTGGGCGAGCGGCCGGTGTGCTGCCCGGTCTCGGCCGCAAGCGCGCCATGCGCGGTGAGTCGGGCCTCGCCACGGCGGATTGCCTCCTCGTAGAGCGCGGCCGCGCCGAAATTATAGCGCACCACGCCAGTGGTTCTCAGGCCGATCCGATCGATTGCACATGCAGGATTGCGTTTGCCGGCTTCCGACATGGGTGTCCCTTCTTCGATTTACCGCGTCTTTACCGGCGAATTCCGGAACTCCCATTGCAGGAGCTAAAAACGTCAAAACCAGAAAAGGCGAATGATATCAAATCATTAATCGATTTAAATATTTTGAAAGTTGTTTAAATCGTTTATATGTGCAAAAACACTGATGGTTGCCCAAAGGATTGGCGATGTTCATTCGTCCAATTCATATCGAGGTACAATTGTGGCCGCCGGCATGCCGCGCGTGACAGCGGATAAAGCCTATGCCACATTTTGTACCTAATTTGTCCTGCAAAAGCCCCTTCTCGACGAAAGAAGGGACAGCTCATGAGGGAGCCGCTTGAAATGGCAACAATCGCGCTTGTCGACGACGATCGCAACATTCTGACTTCGGTTTCGATCGCTCTCGAATCCGAGGGTTATCGGGTCGAAACCTACACGGATGGGGCGTCGGCGCTGGAGGGACTGGCGGCGCGCCCGCCGAACCTCGCCATCCTCGACATCAAGATGCCGCGCATGGACGGCATGGAGTTGCTGCGCCGGATGCGTCAGAAATCCGACCTGCCGGTAATCTTCCTGACCTCCAAGGATGACGAGATCGATGAACTGTTCGGCCTCAAGATGGGCGCCGACGACTTCATCCGCAAACCCTTCTCGCAGCGTCTTCTGGTCGAACGCGTCCGCGCCGTGCTGCGCCGCGCCAGCACCCGCGAGGCGGCGGCCAAGGCGCCTAACCAGCAGGCCCGGTCGCTTGAGCGCGGCCAGCTTGTCATGGACCAGGAGCGCCACACCTGCACCTGGAAGGGCGAGCCGGTGACGCTTACCGTCACCGAGTTCCTCATCCTGCACTCGCTGGCCCAGCGTCCAG
The DNA here is from genome assembly GCF_040317515.1 of Mesorhizobium sp. M1428. Classification (NCBI taxonomy): domain Bacteria; kingdom Pseudomonadati; phylum Pseudomonadota; class Alphaproteobacteria; order Hyphomicrobiales; family Phyllobacteriaceae; genus Mesorhizobium; species Mesorhizobium sp. M1428. The sequence continues at coordinate 272,865 of NZ_JAMYKT010000004.1, forward strand.
GCGTCGTAAAAAGCCGTGATGCGCTGATGGATTCGGCTTATGATGAGCAGGTCTATGTCGATGACCGCACCATCGACAGTCACATCAAGCGGCTGCGCAAAAAGTTCAAGGCCGTCGATGATGACTTCGAAATGATCGAAACCCTTTACGGAGTCGGGTATCGGTTCCGCGAAGCATGAGTTAATGCATGTCGCCCAAAAGTGGTCCCGGTTTTTGGGACAACGACATGCATCGAAACGCTAATGCATGTCGCCCAAAAGTGGTCCCGGTTTTGGGGCAACGACATGCATCAAACTAAAGACTAAGCGGGAGCTGCTATTCGATGGCAGTGGAAGTAGAGCGAGTGAGACGGTCGGGCGCCGCCAGGCGCCCGCCGCGGATTCTGCCCGCCTTCGTGTCGAAAATTACGGTGCCGATGCGCCGGTTTCTCGGCCACCACATCTTTTCCAGCCTGACGCGGCGCATCCTCTTTCTCAACCTTGCCGGCTTGGCCGTCCTGGTTACCGGCATTCTCTATCTCAATACCTTTCGCGACGGGCTGATCGACGCCCGTGTCGAGAGCCTGATGACCCAAGGCGAGATCATCGCCGGCGCGATCGCCGCCTCGGCGACGGTCGAGACCGATTCGATCAGCATCGATCCGGAGAAGCTGCTCGAGTTGCAGGCCGGCGAAAGCCTCGGCCCGGGCTCCGATCAACTCGACAACCTCGATTTCCCCATCAATCCGGAGCGCGTGGCGCCGGTGCTCAGGCGGTTGATCTCGCCGACGCGCACACGCGCCCGCATTTACGACCGCGACGCCAACCTGCTGCTCGATTCCCGCCATCTCTATTCGCGCGGCCAGATCCTTCGCTACGACCTGCCGCCGGTCGAAGAGGAGCAGCCGGACCTTCTGGAGCGCATCCAGAAATTCGTCTTTGATTTCTTCCGCAACAAGCAACTGCCCGTCTATCGCGAGCAGCCGGGTGGCAACGGGGCGGCGTTTCCGGAAGTGGTCAAGGCGCTTACCGGCAGTCCGTCGACGATCGTGCGGATCTCGGAGCAGGGCGAGCAGATCGTTTCAGTGGCGGTACCGATCCAGCGCTTCCGTGCCGTTCTCGGCGTGCTGATGCTGTCGACCGAAGGCGGCGACATCGACAAGATCGTCGCGGCCGAGCGCAAGGCGATCCTGCGCGTGTTCGGCATCGCCGCCCTGGTTACCGCCATCCTGTCGATGCTGCTGGCCTCCACCATAGCCAACCCGTTGCGCCGGCTTTCCGCGGCGGCGGTCAGGGTTCGCCGCGGCGTCAAGAACCGCGAGGAAATCCCCGACTTCTCCGACCGCCAGGACGAGATCGGCAATCTGTCGATCGCCGTGCGCGACATGACCAATGCGCTCTACGCCCGCATCGAGGCGATCGAAAGTTTTGCCGCGGATGTCTCGCACGAGTTGAAGAACCCGCTCACCTCGCTGCGCAGCGCGGTGGAGACATTGCCGCTGGCCAGGAACGACAATTCGCGCAGCCGGCTGATGGATATCATCCAGCACGATGTGAGGCGGCTTGATCGCTTGATCACCGATATTTCCGATGCCTCCCGTCTCGACGCCGAACTGGCGCGGGAAGATGCGGGAACCGTCGACCTCAAGAAGTTCATCACCGATCTGGTCGCCGTCTCGCGCGAGGCCACGCGCAACAAGAAGGCGGTCGAGATCGAATTCAAGGTCGCCAAGCTGCCGCAGGGCGTGAAAGGCTACTTCGTCGTCGGCCATGATCTGAGGATCGGCCAGGTGATCACCAACCTGATCGAGAATGCCCGCTCGTTCGTCCCCGAAGAACGTGGCCACATCACCATATCGCTGGCGCGCGCAGGCAAGTTCAACATCGTTACCATCGACGACAACGGGCCCGGCATCCGGGCCGATAACATCGATCGCATTTTCGAGCGGTTCTACACCGACCGGCCGGCCGGCGAGGCGTTCGGCCAGAACTCGGGCCTTGGCCTGTCGATATCCAGGCAGATCGTCGAAGCGCATGGCGGCACGCTGAGCGCCGAGAACATCCCGGGCACCAAGCCTGGCGAGATCAAGGGCGCGCGCTTCGTGGTGACGCTGCCGGCCGAAGCATGATCCCGGATATCGCGGCGTTACGGTCGTCATCCTCGGGCTTGTCCCGAGGATCTGCCGCGCAACGAGACGATGACTATGGTGCGAACACAATTGAAAGACCGGCAGATCCTCGGGACAAGCCCGAGGATGACGGGGCTGGATCAGGATTTCCAAAATGCATAACCCGGTCCGGTCATGCAGGCTGAAAACATTCACGGCACGGCGCTGTTGATCGGCGAGCGCGGCGTCCTCATCACCGGACCGTCCGGCGCCGGCAAGACAACGCTGGCGCTGACACTCTTGGATCATTGCCGCGCGCGCGGGCTTTTTTCGCGGCTTATCGGCGACGACAGGCTGCTCGCCACGGCTCACACCGGGCGGCTGGTCTGTCGCGTACCGACGGCCATCGCCGGTCTCGCCGAAGTGCCTGGGTTCATGCCGCGCCCGCTGCCGTTCGAGCTGGGTGGCGTGATCGACCTGCATGTCCGGCTGGTGCCGAAGGCAGAAATGGCCCGTTTTCAGGAGGAAGTCAGCGAGCCGGTGGCAGGCTGTCCGGTGCCGCGCATCGATCTTGCCGGGCGCAATGTAGCGGCGGCCTTGCCGGCAGTGATGTCGCGCCTGTCGATTGCGCCTTTCCTGTGATCCGATTTCGATTTTTTGCTGCAATGCGTCAAATTGGCTTGGGCCGGCGCAATTTTGGGCTTGTCAACGGGCCTTGCGTCGACAAGATAGCGCTCCCGCCACCTGGAACGGTCGGCGAGCATAAAATGCGCCTGTGAAGCGGCGATGACGGGAGCCACCAAAGAATGATCGGACTCGTGCTTGTAACGCACGGTCAACTGGCCGCCGAGTTCCGCAATGCCGTGGAACATGTCGTTGGGCCACAAGACAATTTCGAGACCGTGGCGATCGGTGCCGACGACGATATGGAACAGCGCCGCCGCGACATTATCGACGCAGTCGGCCGCGTCGATACGGGATCGGGCGTCATCGTTTTGACCGACATGTTCGGCGGCACGCCCTCCAACCTCGCCATTTCCGTGATGGAATCCGGCCGTATCGAGGTCATTGCCGGCATGAACCTGCCGATGCTGATCAAGCTGTCCAGCGTTCGCAAAGGCGACAACATGACGGCCGCGCTGGATGAGGCGCAGGCTGCCGGCCGTAAATACATCAATGTCGCAAGTCAGCTCCTGAGCAGCAAATGAGTGCCCTGTTGCCGGAAAAGGACAAGATCGTTCGCGACTTTCCGATCGTCAACCAGCGCGGCCTGCACGCGCGCGCCTCGGCCAAGTTCGTTCAAATCGCCAGTGGCTTCAACGCCACGGTCCAGGTCGAGAAGGACGGCGTCAAGGTCGGCGGTACCTCGATCATGGGCCTGATGATGCTGGCGGCGAGCCCCGGTTATTCGATCCGCGTCACCGCTACCGGCCCGGAGGCCGAAGAGGTCATCGATGCGCTGGAGCAACTGGTTGCTTCCCGTTTTGGCGAGGAATGCTGACGTGCTGATCGCTGCTGAAGACATGCACGGATAAAGATTTCTTTATATCCCATTGTCGTCCGACTCCCGATCTGCTAGTCAGGCCGGCACCTCGCGCCCTCCGACACGCTTTCGGGGCGGGCGCGTCCCGCAATCAATTCGCATCGGAGCACTGCCATGACGGGTAGCAAGGACTATGTGGTCGCAGACATCGCGCTTGCCGGCTGGGGCCGCAAGGAGATCGAGATCGCCGAAACCGAAATGCCTGGCCTGATGGCCTGCCGCGAGGAATTCGGCGACAGGAAGCCGCTCAAGGGCGCGCGCATCACCGGCTCGCTGCACATGACCATCCAGACGGCGGTGCTGATCGAAACGCTGAAGGCGCTCGGCGCCGATATCCGCTGGGCTTCCTGCAACATCTTCTCGACCCAGGACCACGCTGCCGCGGCCATTGCCGAGGCCGGAATTCCGGTGTTTGCCGTCAAGGGCGAGACGCTGGAGGATTATTGGGTCTATACCGACAAGATCTTCCAGTGGGCCGATGGCGGCACCTCCAACATGATCCTCGACGACGGTGGCGATGCCACCATGTACATCCTGATCGGCGCCCGCGCCGAGGCCGGCGAGGATGTGCTGTCCAATCCGGGCAGCGAAGAGGAAGAGATCCTGTTTGCCCAGATCAAGAAGCGCATGCAGGCATCGCCCGGCTTCTTCACCAAGCAGAAGGAAGCGATCCGCGGCGTCACCGAAGAGACGACGACCGGCGTCAACCGGCTCTATCAGTTGCAGAAAAAAGGCCTGCTGCCGTTCCCGGCGATCAACGTCAATGATTCCGTCACCAAGTCGAAATTCGACAACAAATATGGCTGCAAGGAATCGCTGGTCGACGGCATTCGCCGCGGCACCGACACGATGATGGCCGGCAAGGTCGCGGTCGTCTGTGGCTATGGCGACGTCGGCAAGGGCTCGTCGGCTTCGCTCAAGGGCGCCGGCGCCCGTGTCAAGGTCACCGAGGTCGATCCGATCTGCGCGCTGCAGGCGGCGATGGATGGTTTCGAGGTGGTCACGCTCGAAGACGCGGCGCCGACGGCCGACATCGTCATCACCACCACCGGCAACAAGGACGTCGTTACCCTCGACCACATGCGCCTGATGAAGGACATGGTGATCGTCGGCAACATCGGTCACTTCGACAACGAGATCCAGGTGGCGTCGCTGCGCAACCTGAAATGGACCAACATCAAGCCGCAGGTGGATATGATCACCTTCCCGGACGGCAAGCGGATGATCCTTTTGTCGGAGGGCCGTCTGCTCAACCTGGGCAACGCCACTGGCCACCCGAGCTTTGTCATGTCGGCGTCCTTCACCAACCAGGTGTTGGCCCAGATCGAGCTGTACACCAAGCCCGGTCAGTACGAGAACCAGGTCTATGTCCTGCCGAAGCATCTCGACGAAAAGGTCGCGCGCCTGCATCTCGACAAGCTCGGTGCCCGCCTGACCGAACTGTCCGGCGAACAGGCCGCCTATATCGGCGTCACTCCGCAGGGACCGTTCAAGCCGGAACACTACCGCTATTAACCACGGCGAAACTTGCCACTAGATATTGAAGCCGGGTGATTGACTTTTCGCCCGGCTTTATTTTTGCGCTGATTGATTCTTCACGCCGATTCGCGCAAGCGCTATGGTGCTGATTCGCGGTCCGGGGACGAGGCCCGGGCGCACGCATCAGGGCGGTCTTGCATTCAGGCGGCGAAGAGGACCAAGACATGCCGGGGGATAACCCGCCTTGCGCGGGACAGGCCGTTTCCGGCGGCCATCACGATTCGATCACGGGCTCCGCTGCCAGAGGCGGCAGCCTTTTATGGCGTGCCGGCAGCCGTGTCGGGGTGCTGCTTGCTTCTTCCGCGCTGGTTGGTCCGCTGCTTGGCTTTACTGCACATGCCCAAACCCGCGTGGCGCAAAAGGCCGGGCTGTCGGTCAGCACGGTCGAGGTCATGCAACTCGCCATGTTCGTCGGCGTCATGGGGGCGGCCTTGCTGTCGGCCATCTTTCTGATCCGCGAAAGGGCGCGGACCTCGGCGGAAAATGCCGAGCTCAGGACCCGCATCGCCGACGTCAATGCAGCGCTGCAGCGCTCGGAGGCGCTGCTCCATTCCCGCGATCAGCGCGTGGTGGTATGGGCGGCCGAGAACAAGAAACCCGAGCTTGTCGGGACGTTGCCGATCGAAAGCGGCGCGCCGGAGGACCGGGCCGCCTTCCTGGCTTTCGGCCGCTGGCTGATGCCGCGTTCGGCGGCCGCACTCGAACATGCCATCGCGGCGCTGCGGGACAGGGCAAAGCCGTTCGATCTGGTTATCGAATCGCAGGCCGGCCAGCCGCTCGAGGTCCACGGCCGCAAGAGTGCGGCGCATGTGCTGGTTCGCTTCGTCTCGCTTTCGGAGACACAGCGAAGCCAGGCCAGGCTGAAAATCGAGAACCAGCGCTTAGCCGCCGACCATGAGACGCTGATCGGGCTTCTCGATGCGCTCAAGATGCCATCATGGCTGCGCACCGTCGACGGGCGGCTGAAATGGGTCAACCGGGCCTACGCCGAAGCGGTCGAGGCCGGGAATGCCGAAGCGGCGGTCCGCGATGGCAAGGAATTCCTCGGCGGCCAGGCGCGCGACACGATCGCTGCGCAACACAAGTCGCACCCCGTCTTCGAACAGACGCTCTCCACGGTCATCGAAGGTGACCGCCGCATGTTTGCCGTGACCGATTTTGCCGGGGCGGATGGTTCGGCTGGTCTTGCCTGCGACATCAGCGCTATCGAGGCCATTCGCGCCGAGTATGAGCGGACCGTGCAGAGCCACGCCGATACGCTCGATCAGCTCAACACCGCCGTGGCGATTTTCGATACCGACGAGAAATTGCGGTTTTTCAATCAGGCGTTCCAGAAACTATGGGGCCTCGACAGTGGCTTCCTGCACAGCGCGCCGGACAACGCCTTGCTGCTCGACCGCCTGCGCAGCGAAGGCAAGATCGCGGAGCAGCCCGAATGGCGGCGCTGGAAAGAGGGTTTGCTCGGCGCTTACCGCGCGGTTGAATCGCAGGAGCATTGGTGGCATCTGCCGGACGGCAAAACCATTCGCGTCGTCGCCAATCCGCAGCCCAAGGGCGGCGTCACCTGGGTGTTCGAGAACCTGACCGAGAAGATGGACCTTGAAAGCCGCTACCAGACCGCCGTGCGGGTCCAGGGCGAGACGCTCGACAACCTTGCCGAAGGCGTCGCTGTGTTCGGCCCCGACGGCAGGCTGAGATTGTCGAACCCGGCCTTTGCGGCATTGTGGGGGCTGGATGCCGATGCCTCAAAACCCAACGTTCATGTCTCGACGATCCGCGACCTGTGCGACCGCCGTGCCGTCGATAGTCCGTGGGGTGGGTTCGTTGCCGCCATCACCGGCTTCGACGACGAGCGCCGCGACCGCCACGGCCAGACCGAATTGAACAACGGCACCGTTTTGCGCTACGCAGTCATCCCTTTGCCTAACGGCCAGGTGATGATGACCTTCGTCGACGTTACCGACAGCGTCAACGTCGAGCGGGCACTGAAGGACAAGAATGAGGCGCTGCAAAAGTCCGACCAGATCAAGAACGAATTCGTGCAGCACGTCTCCTATGAGCTGCGCTCGCCGCTCACCAACATTATCGGCTTTACCGAGCTTCTTTCACTGCCGTCGACTGGTCCGCTGAACCAGAAGCAACGCGAATATATCGGGCATGTCGGCTCGTCCTCCTCGGTCCTGCTCACCATCGTCAACGACATCCTCGATCTGGCGACGGTGGATGCCGGCATCATGGAACTCGACATTTCCGAAGTTCACATCGACCGAACCATTACAGCCGCCGCCGAACTGGTCGCCGACCGGCTGGAGGAACATGCGATCAAGCTTAGGATCGACGCGGCGGCCGCGCCGAAAACCTTCCACGGCGACGAGATACGTGTCCGCCAGATCCTCTACAATCTGCTCAGCAATGCCGCCAATTACGCGCCGGAGGCGAGCACCATAACGCTCGCCTGCCGCCAACTTGCCGACGGCGTGGAATTTTCCGTTCACGATGACGGTCCCGGCATGCCGCCGGACTTGCTTGACTCGGTGTTCCGGCGCTTCGAGCCGCGCACCAATGGCGGCCGTCGCCGTGGCGCCGGGCTCGGCCTTTCGATCGTCAAGAGCTTTGTCGAACTGCATGGCGGCAGCGTCCGCATCGAGACAGGCAGGGATAAGGGCACCACGGTTGTCTGCGCCTTTCCCGACACGCCGTCCGGCATCCGCGCGGCGGCCGAGTAGCGCGTTCGATGGTGGTATTGGTGCTGGAGCGTTTTCTCGCCGACGAGGCCGCGACGGCAAGGCTTGGTGAGGATCTCGCCATGTCGCTGCGCATTGGCGACGTGCTCGCTCTCAAGGGCGATCTCGGCGCCGGCAAATCGACCTTGGCACGGGCGCTGATCAGGGCACTGGCCGACGATGCCGGCCTCGACGTGCCGAGCCCGACCTTCACCCTGGTCCAGAGCTACGACACGCGTGTGCCGGTCCATCATTTCGATCTCTACCGTTTGGGCACGGCATCCGAGCTGCACGAGCTGGGCTTCGACGAGGCGCTGACGCAAGGCGCCGCGCTGGTCGAATGGTCGGAGCGGGCAGAGGCATATCTGCCGAAAACCTCGGTGCTGGTCGAACTTCTCCAGCAGGGCCATGGCCGACTGGCGAGACTGTCGGGAGAGGGCGCCGCCTTCGAGCGCGCGGCGCGATCGCTGGCGATGCGCGATTTTCTCGGGCAGGCCGGTTGGGGCGAAGCGCAGCGGCGATATTTCATCGGTGATGCCTCGGCCCGCTCCTACGAGATCGTCACGCTCGCCGGATTTCCGCCGCGCGTGCTGATGAACTCGCCAAGGCTGGTGCTCGGACCGCCAGTTCGCGACGGCAAACCCTATGCCGAGATCGCCCACACCGCGCAATCCGTTTCGGCGTTCGTCGCCATCGATCGGGCCTTGCGGGCCGGCGGCGTCAGCGTCCCGGAAATCCATGCCCAGGACCTCGACCAGGGTTTTCTCCTGCTGGAACATCTCGGTTCCCAAGGGTTTCTCGACAAGCGCGGCCAGCCGGTGGTCGCGCGCTATGCGGCGGCGGCCGAACTGCTTGCCATGATGCACGGCAAAACATGGCCGGCCCGCATGCAGGCCGGCCCCGGCGTCTTCCACGAGGTGCCGCCTTTCGACCGCGACGCCATGATGATCGAGGCCGAATTGCTGGTCGACTGGTATGTCCCGGCGATATCAGGCGCTCCGCCAGGCGAGGCACTGCGCGCCGGTTACCGCAGCGAATGGAATGCGGTGCTCGATCGGCTGGAGGGGCGCGAATACACGCTGATGCTGCGCGACTTTCATTCGCCCAACCTGATCTGGCGCGGTGACCGTTCCGGTCACGACCGCCTCGGCGTCGTCGATGTCCAGGATGCGCTGATCGGACCGTCAGCCTACGACGTCGCCTCGCTCGCCATGGACGCGCGCGTCACCATCTCACCCGAAATCGAAAAGCACACGCTCGCCGCCTATATCGCCGCGCGACGCACCGCCGGCGCCTTCGACGAGGACGAATTCCGCGAAACCTATGCAATCATGGCCGCACAGCGCAATTCCAAGATCCTCGGCATCTTCGTGCGGCTCGAAAAACGCGACGGCAAGCCCTATTATCTGAAGCACCTGCCGCGCATCCGCGACTATCTTCGCCGGGCACTGGCGCATCCGGCGCTGGCCGGGCTACAGGATTTCTACATCGCCCACGGCTTGCTGGAGGAACGGTCGATTTGACGGCTAAGGATTTGGGCCTGGAGGCGTCGCACGAGGGACCGATGCCAACGACCGCCATGGTGCTCGCCGCCGGGCTCGGCAAGCGCATGCGGCCGATCACCGACACCATGCCGAAGCCGCTGGTCAAGATCGCCGGCAAGACATTGCTCGACTGGGGGCTGGACTGCCTGGCCGAAGCCGGCGTCGCCAACGCCGTCGTCAACGTCCATTACCTGCCGCAACAGATCGTGGACCATGCAGCCCGCCGCAGTGCGCCGAGAATCGTCATCTCGGATGAGAGTGGCGGCTTGCTCGACTCTGCCGGCGGTATCATCAAGGCATTGCCCAGGTTAGGGGCGCCCTTCTATGTGCTCAACGCGGACACCTTCTGGATCGACAGCGGCGTTTCCAATCTCAGGCGTCTTGCCCTTGCATGGGAGGGCGCGACAATGGACATTCTGCTGATGCTTGCGGATCTCCAGTCGGCAACCGGGCATAGCGGCGGCACCGATTTCCTGATCGCGCCGGATGGCGCCTTGCGGCGTTCGAAGGGTGATCCAGCCGGGCTGATCTATGCCGGCGCCGCAATCGTCCATCCGCGCATCTTCAAGGATGCGCCGGCCGGCCCGCTGTCGCTCAACGCCTATTTCGATGCGGCAATCGCCGCCGGCCGCCTGTTCGGCATGAAGATGCAGGGTCACTGGATCACTGTCGGCACACCTGACGCGATCCCGCGGGCGGAAGCAGCAGTCGCCGCCGCGCTTGCCGGCGCGCCCGCTGCTGTTGCTGAGGCACCCGGCGCTCTTACCGAGTCGAAATGAGCGGCTCCCGCCGCGTTTTCTCGATCCCTCCCGGAGCGCCGTTCCTGCCGACGCTGGCCGAGGCGCTGCTTGCGGGGCGCCTGGTTCCCGGCTTTGCCTATGATGGCGATCCGCTGGTGCTGGCCGATCTCACTATCTATGTGCCGACGCGCCGTGCGGCGCGGGCGCTTCGCGGCGTCTTCGTCGATGTTCTCTCGCGCTCCGGAAGCCGTTCGGCGATCCTGCCGGTCATCCGCCCGCTCGGTGAGTTCGATGAAGATGAAGCCGCCTTCGAGGCGGGAGCTTCGGCCGCCATCGACCTTGCGCCGCCGATCGCCGCGGTAGAGCGTCTTCTGCTGCTTGCGCCGTTGGTGCGGGCGTGGAAACGCCGCCTGCCGGCACATGTCGCGGCATTGTTCGATGAGGAGATCGTCATCCCGGCCTCTGCCGCCGACGCCATCTGGCTGGCGCGCGACCTGGCGCGGCTGATGGATGAGATCGAGACCGAAGGCACGGATTGGGCAAGGCTCGCCGACCTTGTAACCGGCAATCTGGCGGGCTGGTGGCAGGTGACGCTCGACTTCCTGACCATCGTGACCGAGAACTGGCCGAAGCTGCTCAAGGAACGCCATCGCTCCAATCCGACCGCGCACCGAAACGCCCTGATAAGGCTGGAGGCGGCGCGGCTGAAGCGCAATCCGCCGGCCGGGCCGGTGATCGCCGCCGGTTCCACCGGGTCTATTCCCGCCACGGCCGAGTTGCTTGCCGTGATCGCCGGTCTGCCCAATGGTGCCGTTGTGGTGCCCGGGCTCGACCGGACACTGGACGACCCCTCCTTTGCCGCCATCAGTGCACTCGGTGCGCGCCCGGCCCTGCTTGGCCACCCGCAATACGGCCTGGCAAAGTTGATCGGCAAGATCGGCGTGCCGCGCACCGACGTCGAGGACCTTGCTGTTGCACCGCGGCCGCTTGCATTGCGCGCCGCACTTGTCGGCGAAGCGCTGCGCCCGGCGGAGACCACTGAGCTCTGGGCCGAGACGCGCGCCGGTTTCACCGCCGGCGATGTTGCCGAGGCCTTCGCCGGCGTGACGCTTCTCGAAGCCGCCAGCGAACGCGACGAAGCAGTGGCGATCGCCGTCGCGCTCAAACAGGCCGTCGAACGGCCCGGCCAGCGCGCCGCACTTGTCACCGGCGACCGTGCTCTGGCGCGGCGCGTCTCGGTCGAGCTGCTGCGCTTCGGCGTTGCCGCCGACGATTCCGGCGGCACGCCGCTCATCAACACGCCAGCCCCCAGCCTGCTCAGGCTGGCACTTCAGGCAGCCTTCCGCCCCGGCGACCCTGTCGCCCTGCTGTCGCTGCTCAAGCATCCGCTGCTTGGCCTCGGCCTGGAGCGGGCAAGCGTGCGCCATGCGGCCGAGATCGTCGAACTCGTGGGGCTGCGCGGCGGCACAGGGCGTCCGGACGTGGCGTCGCTGCCGCAGCTCTTCGACACCCGGCTCCTCGAATTCGACGGCGGCGGCAACCGCCGCCCGCCTTTCTGGCGATCGCGCCTCTCGGTCAGGCGCATCGAACAGGCGCGCGATCTGCTGATCCGGCTAACGGCTGCGCTGGCGCCGCTGGTTGCCTTTCGCGGCGAGGAAAATGCCGATCTTGCCACCCTTGTGCGCGCCAGTGTCGGCGTGCTCGAAAGCCTCGGACGCGCCGCCGACGGTAGCCTGAGCGAACTCTATGCCGGCGATGCCGGCGAAAAGCTCGCCGAGCTCTTGCGCGGGCTGGTCGCGGCCTCGGTGTCGTTCTCCTTCGCGGCGGACGAATGGCCTGACGTGATGGAGGCGCTGATCGCGCCCGAGACGGTCAAGCCGGCGCAGGGCACCGACAGGAACATCGCCATCTGGGGCGTGCTGGAAGCGCGGCTTCAGGACGTCGATACGCTGGTCGTCGGCGGGCTCAACGAAGGCGTGTGGCCGCGCAAACCGGAGAGTGACCGCTTCATGTCGCGGCTGATGAAGACCGGCATCGATCTTGAACCGCCGGAGCGGCGCATCGGCCTTACCGCTCATGATTTCCAGATGGCGATGGGTGCCAAAAAAGTGGTGCTGGCTCGCTCCGGCCGCTCCGGCGACGCACCGTCAGTGCCCTCGCGCTGGCTGCAGCGCATCCTTACCTTCGTCGGCGAGGATCATGCGGCGGCACTTCGCCGGCGCGGCGACGAACTGCTTGCCTGGGCGCGTGCGCTCGATGCCGGCGAAAAGCAGGACTTTGCGCCGCGGCCGCAGCCGAAACCGCCGCTCGCCGCACGGCCGCACCACTTCTCGGTCACCGAGATCGAAACGCTGCGTCGCGATCCCTATGCGGTCTATGCCAGAAGGATACTCGGCCTGATGCCGCTCGATCCGGTCATTCGCGATCCGGGCGCCGCCGAGCGCGGCACGCTGTTTCACGCTATTCTGCACCTCTTCTCAGCGAGGGTGGCCGAACCGCGGGCGCCGGAGGCGCTGGACGGGCTCATCGCCGCAGGCCGCTCCTGCTTTGCCGACGCGGCCCTGCCCGCCGACGTCGAGGCGGTGTGGTGGCCGCGCTTCGAAAAGCTTGCCGCCGGCATCATCGAATGGGAGCGCGGGCGGGCCGCAGCCGTGGCACGGCGGCACGCCGAGGAACGCGCCGAAAAGATCGGTGTCGGCCGATCCGGCGTGACCCTGTCCGGCTATGCCGATCGAATCGATCTGTTGGCTGGCGGAATGGCCGACATTCTCGACTACAAGACCGGCTCGTCGCCATCCAAAGCACAGGCGCACACGCTGCTCGCGCCGCAACTGGCGCTGGAGGGCGCGCTGCTGCGTCGCGGCGCCTTCAAGGAGCTTGGCGCGCGTGAGCCATCGCAACTGGCCTTCGTGCGGCTGAAGCCGAATGGCGAGGTGTTCGAGGAATCGATCCTCGAATACAACCGCAAGCCGCGAACGGCCGCCGATCTCGCCGAAGAAGCGTGGGCGCGGCTGGAAAAACTGCTGATCCACTACGCCGACCCGGCGACCGGCTATCTGTCGCGGGCGCTGCCGTTCCGCGAGGGCGAGACCGACGGCGACTATGACCATCTCGCCCGCGTGCTCGAATGGTCGGCCGGCGGCGATGCCGACGACGAGGGCGGGGAGGCATGAAAAAGGCCTACCCAATTCCGAGCGACACTGCCGCGAGCCAGGCAAGCGCCTCCGACCCGCGCAATTCCGCCTGGGTGTCGGCCAACGCCGGATCGGGCAAGACCCATGTACTCGCCCAGCGCGTCATCCGGCTTTTGCTGCGCGGCACCGATCCGTCCAAGATCCTGTGCCTGACCTATACGCGTGCCGCCGCCGCCAACATGTCGAACCGGGTGTTTTCGACCCTGTCGCAATGGACGGCCCTGGGCGATGCCGAGCTCTCGACACGGATAGAGGCGCTGGACGGCCGCCAGCCCGACCGCGAAACCATGCGCCGGGCGCGGCGGTTGTTTGCCGAGGCGCTGGAAACACCGGGCGGACTGAAGATCCAGACCATCCACGCTTTCTGCGAATCGGTGCTGCATCAGTTCCCGCTGGAAGCCAACATCCCGGCGCATTTCGAACTACTCGATCCGCAGATGGAGGCTTCGCTGTTTGCCGCCGCCCGCCGCGACATGATTTCGGGCGGCGTTGCAGGCGATGCGGCATTGGCCGAAGCTTTTGCCACCGTGCTGGAGCGCGGCGGCGAACATGGGCTCGACGCACTGCTGGCCGAGATCGTGCGCAAGCGCGATGGTTTGCGTGCCTTCATCGCCGCGGCCGGCGGCGATGGTTTTCAGGCGCTGTTCGACGAGTTTCAGTTCCGCGCCGGCCAGACGGCCGAAGGTATAGCCGCCTCGGTCTGGCCGCTGCCCGGCTTCCTGCCGGATTATCTCGTCACCTTTTCACGGGCGGCCGAGGCCGCCGATGCGCGCATCGTGCTGAACAATCTCTTGCCCTACGCCCGCCTTGCCTTTGCCGAGGAGGATCCGGTCCGTCGCCTGAATTTGCTCTCTAAGGCTTTCCTGAGGGCCGACGGCGGCCCTTACGATCCGGCAAAGACGTTTAAAAGGGCCTTGCTTGACCGGCTGCCCGATCTTGCCGAACGTTATCTGGCGGCGGTCGACGCCATTCTCGAAATCTCCGACCGGCTGGCCTTGTTCAGGATGCTGGAAGGCACGCGTGCCGCGCTGACCATCGCCGACTGGCTGATCGCCCGCTACGAGCAATTGAAGCGCGCCCGCGGCTTCCTCGACTTCAACGACCTGATCACCCGCACCGTCAACCTTCTGGCGCGGCCCGATGCCGGCCCGTGGGTGCAATACAAGCTCGACCAGGGCATCGACCACATCCTCCTCGACGAGGCGCAGGACACCAGTCCCGACCAGTGGGAGGTGGTCAAGCGGCTGGCGGAGGAGTTCTTTGCCGGGCTCGGCGCACGCGACGCCGTCCACCGCACCATCTTTGCTGTCGGCGACGAAAAGCAGTCGATCTATTCCTTCCAGGGAGCCGCCCCGGATTCCTTTGCCGACAGCCGGCTTTTGTTTGCCGGCAAAGTTAGATCCGCCGCCGCCGCCTTCGCCGATCTCAAGCTGACCTGGTCGTTCCGGTCGACCGAAGATGTTCTTGCCGGGGTGGATCGTGTCTTTGCCGACCCGAACGTGCGGCGCGGCATCAGCCGCGATCCCGATCCGCTCGACCACAAGGCGATCCGCAACGATGCGCCGGGTTATGTCGAGGTCTGGCCGTCGATCGGCGCCGACGTCGTCGACGAACCGGACGATTGGACGCAAGCGGTCGACCATGCTCACGCGCCGGCAGTCCGCGTCGCTGAAAACGTCGCAGCGACCATTGCCGGCTGGATCGGCGGCGGCGAGGTGATCGAAGGGCGTGGCAAGAAACTCCGGCCCGGCGACGTGCTAGTGCTGGTGCGCAAGCGCGACCGCTTCGTCCATGCGCTGACGCGGGCGCTGAAGCGCCGCGACATTCCGGTGGCCGGCGCCGACCGGCTCAGCCTGCCCGGCCACATCGCGGTGAAGGACCTGATCGCACTCGGTCATTTTCTCATCCAGCCCGAGGACGATCTGTCGCTGGCCGCCGTGCTGCGCAGCCCGCTCTTCGATGTCCCGGAAGAGCAGCTTTTCGCGCTTGCTGCCGAGAGGCCGTCGGGCGTCTCGCTGATCGCCTCGCTGCGCCGGCATGCCGGCGAAAGCGAGGCGTTGGCCGCCGTCGTCAGCCGGCTCGACACATGGTCGAACGAGGCCGCATTCAAGCCGGTGTTCGAATTCTATGCCGCAGCTCTCGCACGCGACGGGCTGCGCAAGAAGATGATCGCGCGGCTCGGTCCGGAGGCCGGCGATATCCTCGACGAATTCCTGAATTTCTGCCTGGCCGAGGAGCGGACCGGCCTGCCGGGACTAGAATCCTTCCTGTCGACATTGGAAAACGCCGGCCCCGAGATCAAGCGCGAAATGGACCAGACCCGCGACGAGGTTCGCGTCATGACCGTGCATGCCGCCAAAGGCCTGGAAGCGCCGGTGGTATTCCTTGTCGATGGCGGCTCGGCGCCGTTCAGCGACCAGCATCTGCCGAGATTGATGCCGTTCGAAGGCTCGGGCGACTGCTGGCAGGGCAAGGGTTATCTCTGGCGCTCGGCCAGCGATGTCGCCAATGGATTTTCACGCGCTGCATCGGCCCGCGCTCGCGAACTCGCCGACGATGAATACCGCCGGCTGCTCTATGTCGGCATGACCCGCGCCGAGGATCGGCTGATCGTCTGCGGCTACCATGGCAAGCGGGCGCCGAATACCGGCACCTGGCATTCGATCGTCAGCCGCGCACTGGTCGGTGCCGCGGAGAGCGAAGCACGCCGGCATCCCGCCACTGGCGAGACCGTGCATCGTTTCCAGGTGACGAAACTGCCGCCGATGCCGCTGGCGTCAGTGGATGAGGCACGACAGGCGGAACGCTTTGCGCCATTACCGGAAACCCTGTTCCAGCCACTGCCACCCTACGAGGAATTGCCGCGGCCGCTGTCGCCGTCCGGCGCCTCGGTGCTGATCGACGAGGCGCGGCAAGCGGTGGCCGACACGCGTTCGCCGGTGCTGGATATCGACGCCGAGCCCGGCTTTGCCGTGATACGCGGGCTGGCGCTGCACAAATTGCTGCAGATGCTGCCCGGCATCGCCGAGGAAAAACGCCGGGATGCCGCCGAACGCTATCTGGCAAGAGCCGGCGCGGAATGGCCCGACGACGAGCACGACAAGGCCTTGGCTGGCGTTTTCAGAATTCTTGCCGACGGCCGTTTCGCGCCGCTGTTTGCGCCAAACTCGCGCGCTGAAGTCGCCATCATGGGCAGCCTGGAGGTAAGGGGCAAACTGCGCTCGATTTCCGGCAAGATCGACCGACTGGCAGTAACGCCGGACAAGGTTTCGATCGTCGACTACAAGACCAATCGGCCAGCGCCAGCTACGCTCGCTGAAGTGCCTCAAGCCTATGTTCTGCAGCTCGCACTTTATCGCGCGCTGCTTCAGCCGCTCTATCCGGGACGCGAGGTCTCGGCGGCGCTGCTGTTCACCGAGGCGCCGCGGCTGATCGAGCTGCCGGCGGCGGCCATGGACGGTGCGCTTGCTAGACTCACGGGAGCGTGACACAACACTTGCTTGAAGACGGACGCGATCACCACCACATTTGGTGCGACGAACAATCGAAAGGATCTCAGCATGGCCACCGTCAAGGTCGACAAGAGCAATTTCCAGGCCGACGTGCTCAACGCCAAGGAGCCGGTCGTGGTCGATTTCTGGGCGGAATGGTGCGGCCCGTGCAAGATGATCGCCCCGGCGCTTGAGGACATCGCCATCGAACTCGGCAGCAAGATAAAGATCGCCAAGCTCAACATCGACGAGAATCCTGAGCTGGCCGCGCGGTTCGGCGTGCGCTCGATCCCGACGCTGATGATCTTCAAGGGCGGCGAAGTCGCCGACATGAAGGTCGGTGCCGCGCCGAAAACGGCATTGTCGCACTGGATCAACGGCAGCCTCGCCTGATCCAATCAAGATTTTGCAGAAAAGCCCGGCCTCGCGCCGGGCTTTCTTTTGCTGGCGTCATTGGTGGGCCGCTCTGGCACTCGCGGCTTGCCGCCCCGTATTCTTCTCTTCTGAACACAAAGGAGAAGCGATATGACCGGATCCGCCAAGGCCACCGTCTTCATCGACAATGAGCGCGTCATCGTCACCGAATACCGCTTCGCCCCGGGCGACAACACCGGCTGGCACCGCCATGGCCACGACTATGTGATCGTGCCGTTGACCGACGGCAAGGTGAAGCTCCTGACCAAGGATGGGGAATCCTTCGCCGAAATGAAGAAGGGCGCGCCGTATTTCCGCAATGAGGGCGTCGAACATGACGTCATCAGCGCAAACGATGGCGAATTCGCCTTCATCGAGGTCGAGCTGAAATAGTCCACCAACCATCGGCTGCGCCGCTGCAATTGTCCGGCGCCGCGCGATCACCAATCCGCGATACGATCGCCGCCGACGAATTGGGCGCTTTTCTCAGTGTATTCGAACAGTTCTATCTTCACGCCGTTGGGGTCACGAATCCAGGCCTGGTAGGTGTCATCGCACGCGCGTTTCTTGGAAGTGACATCAACCCCCTTTGACCTCAAATGGACGATCGCGGCGTCGATGTTTTCCACTTCGAGGCAGAAGTGGTTGATCTGGTTCAAGTCGCTATAGCTTGCGCCGTCTTTCTGGAACACCTCGACATGGCTACGGCCGCCGCAATTGAGGTAGAAGCCGAAAATCTCTCCGTCGCGCAGGAAATTGAACTGTGTATCCATGCCGAGGACGTCCCGATAGAAGCTTCGCGTGGTCTCCAGGTCATTCGCGAAAATGCAAACGTGAGCGAGCTGCTTTACCTTGATCATGACTGGCTCCTCGCGGTGACCTGGTAAGTGTGTCCGGGTGGAGGCACGCCTCAAACCGGCGGCGTGCCGTTTTCGGCCAATACCGCACCGGCCAGGTAAAGCGATCCGCCGATCAGGATGCGTGGCGGTGGTCCGTCCCATGTGTCGCGCAGCAGCATCAGCGCATTGGCGACGGAACTGACCGGTTCGGCCGACAGGCCGGCCTCGATAGCGCGTGTCGCCAGCTCGTCGTTCGGCACGCCGGCGTCGCTCAGGCTCACCGGCACTGTGTAGACATGCCGGACCAGCCCTTTGAAGGCGCGGAAATAGCCGCTCTGGTCCTTGGTGTTGATCATGCCCGAGATCAGGAACAGGGGCCGCGGGTTCTTTTCCTCCTGCTCGGCCAGCGCCTCGGCGACGACCACGCCGGCGCCGGGATTGTGGCCGCCGTCGAGCCAGATGTCGGCGCCCTTCGGCGCCAGTTCGCTCAGCCGGCCTTGCGGCAGCTTCTGCATGCGGGCCGGCCAGGCGACATTCGTCATCGCCTTCTCGGCGGCTCGGTGGCTGATCTCGAAGCCCGCCGCCTTGACCGCCGCGATCGCCGCCGCCGCATTGGCGAATTGATGGCGCCCCGGCAGGCGCGCCGGCGGCAGGTCCATCAACCCATCTTCGTCCTGATAGACCATGCGGCCGTTTTCCTCATAGGCGAGGAAATCCTGGCCATAGACGAAGGCGGGGCAGTCGAGCCGCTCGGCGGTTTCGATGAGCACCTGCTGCGCCGTCTCGCTTTCCTGCGCGCCGATGACAACCGGGCATCCGCGCTTGATGATGCCGGCCTTTTCGGCGGCAATCAGCTCGACGCGGTCACCGAGATAGGCTTCGTGGTCGAGCGACACCGGCATGATCACCGACACGGCCGGCTCGGCGATGACATTGGTGGCGTCGAAGCGGCCGCCAAGGCCGACCTCGAGGATGACGGCATCGGCCGGATGTTCGGAAAACAGCAGGAAAGTGACGGCGGTGAGGATTTCGAAGACGGTGATCTTCTGGCCTTGATTGGCTTTGGCGACGCGGGCGATGGCTTCGGCGAAGACCTTGTCGTCCACGAGCCTGCCGCCGCCATCATCGGCCAGCCGGTAGCGCTCGTGCCAGTTCACCAGATGTGGCGAGGTGTGGACGTGGACGCGGTAGCCGGCGGCTTCGAGCAGCGCCCGTGAAAAGGCGGCACAGGAGCCCTTGCCGTTGGTGCCGGCGATGTGGATGACCGGCGGCAGCTGGTCCTGCGGATTGCCGAGGCGTTCGAGCAGCCGCGAAATGCGGTCGAGCGAAAGGTCGAAGCCCTTCGGGTGAAGCGCCATCAGGCTTTCGATTTCGCGGTCGGCGGCAAGCGTGGTCATGGCGAATCCTAGGCGCGCCACGGACGGCGCGCAATCGCAGTTCGTGGCGAATGCGTCAGGCGTGCGGCCGGGCTTCGGCCGGAATCACCGACGGTGGCAGGATCTCCGGCTCCTGCGGTTTTTGCTCTTCCGGCAGCTTGAGCAGCATTCTCAGCAGCCGCGCAATCGTCTGGCGCATTTCCAGCCGTGACACCACCATGTCGACCATGCCGTGTTCCATCAGATATTCGGCGCGCTGGAAGCCGTCGGGCAGCTTTTCGCGGATGGTCTGCTCGATGACGCGCGGGCCGGCAAAGCCGATCAGGGCGCCGGGCTCGGCAATATGCACGTCACCCAGCATGGCGTAGGAGGCGGTGACGCCACCGGTCGTCGGGTTGGTCAGGACGACGATGTAGGGCAGGCCGGCTTCCTTCAGCCTGTCGACGCCGACCGTGGTCCGCGGCAACTGCATCAGCGACAGGATACCTTCCTGCATACGGGCGCCACCGGAGGCCGCAAACAGGATCAGCGGCCGCTTGCGCTGCAGGGCGACCTCGAAACCATGCACGATGGCATCGCCGGCCGCCATGCCGAGCGAGCCGCCCATGAAGGCAAAATCCTGCACCGTCACCACCACCGGCACGCCCTCGACCGTGCCCAGCGCATTGATGATAGCGTCTTCCATGCCGGTCTTGGCCTTGGCATCCTTCAGCCGGTCTACGTAGCGCTTCTCGTCGCGGAACTTGAGCGGATCCTGAACGACCTTGGGGTTTTCCAGCGTCTCGTATTTGCCGTCGTCGAGGAAGAATTTCAGCCGTTCCTTGGCCGATATCTTCATATGGTGGCCGGAGGACGGGATGACGAACTGGTTCTGCTCCAGATCCTTGTGGAACACCATTTCACCGGTCTCGGGATCCTTGATCCACAGGTTTTCCGGCATGTCGGTGCGGCGGCCGAGCATCGAATTGATCTTCGGACGGACGTAATTGGTGATCCAGTTCATTCGCTTCGGCTCCTGTCCTTACGAAGAGTTAGACCATGATCCCGAAAAGTGGAAACTGGTTTTCGGCAAAGGTCATGGCCAACCAGAAGATCAAGATTATTCGGCGGCAGCAAGGCGAGCCGCGCGAACCCCTTGCGAAAGCCCGCTGACCAGCGTGGCGACGGCCTCGGCCGGATCGGCGGTCTTTTCGCCCTTCGGCCCGAGCACGTTGGCGACGGCATTGACGATTGCGGTGCCGACAACGACGCCGTCGGCCGACGCGCCGATGGTGCGCGCCTGCTCGGCGGTCTTGACGCCGAAGCCGACGCAGACCGGCAGGTCGGTATGGCTCTTGATGCGCTTGACCGCTGCCGCCACCTTGCCGGTGTCGGCCAGTGCCGAACCGGTAATGCCGGTCATCGAGACGTAGTAGACGAATCCCGATGTGTTCTGCAGCACCTTGGGCAGGCGCTTGTCGTCGGTGGTCGGCGTCGCCAGCCGGATGAAATTGATGCCGGCCTTGAGTGCCGGGATACAAAGTTCCTCGTCCATCTCAGGCGGCAGGTCGACGACGATCAGCCCGTCTATGCCGCTGGCCAGCGCATCGCTCAGGAAGCGCTCGACGCCGTAGATGTAGATCGGATTGTAATAGCCCATCAAGACGATCGGCGTTTCACTGTCTCCGGCGCGGAATTCCGAGGCCATCTTCAACGTTTTGACCAGGGTCTGGCCGCCCTTCAGCGCCCGCAGGCCGGCCGCCTGGATCGCCGGGCCGTCGGCCATTGGATCGGAAAACGGCATGCCGAGCTCGATGATGTCGCTGCCGGCGCCGGGCAGCGCCTTCATGATCGACAAGGACGTCTCATAGTCGGGGTCGCCGCCCATGAAATAGGTGACGAGTGCCGGGCGCCCCTCGGCCTTCAGCTTTGCCATGCGGCGGTCGATACGGGTGGCCATGATCAGATCTCCATGCCCAGCATATTGGCCACCGTATGCACGTCCTTGTCGCCGCGGCCGGACAGGTTGACGATGACGATCTGGTCCTTGTCCATATCGGGCACGATCTTCACCGCCTGTGCGATGGCATGGGCCGATTCCAGCGCAGGAATGATGCCCTCGACGCGTGTCGTCAGCTGAAACGCCTCCAGCGCCTCGCTGTCGAGGATCGGCACATAGTCGACGCGGCCGGAATCGCGCAGCCATGAGTGCTCCGGCCCGACGCCGGGATAGTCGAGGCCGGCCGAGATCGAGTGGCCGTCCATGATCTGCCCGTCGGCGTTCTGCAGGAGGTAGGTGCGGTTGCCGTGCAGCACGCCGGGCGCACCGGCACTCATCGAGGCGCAATGCTCGATGCCGTCGAGGCCGCGGCCGCCGGCTTCGACGCCGATGATGTGCACCTCACTGTCGTCGAGGAAGGGATGGAACAGGCCGATAGCGTTGGAACCGCCGCCGACACAAGCGATGATGGTGTCCGGCAGCCTGCCTTCCTGCTCGAGGATCTGGGCACGCGCCTCAGTGCCGATCACCGACTGGAAGTCGCGCACCAGCTCCGGATAGGGGTGCGGGCCGGCGGCGGTGCCGATCAGGTAATAGGTATCCTCGACATTGGTCACCCAGTCGCGCAGCGCTTCGTTCATTGCGTCCTTCAGCGTGCAGTGGCCGGCGGTCACCGGCCGCACCTCGGCGCCCAGAAGCTTCATACGAAAGACGTTGGGGCTTTGCCGCGCGACGTCGGTCGCGCCCATATAGACGATACAGGGAAGGCCGAAGCGCGCCGCCACCGTGGCGGAAGCGACGCCATGCTGGCCGGCGCCGGTCTCGGCGATGATCCGCGTCTTACCCATGCGCTTGGCGAGCAGGATCTGGCCGAGGCAGTTGTTGATCTTGTGCGAGCCGGTGTGGTTCAGGTCCTCGCGCTTGAAATAGACTTTTGCGCCACCCGCGAGGCCCTTAGCCGCGGAAACCCCGCGAAGATGCCGGGTCAGGCCTTCGGCGAAATAGAGCTTCGACGGCCTGCCGGCATAATGCGTCGAGAGATCGGTCAGCTCGGCCTTGAAATCCGGGTCGTTCTTGACCTCGTTCCAGTGCCGCTCCAGCTCGAGGATCAGGGGCATCAGCGTTTCGGCAACGAAACGACCGCCAAAAATGCCGAACATGCCCTGCTCGTCGGGGCCGGTGCGGAAGGAATTCGGTATCGCCGGCTTGTCCATCGCCGATCTCCTGGTTTGTGGCTTGAAGCGGGTCAGGCGGCGCGGTTGTCGCGTGCTGCCCCGACGGCCCGGAAAAATTGTTCGATCAGCGCCGGTTCCTTGACGCCCGGGGCGCTCTCCACGCCCGAGGAAATATCAATTCCGGGCGGGTTCGCCAGCCGAAGGGCGTCGCCGATATTGCCGGCATTGAGCCCACCGGAAAGCATGTAATCGACGCCGGCGTCAAGGCCGGCCAGAACGCGCCAGTCGAAGGCAAGGCCGTTGCCGCCCGGCAATTCCGAACCCTTAGGCGGCTTGGCGTCGAACAGGAAGCGGTCGGCAATGCCGATGAAGGGTTTAACCCGCTCGAGATCGGCAGCCTCGCTGACCGGCAGCGCCTTCATCACCGGCAAGCCGAAGCGCACCTTCACTTCGGCCACCCGCCCGGGCGTTTCGGCGCCGTGAAGCTGCAGCATGTCGGGCTGCATCTTTTCGACGATCTCATCCAGGAACACGTCGCTGGCGTCGACCGTGACCGCAACCGCCTTGGCTCTGCCGCGCGCCGCTTCGCGCAGGCGGCCGGCTTCCGCCGGCTCGACATAGCGCGGGCTTTTGGCAAAGAAAATGAAGCCGACATGGCTGGCGCCGCCGGCCAATGCCGCAGCCAGAGCCTTGTCGGTCTTCAACCCGCATATCTTGATGTCGAGCGCCATGGCGCGGGATTGGCACGAAACAGCCAAAGAGTCGAGAAAAAGCATCCTGTTTGCCGCCAGCGCGGAACGCGCTACCTTGCTAATGTAAGAGCCGAATGCGCTACCTTGCTAATATAAGAGCGCGACGCGCTACTTGCTCAGGCACAAAGGCGGGAGAACAAAGACCATGCCGGAAAAGACCGTCGCGGAACTCAGGCACAAGCTGGCGCAGGCCCATGAGGTCATCGCTCATTTGATGGACAAGGCCGCTTTCAACGGCGCCGAGGCGCACCGGGCGCTGGCATATTTCAGCAACGACACCTTCGAGCAGGATTTCCTGCCCTGGCCGCGCCATGTCGATGAGGGGTTGCGGCCGGAGGAGTTGAACGCGGCGAATGACGATTGATCGGACAACTACTCGAACGTGATCGCCTGCAGCGCGCCGCCATTGCGCTTGAGCCAGTCCTTGCAGCGCTCGGTGTCCGGGCAAAGCTGCTCGCATAATTTCCAGAATTTCGGGCCGTGGTTCATCTCCTTGAGATGCGCCACCTCATGCGCGACGAGGTAGTTTATCACCGGCCGCGGCGCCATCATGATGCGCCAGGAAAACGACAGATTGCCCTCCGACGTGCACGATCCCCATCGGCTAGACGTATCCTTGAAGCGGATCGCCTTGGCGCGCTTGCCGACCGCAGCACTGTGCTTGGTCACCAGCGCTTCGATCTCGCGCTTGGCTTCGCGCTTGAGGAAATCGGCGATGCGGCGCGGCAGGTGCACGCGTTCGCCATGCACGATCATCAGCGGCCCGCGCTCGTCGCGCGATAGCGTGACCGTGCCGCGTTTCGACGGTTCATGGACGATGCGATGCGGCACGCCACGCACCGGTATCTTGATGCCGGGCCGCACCTGCGGCCGATTGGGCACTTTGGCCAGCCTTTGCTCCAGCCAGTCCTGATGGCGGTCGAGGAATTTTTCGACCTCGCCGCGGCGCAGTCCCGGCGGCACGGTGATGCGCAGGCCGCGGCCGCCGGAATCGATGCGCAGCGTCAGGCGCCGCGCCCGGTCGTTCTCGACGATCTTGAGCGGCAGCGTGCGGCCGGCAACGCAATGCTCGCGCTCCACGACGGGCGTGGGCTTGGGTTTCGTCGGGGTGCGAAAGAAGCCGAAGGACATTCCGGGACGATACGTGATTCGAGGGAAACGACTAGAACAAAAAAGAAACGGCGCCGCTGACGCGACGCCGTTGGATTATCTATCTGCGCACGGGACCTTACTCGTCGAGCAGGCCTGGCGTGGACTTGCCGCTGGGTTTGTTGTTCGTCGTCGATCCGGTCGTGGGCGACGTCGACTTGTTGCGATTGGCCATGAAGCGATCGAACTCCTCCTGGTCCTTGGCGCGGCGCAATTCGCGGGCATATTCGTCGAACTCGCTCAGCATCTCGTCGAGCTTGCGGCGTTCCTCGGCAAGCCGCTCGAGCTCCTTCTCGCGCCAATCGTCGAAAGCGACGTTGCCGGTGCGGGCGGAGCCATGACCCCAGCGCGCGGCCTTATCGGAACCGCGGCGGCAGCCGGCGAAGATGCCGTCGGTGGCGCGGTTGACGTCACGCTTGAAGCCGTCGAGCCTGTCGCCCCAGATGATGTAGGCGAGCATGGCTAAGCCGAGCGGCCAGAACACCATGAACCCGATCACCATCAACGCGATGGTCGCCGGCGTCCAGGCCGGACGGATCAATGCAGATGTGTTCATTTCTCCCAATCCTTCAGTTGGAGACAGCCAAATCCGGCTGCGTGGAATCGAAATGGGATGGAGAAAACGGCGATTCAAGACAGCAACCGCCAAAACCGGACAAGCGGCTGAAATGATTATCGCTTTTTGAGCTTTTCGAGGAAAAGCACGACCAATCCCGCAATCAGCCCCCAGAACGCCGCGCCGACGCCGAACAGCGTCAGCCCCGATGCGGTGACGGCGAAGGTGACGGTGGCGGCCATCCGCTCGTCCTCGTCTTTCAAGGCGATTGACAGCGCATTGGCGAGCGGTGCCATTAGCGCCAGGCCGGCGACCAGCGCGATCAGGCTCTGCGGCAATACGGCGAAGATCGCCACCAGCGATGCGCCGAACAGGGCAAAGACGAGATAGGCCAGCGCGTAGAACGGCCCGGTCTTCCAGCGCTCGGCCGGATCGGGATGCACATCAGGCCCGGTGCAGATCGCCGCGGAGATCGCCGCCAGATTGGTGGTCGAGGCGCCGAACGGCGCCGTCAGCAGCGAAAACAGGCCGGTGACGCCGATCAGCGGCCCGGGTTCGGGATGATAGCCGGCTGCCCTCAGCACGGCGAGGCCGGACAAGTTCTGCGAGGCCATGGTGACGAGGTAGAGCGGCAAGGCGAGGCCGATGATCGCGGTGGCGCTGAACTGCGGCATCACCAGCGTCAAGCTCGAAAGTTCCGGTGCCGGCAGACCGCCGACCCGGCCGGTGAGAAAGGCGGCGAGACCGCCGCCGATCAGCACCAGCAGCACCGACAGCGCCGGGTTGAACAGGCGGATGGCGAAGAACGCCGCAACCAGCGGCAGGATCAGCCAGGGGTCGAGGGGAACGGTTTTCACCGCATTGATGGCGAAGGTGACGACGATGCCGGCCAGCATTCCGGATGCGACCGAAGCCGGTATTCTGGCGATCAGCTTGGTCAACGGCCTGAACAGGCCTGTGGTGATCAGCAGGACCGCGGTGACGATGAAGGCGCCAACCGCCTCGCCCATCGAAAAGCCGGTCGATGCGGCGATCAGCGCGACGCCTGGCGTCGACCAGGCGGTGATGACCGGCATTTTCGTACGCCACGACAGCCACAGGCTCTCGATCGCCATCGCCAGGCAAAGCGCCGTCACCCAGCTTGCGGTCTCGACCTGCGTTGCGCCGACCGCCTTGGCCGCGGCAATGACGATGGCCAGCGTACCGCCGAAGCCGACGATCGCCGCCACCGAGGCGGACACCGGAATGGAAATGCGCATGTCTCTATCCCGCCTGCCGCACCATCGCGTCCACCGCCCGCACCAGCATGTCGAGATCCTGCGGCCGCGACAGGCGGTGATCGCCGTCGGGGATGAGCGACAACGTGACGTCGTCGGCCGGCAGCAGGCTGACCAGCTTCAGCGCATGGCTCGACGGCACGTCGGGATCGGCCAGCCCTTGCAGGATGTGGACCGGACAGTGCGTGTCGATCGGCCCGGTCATCACCCGGTTGTTGCGGCCGTCCTCGATCAGTGTGCGGGTGTAGATGTACGGTTCGACGGAATAGTCCGACGGCTCTTCGAAAAAGCCCTTTTTCCTGAGGTCGCGCTTCTGCGCCCCGGTCAGCACCGGCTCCACCAGTTCGAACGTGAAATCAGGCGCCGGCGCCAGCAGCACAAGGCCGGCGACGCTGTTCTCGCCCGCCCTGCACAACTCCTGCACCATGCGCAGCGCGATCCACGCGCCCATCGACGAGCCGACCAGGATTTGCCGGCGCTGGGTGAAGCGGCGGAAAACCGCCATGCTCTCGCCCAGCCATTTCGAGATGGTGCCGTCGGCAAAGGCGCCACTCGATTCGCCGTGGCCGGAATAATCGTGGCGCAGGAAGGCGCGGCCTTCTTTGCGCGTCCATTCCGACAGGGTTTCGGCCTTGGTGCCCAGCATGTCGGATTTGTAGCCGCCAAGCCAGACGATGCCGGGCTCGGCACCTGCCGCATGCCTGACGGCGATGCTCGTCCCGTCGACGTCCAGAAAGATCGGGGTGGTGGTCATGGTGTATTCCCTCACGCCGGTCTTTTGGCACAGCAAGGCATTCAACGAAAAGTGCTCTGCGGTGTCTTTAGCTTGGTGCAACGGCGCTGATTTGCCTTCGCGTTCCCATTCGACACGGCGGTCGCTTGCTTAATGTATTGCGTATCGCGTTACAGAGCCCTATATGTCTTTGACCGTCCAGGAAGCCGCGCAATGTCCGCCCTGTCACCGAGAAAAGAGACGCCCGTATCGATGCGGTTCCGCAACGATGATCTTGCGATCATAGATCGTGGCGCAGACCTCCTCGGCCTTTCGAGAACGGAATTCATGCGACGCGCCGCAATTCAGGAGGCGCAAACCGCCATCCTGAACGAAATCGTCATCCGGCTCTCCCCAGACGCTTTTCGGGACTTCGTGCAGGCGATCAGTGCGACGCCTGCTCCCATTCCACCCAAGGTCGCCGAGCGCCTGCGACGTAAATCTTTCGGGAGCAGCTGAATCGGGTGGCGCTGTCTGGTGTCGAACTCCTCTCGGAAAGACATCGCTTGGAAGGGTTCGAATGCGGCAAGCCCGCACTTGACCATTGGCTGGCGAATTTCGCCCATTCGAATCACACGCGTGGCTTTACTCGCGTCCTTGTGGTTCACGATGCTGGTCAGGTGATCGGCTACTATGGCTTGGCTCCGACTGTGATTGAGCCCAACACCGCTCCACGTGCCATCCGAACGGGGCGCCCGCCGGATCCAATTCCCTGTTTGCTAATCGGCCAGCTTGCCGTAGACCGCCGCCATGTCGGCCGGGGGATAGGCTCGGCGCTTGTGAAGGACGCCTTGCAACGGTGTATCGCCGGCGCGGCAATCGTCGCAGGCCGCGCCGTCATTGTTCGCGCCATTGATGGTGAGGCCGAGACATTCTGGCAAAGCTGGGGATTCATCCCGGCGCGCGACAACCCTTCGGTTCTGATGCGCTCGCTTGACGATATCCGTGCCTGGCTCTCCGGCTACTGACCATCATTCATGCGCAGCCGCGTTTGTTCGCCGCCTTGGTCTTGCTCTTCTCATCGAGCAGGTGATTTCCTGAGAATGCTGTGCTATTGACTCCGACCGCGCGCTCACCACATTGCGCGTTCGCAATTCTGAACTGAAGAACCCCTTAACGAAACGGCTCAAGGAGACCACGACCATTCGCAGACCTTTCAAAGCAGCGGCGCCCACCAAGGAAGGCCCGCGCTCCAACCGTGACATCCGGGTTCCCCGGGTCCAGCTAATCGACGCCGAAGGCCAGAACCGCGGCGATGTCTCCATCAACGACGCATTGCTGCTCGCCGAAGAGGCTGGGCTCGATCTGGTCGAGATATCGCCCAATGCAGTGCCGCCCGTCGTAAAGATCCTCGATCTCGGCAAGCTGAAATACGCCAACCAGAAGAAGGCGGCCGAAGCACGCAAGAACCAGAAGGTCATCGAGATCAAGGAGATCAAGATGCGCCCGAACATCGACAGCCACGACTACGAGACCAAGATGAAGGCCGTCCGGCGCTTTTTCGAGGAAGGCGACAAGGTCAAGCTGACGCTGCGCTTCCGCGGTCGCGAGATGGCGCATATGGAACTCGGCATGCAGCTTCTGAACAAGGTTCGCGAGGAAGTGGCGCCCATCGCCAAGGTCGAAGCCGAACCGAAGCTCGAAGGCCGCCAGATGATGATGGTGCTGGCGCCCCGCTAAAGCGCGTTGCGCTTTAGTTCTGTTTTGTGCATGTCGTTGTCCCAAAACCGCTGCGCACCCTCGGGTCAAGTCCGTGGGGAGGCTTTTTGGGCGACGTGCATAAAATCCGCCTGAATCATGTTGCAAGGCGTCCCGACGATCGGCGGGGCGCCTGTTTCTTGGCCAGACGCTGCGATCGCCGGCGAGAGCAAAGACGCTCTGGTTCCCTCGACGATCGGATTCCCGACATGGTCAATGACGTCAAGCATTCGGAAGCCAAATACGGGCTGGGCAGCTACCAGCACACGCGCAGGATGGTGCTTGCCGTCGTCGTCGTCGTCCTGTTCGCGATGCTTTTGTTCGGGCAGTCGGTTTTTCCGCCCGATACGCCTGTGCATGAAACGATCGAAATGGTCGGCGTCGTGCTGATCTTTCTCGGCATCGTCGGACGCTTGTGGTCGACGCTCTATATTGGTGGACGCAAATCCTCCGAAGTGGTGACCGGCGGGCCATATTCGATCACCCGCAACCCGCTCTATGTCTTCTCTACTTTAGCTGCCGCCGGTGTCGGCGCACAGATCGGCTCCATCACCGCCACGATCGGCTTTGGAGCGCTCTGCGCGGGTGCCTTTTACATCGTTATCCTGCGCGAGGAGAAATTCCTCAAGGAGGTTCTCGGCGCGCCATACCAGGCCTACCTGGCGAAAGTGCCGCGCTTTTTCCCGAAGCTGGCGCTGTATCAGGAAGGCGACACCGGCGGCTTCAAGCCGCGCCTGCTGCGAACCACGCTGCTGGACGGTCTGGTCTTCCTGGTTGCCTTGCCGGCTTTCGAACTGATCGACGGCGCCCAGCAGTCCGGCATATTGCCGGTGCTGTTCCGTTTCCCCTGAGTCCGGTGTTGCTGAGTACAGTGTTGCTGAGCACGGGGTGTTGCGCGCCAGCCCGCTTTGACGTATAGGACCGCCGTTCCCAAAAAACCGCCCGGCAGGGCATGCCGTGGCGGTTTCATTTGCTTTTCGGGCTTTGGTCGGCCTGAAGCGAACAAAAAGCGCATTGGTGCGCATATAAACGGAGTAGCAAAATGCCCAAGATGAAGACCAAATCGGCCGCCAAGAAGCGGTTCAAGATCACAGGTACGGGTAAAGTTCTGTCGGCTGCGGCCGGCAAGCGTCACGGCATGATCAAGCGCTCCAACAAGTTCATTCGAAATGCCCGCGGCACGATGGTTCTGGCTGAACCGGATGGCAAGAAGGTCATCAAGAATTTTCTGCCGAACGGCCTCTAGGGCATTCGGTCTGGACAGCGTTTTAAGGAGATCATGACATGGCACGCGTAAAGAGAGGCGTCACCTCGCACGCCAAGCACAAGAAGGTCCTGAAAGCCGCCAAGGGTTTTTACGGCCGTCGCAAGAACACCATCCGCATCGCCAAGCAGGCGGTGGAAAAGTCGCTGCAGTACGCCTATCGCGACCGCAAGAACCGCAAGCGTTCGTTCCGCGCGCTGTGGATCCAGCGCATCAATGCGGCGACGCATGAGCATGGCCTGACCTATGGCCGTTTCATCGACGGTCTCAACAAGGCCGGCATCGAGATCGATCGCAAGATCCTGTCGGATATGGCCATCCACGAGCCGCAGGCATTCGCCGCACTCGTGGCCAAGGCCAAGGTCGCGCTCGAATATCTCAAGAATACCACGCCGAATGCTTTTGAAAGCGCTGTCGCTTAAGACCAGCGCTTCCCAAGCTATTCGACACTTGATTTGGGAAACCCGCGCTGGCAGGGCTGGCGCGGGTTTTTCTTTGCTTCCAATCGGATCTGGAACATGAGTGACATGGAAACTCTCGAAAATTCCCTGATGGCCGAGATCGCCTCGGCCGCCGACGAGCAGGCGATCGAGGCGGTGCGTGTCTCGGCCCTTGGCAAGAAGGGCTCGGTTTCCGAGATGCTGAAGACACTCGGCTCGATGAGCGCCGAGGAGCGCCAGGTCAAAGGCCCGGCAATCAACGGCCTCAAGAACCGCGTTACCGAGGCGCTTTCGGCGCGCCGTGCCGAGCTGAAAGATGTGGCGATCACGGCACGGCTTGCCGCCGAGAAGGTCGACGTCAGCTTGCCGGTCAGGCAATCGCCGGCCGAGCGCGGCCGCATCCATCCGATCAGCCAGGTTATCGACGAGATCGCGGCGATTTTCGGCGATCTCGGCTTTGCCATTGCCGAAGGTCCCGACATCGAGACCGACTATTACAATTTCACCTCGCTGAACTTCCCGGAAGGCCACCCGGCGCGCGAGATGCACGATACCTTCTTCTTCCAGCCGGACGCGCAGGGCGAACGCAAGCTTTTGCGCACCCACACCTCGCCGGTGCAGATCCGCACCATGGAGATGCAGAAGCCGCCGATCCGCATCGTTATTCCTGGCAAGACCTACCGGCAGGATTCCGATGCCACCCACTCACCGATGTTCCATCAGGTCGAGGGGTTGGTGATCGACAAATCGGCTAATGTCGCCAACATGAAGTGGGTGCTGGAGGAGTTCTGCAAGGCCTTCTTCGAGGTGCCGAGCGTCAAGATGCGCTTCCGGCCGTCCTTCTTCCCGTTCACGGAGCCCAGCCTCGAGGTCGACATCCAGTGCGACCGTTCGCGGCCCGGCGAGGTGCGCTTCGGCGAGGGCTCGGACTGGATGGAGATCCTCGGCTGCGGCATGGTCCACCCCAATGTGCTCCGTTACGGCGGCCTCGATCCCGACGAATACCAGGGCTTTGCCTGGGGCATGGGCATCGACCGCATTGCCATGCTGAAATACGGCATGCCGGATCTGCGCGCCTTCTTCGACGCGGATGTGCGCTGGCTGTCGCATTACGGATTTAGGCCGCTCGACATGCCGACGCTGTTCGGGGGCTTGAGCGCGTGACGAGCTGGCCGCAGCAAATCCGCGGGCAGCTCGCCTTCCTGCACATGTCCGACGCGCGGCCGCATAGCTTCAAGTGCAGCGTGCCCAGACCAGACGGAACACAGTCATGAAACTTACCCTCTCCTGGCTCAAGGATCATCTCGAGACCGACGCCTCGCTGGCGGAAATCGTCGAGCGTCTCACCTCGATCGGCCTCGAGGTCGAGCATGTCGACGACCGGGCGAGCCTGGCCCCCTTCGTCATCGCCAAGGTGCTGACGGCGGTCCAGCATCCCGACGCCGACCGGCTGCGCGTGCTGACCGTCGACACAGGCGACGGCAAGCCGCCTGTGCAGGTTGTGTGTGGAGCGCCGAACGCCCGCGCCGGCCTGATCGGCGCCTTTGCAGCACCGGGCACCTATATTCCCGGCATCGACGTGACGCTGACCGTCGGCAAGATCCGCGGCGTTGAAAGCCACGGCATGATGTGCTCCGAGCGCGAGCTCGAGCTGTCCGAAGAGCATGACGGCATCATCGACCTGCCGGCCGATGCGCCGGTCGGCACCAGTTTCGCCGCCTATGCCCATCTCGACGACCCGCTGATCGAGATCAATCTTACGCCGAACCGGCCGGATGCCACCAGTGTCCATGGCATCGCCCGCGATCTGGCGGCGAGCGGGCTCGGCACGCTGAAGAGCGCGCCGATAGAGCCGATCTCCGGCAAGGGCGAGACGCCGATAAAGGTGACGATCGAAGCGCCGGAGCTCTGTCCCGGCTTTGCGCTGCGCCTGGTGCGCGGCGTCAAGAACGGCCCGTCGCCGAAATGGCTGCAGCAACGGCTTCTCGCCATCGGCTTGAGGCCGATCAGCGCGCTCGTCGACATCACCAATTACGTCACCTTCGACCGCGGCCGGCCGCTGCATGTTTTTGACGCTGCGAAGGTCACCGGCAATCTCACCGTGCGCCGGGCGCGAGACGGCGAAAAGGTGCTGGCGCTCGACGGCCGCGAATACACGCTGACGCCGGAGATGTGCGTGATCGCCGACCAGGACGGCATCGAATCGATCGCCGGTATTATGGGCGGCGAGCATTCCGGCTGCGACGAGAACACCACCGACGTGCTGATCGAGTCGGCGCTTTGGGACCCGATCGCCACCGCCCGGACCGGCCGCACGCTCGGCATCATCACCGATGCACGCTATCGGTTCGAGCGCGGCGTCGACCCGGAAATGATGGTTCCCGGCCTGGAGCTGGCGACGAAGCTGGTGCTCGATTTCTGCGGTGGCACGCCGACGCAAACCGAAGTCGTCGGCTATACCGGCCATCGGCCGAAGATCGTCTCGTTCCCATTGTCGGAAGTGAAGCGGCTGACCGGTATCGAAGTGCCGCACTCGACGAGCCTCGACATTCTAGCCCGCCTCGGCTTCAAGCCGGAGGGCGCCGGCGATGTCGTCAATGTGGCAGTCCCGTCCTGGCGGCCGGATGTCGACGGCAAGGCCGACCTGGTCGAGGAGGTCATGCGCATCCACGGCGTCGACAATATCGCGCCGCAGCCGCTCGGCAGCCACGACGCGGTCAACGCCAAGATCCTGACCGTGCTGCAGATCCGCACCCGTGCCGCCAAGCGGGCACTTGCCGTGCGCGGCATGATGGAGGCCGTCACCTGGTCGTTCATTCCGGCAAAACACGCCGAATTGTTCGGCGGCGGCCAGCAGGCGCTGAAGCTTGCCAACCCGATCGCCGCCGACATGTCGGACATGCGGCCGTCGCTGCTGCCGGGGCTGATCGCGGCAGCGCAACGCAATGCCGACAAGGGCATCGGTGATGTCGCGCTGTTCGAAGTGTCGGGCACTTACGAGGGCGACGGCGCCGACCAGCAGCGACGTGTTGCCGCCGGCGTGCGGCGCGGCACCGCCAAGCTCGAGGGCTTCGGCCGCCATTGGGCCGGCAACGCCGGCGCCGTCGGCGTGTTCGATGCCAAGGCCGATGCGATCGCCGCACTCGAAGCCTGCGGCGCGCCCGTCGAGCGGCTGCAGATCGAGGCCGGCGGCCCGGCCTGGTATCATCCCGGCCGCTCCGGCACGATCAAGCTTGGGCCGAAGGTCGTGCTCGGCACCTTCGGCGAATTCCACCCGAAGACGCTGGAAGGGCTGGACGTCTCCGGCCCGCTCTGCGGCTTCGAAGTATTCATCGATGCGGTGCCCGAGCCGAAGGCCAAGCCGACTCGGACAAAGCCGAGACTGGATCTGTCCGCCTTCCAGGCGGTCAAGCGCGACTTCGCCTTCGTCGTCGACAAGGCGGTCGAAGCCGGCACACTCGTTCGCGCCGCCCTTGCCGCCGACCGAAAGCTGATTTCCGGCGTCTCGGTGTTCGACGTCTTCGAAGGTGCCGCACTTGGGGCGGCGAAGAAATCGATCGCCATCGAGGTGTCGATCCAGCCGGTCGAAAAGACGCTGACCGACGAGGATTTCGAGGCGCTGGCCAAGCGCATCGTCGAGAATGTCGGCAAGCAGACCGGCGGTGTGCTGCGCGGCTGAGCTTGCGGACACATGGCGAATCGCCCTCCAAAGGGCGATGAACCATTTGCGCTATTCGGGGCTGCCCTTTGAGGAACAGCGTGCAGCCTTTCTCGATATCGTCTCAACCGATCCGCTGGTCGGCGAGACGCTGAAGCGGGCACGGGAGCTAGGCCTACCCGAGTGGCTGGTCGTGTCCGGCGCGCTCTACAACAGCGTCTGGAATTATCTGACCGGAAACCCGTCGGGGTACGGCATCCGGGATGTCGACCTGTTTTATTTCGATGAGAGCGATCTGTCATATGAAGCCGAGGACACAGTCATCCGCCGTGCGGCGGAGCATTTCGAAGGGCTGAAGCTGCCGGTCGAGGTGCGCAATCAGGCGCGGGTGCATCTGTGGTTTGAGGCGCGCTTTGGCGGTTCCTATCCCAGGCTGTCGTCGTCCGCCGAGGCGCTTTTCTATTTCGCGTCGAAAACCCATGCGGTCGGCGTTAGATTCGGCACAGATGGGCAACTCGCGCTCGTGGCGCCGTTCGGGCTCGACGACATCTTCTCGTTTCGCATTACCCCGAACCGGGCACTGGACAATCGGCAGACGCACGAGACGAAGGGCGCTCGCGCAAGGGAGAACTGGCCGGAGATCAGTGTCGTGCCCTGGTAGAATGTCGGCGCGAGGCACCCCCCTCTGCCCTGCCGGGCATCTCCCCCTCAAGGGGGGAGATCGGATGTCGCCTCTGCTTTCGCTAATCACCGGCGCCGGAAGGGCGGGCAGCGCGCTGGAACTGCCAATCTCCCCCCTTGAGGGGGAGATGTCCGGCAGGACAGAGGGGGGTGCCTCGCGTCGAGGTCTAGTCAAAAAGGGTGCCGAAACGCCCCGTTTCGACTACTGTGCCGTTCACCCGTTGACCAACGCCAACAGCTCTTCGGTGTAGCGCTTGCCGACCACCTTCTCCGGCGACAGGGCGTCGCCAATAGATGCCACTTCGGCCTGGCTCAGCACGATATCGGCTGCCGCCGTATTCTGCTCCAGATGGCGGATTTTTCGCGCACCAGGGATCGGCACAATGAAGTCGCCCTGATGCAGCACCCAGGCGAGCGCCAGCTGCGCCGGCGTCACGCCCTTCTCGGCGGCCATCTTTTCCAGCACGGCGACGACCGCCGCATTGGCCGCCATGGCGTCGGCCTGGAAGCGCGGCAACCCGCGGCGCCAGTCGTCGGCGCCGAGAACATCGGGCTTGGCGATTGTGCCGGTCAGCAGACCGCGGCCAAGCGGGCTATAGGGGACAAAGCCGATGCCGAGCTCGCGGCAGACGGCAAACACTTCTTCTTCCGGATCGCGGGTCCACAGCGAATATTCGCTCTGCACGGCGGCGATCGGATGCACCGCATGCGCCCGGCGGATGGTCGCCGCACTCGCCTCCGACAGGCCGAGCGCCCGCACCTTGCCCTCGCGCACCAGCTCGGCCATGGCGCCGACCGTATCCTCGATCGGCACGTTGGGGTCGACGCGGTGCTGGTAGTAGAGGTCGATCACTTCGGTATCCAGCCGCTTCAGCGACGCTTCGGCAACCGCCTTGACATGTTCGGGGCGGCTGTCGACGCCGGCCATGCGCTCCATGCCGCTGCCTTCTTCGAGGATCTTGAAGCCGAATTTGGTTGCGATCGTCACCTTGTCACGCACCGGCTTCAGCGCCTTGCCGACCAGGATCTCGTTCTCGTAGGGGCCATAGACTTCGGCCGTGTCGAAGAAATTGACGCCGATCTCGACGGCGTGGCGCAGCGTGGCGATCGCGTCTGCCTCCGGCTGGCCGCCATAGGCAAAGCTCATCCCCATGCAGCCGAGGCCGACCGGGTAGACGTCGAGTTCATTGCCAAGCTTGCGGGTTTGCATCACCTGTCTCCTTGTTGTGATGGTTGTGATGGTTGTGATGCCGCAGAGATAGCCTCTTGCGCTGCGTTCGATAATCGGCTCTCATCTGCACGGGCTGTTCCAAGAAATAGATCAATGAAGCGAACCCATCTTTCACAGCTCGCTGTGCTGGCAACTGTCGCCCAATGCGGCAGTTTTCGCGGTGCCGCCAAGGAGCTGGCAATCGCGCCATCCGCGGTCAGCCATGCCGTTTCCAGCCTCGAAGCCCGCCTCGGCGTCCGTCTTCTGGCGCGCAGCACGCGCAGCGTCGCCCCGACCGAGGAAGGCGCGCAGCTGCTCGAGCGTCTCAGGCCGGCGCTGTCGGAGATCGACCTGGCGCTGGAATCGGCGATCGAGGCGCGCGACCGGCCGGCCGGCAATCTGAGGCTCAACGTGCCGCGCACCGCGGCCCATCTGACGCTGACGCCTCGACTCGGCGCCTTTGCCGCGGCCTATCCGGACATCGTGCTGGAGATCGTCATCGAGGACCGCTTCACCGATGTCGTCGAAGGCGGCTTCGACGCCGGCGTGCGGCTGGACGAGAGCCTGCAGCGCGACATGATCGCGGTGCGTATCGGGCCGAATCTCCGCGGCGCCGTGGTCGGCGCGCCATCCTATTTCGAGACCAGGCCCAGGCCGATCCATCCGCACGACCTTGCCGGCCACCGCTGCATCCGTTTCCGCTTCTCCAGCGGCATTCTCTACCGCTGGGAATTCGAGAAAAACGGCGAAGAGATCGAGATAGCGGTGCAAGGGCCGCTGATCCTCGACGAGGACCATCTGATTGCCAACGCCGCGGTTGACGGCGCCGGGCTCGCCTTCGTGTTCGAGGACTATGTCCGCGACGCGCTCGCCACCGGGAAGCTCGTTCGCGTGCTGGAGGACTGGTGCCCGCCCTTCGACGGCTTCTTCGTCTATTACCCCAGCCGCCGCCAGATGCGGCCGGCACTCAGGGCCTTTGTCGATTTCTTCGGGGTGAGTACATAGGGGCACCGTCGGAACAGCGGCGGGCAATCTCTTCAGGCTGAATGCTCATCTCACGGCCGTTGCGGCGCCGGCGCCGGCAATTATTCGTCTCCAAACACAAGTGGAACCGCCTTTCTGGCCTGGAAGAAACCAGACCTGGCATTCGTTCACCGACCATGTCTACACTGCCCAAAAACCAAACGGCCGGCTACGGCTGGACGGCGATCATCCTTCACTGGCTGATCGCGGCGCTCTTTATCGGCCAGTTCGTGCTCGGCTTCGTCATGGTGCGGCTGTCCAGCCAGCGCACCGCCTTCGAGCTGATCCAGCTGCATAAATCCTTCGGCTTTCTGCTGCTTGGGCTGGTCATCCTGCGCATCGCCTGGCGCCTAGGCAGACCGGCCCCGCCGCTGCCGCGCTCGGTCGGGCCGTTCGAGCGCCGGATGGCGCCGCTGGTCCATCTCGCGCTTTATGCGTTTCAGCTCGCTCTGCCGCTGTCCGGCTGGGCGCTGGTCTCGGTCTCGGTGCTGGAGATCCCGAGCGTGCCGTTCAATCTGTTCGTCATGCCCAATCTGCCGCTTGGCGAATCGGACACGGCAGAAAGCTTCTGGGCAGCGACGCACTGGTATCTCGCCTATGCCGGCATCGGACTTGTCGCTTTGCATCTCGCCGCAGCGCTGCGCCACCATTTCTGGCTGAGGGATACCGTGCTGACGCGCATGATCACGGCTTCGTCAGATCGCGACACGGAATAGAGCGGACGGCTCATTCGTTGATGGGGCGAGGACGCAAGAAAGCGTTGCCTACCAAGAGGACCATTTCCATGTACGCGCGCATCTTCGGATTTGCGGCCGCCGCCGCTTGTTTTGCCATGCCTGTTTTCGCCGCCGTTGCCCTCGGCGACGCGGCCGGCAGCTACACCATCAGCCCGGGGAGTTCCAGCATCCACTTCTCGATCGGCAAGCTCGGCGGCGGCGGGCTCGACGGTGCTTTCTCCCGCTTCAAGGGCAGTATCCTCATCGACAACAGCGATGTCGGCCGGTCCCAGGTCAATTTCACCATCTTCCCCGAAAGCGTCGGTACCGGCCAAAGTCGCATCGACGCCTTTCTTCGCTCGGACGCGGTTTTCGACGCAGCCAACAATCCGGAGATCCAGTTCCGTTCGACCAGCGTCAAACGCACCGGCGACACGTCGGCCCTTGTCACCGGCCGGCTGACGGCGCGCGGCAAGACGTTTCAGGAAAAGTTCACGGCCGAGCTTGGCGGCCTCAAGGCGGGCACGATAAAATTCCACGTCACCGGCAAGGTGCTGCGGTCACGCTACGGCATGGATGTCGGCACGCCGATCTATTCCAACGTCGTCGACTTCGACATGACGCTGACGGGTAGAAGGGGATAGTCTTTGCGGAACTCAGGTTCCGCGAGGGCAGCGCCGACATCCGACAAGCCGCAGACGAT
Source organism: Mesorhizobium sp. M1428 (assembly GCF_040317515.1). NCBI lineage: Bacteria > Pseudomonadati > Pseudomonadota > Alphaproteobacteria > Hyphomicrobiales > Phyllobacteriaceae > Mesorhizobium > Mesorhizobium sp. M1428. The sequence goes on from NZ_JAMYKT010000004.1 coordinate 311,406, forward strand.
CGCCCTGTTCGCCGCCACGCTCCCGCATTGGCTTTTCTCCTGAATTAGGGCAAACCTCCAGGCCTGCAATCGAGAGGAGAAATCTGATGTTCCGATGGGGTGTTTTGTCGACGGCCAAGATCGGCCGCGAGCAGCTTTTGCCGGCAATCGGCGAGGCGGAGAACGGCGTGCTGTCGGCGATTGCCAGCCGTGATCTGTCGAAAGCCCGGGCGCTGGGCGAACGCTTCGGTGCGCGCCACGCTTTCGGCTCCTATGAGGAACTGCTCGCCTCCAGCGACATCGACGGCGTCTACATTCCGCTGCCGACCTCGCAGCATGTCGAATGGACGGCCAAGGCGATCGAGGCCGGCAAGCATGTTCTGGTCGAAAAGCCACTGGCGCTCGATGCCAGGGACATTCCGCCGCTGATCAAGCTGCGCGATGCCAGGAAGGTGCTGGTCTGCGAAGCCTTCATGGTCGTCTATCATCCGCAATGGATCAAGGTGCGCGAGCTGATCGCCAACGGCGCCATCGGCCGGCTGCGCCATGTCCAGGGCGCGTTCTCCTATTACAATGTCGACCCCAACAACATGCGCAACAAGCTCGATCTCGGCGGCGGCGCGCTGCCCGACATCGGTGTCTACCCGACGGTGTCGACGCGCTTTTCGACAGGCAAGGAGCCGCTGCGCGTCCAGGCGACGATCGAGCGCGACAAGACATTCGGCACCGACATCTATTCCTCGATCCGTGCCGATTTCGGCGATTTCGAGCTGTCCTTCTACCTGTCGACGCAGATGGCGGCACGCCAGGTGATGGTCTTCCACGGCGAGAAGGGCTTCATCGAGGTGTTCTCGCCGTTCAACGCCGGGCTCTACGACCATCACCGCGTCGAGCTGCACAACCAGAACCACAGCGGGGCGCAGGTGTTCCGCTTTCCCGGCACGCAACAGTACCGGCTCGAGGTCGAGGCCTTCGCACGGGCGGCGCAGGGCGGCAAGGATCGCGTCTTCACCCTGGAAGAATCGGTGCTCAACCAGAAGATCATCGATGCCATCTTCCGCGCCGGCGAGAAGGAAGGCTGGGAGGCAGTCTAGGCCGGCCATGATCCCAAAAAGTGGGGGACCGGTTTTTGGACGAGATCATGGTCAAATAGATGCCCGACGACGCGGATGTGATCATTGTCGGCGCCGGCATTGCCGGCCTTGTCGCGGCGGCCGAACTGACTGCGGCCGGCAAGAAGACCATCATCGTCGAGCAGGAGCCGGAACAGTCGCTTGGCGGTCAGGCATTCTGGTCGCTCGGCGGCATCTTCCTCGTCGATTCGCCCGAACAGCGGCGTATGCGCATCCGCGATTCGTATGAGCTGGCGCTCGAGGACTGGCTGGGCACCGCAGCCTTCGATCGCACGGAAGATCTCTGGCCGCGCCGCTGGGCCGAGGCCTATGTCGGCTTCGCCGCCGGCGAGAAGCGCTCCTGGCTCATGCAGCGCGGCCTTAAATTCTTTCCGGTAGTCGGCTGGGCCGAACGCGGCGGCGGCAATGCCGTCGGCCACGGCAATTCGGTTCCGCGCTTCCATGTCACCTGGGGCACCGGCCCCGGCGTCCTCGAGCCGTTCGTGCAGCGCGTGCGCGAGGCCGAGAAGCGCGGATTGATCCGGTTCAAATTCCGTCACCGGGTCAACGAATTGACCCGGACGGGCGGCGTCGTCGACGGCGTGCGCGGCGACCTATTGGCGGCGAGCGATTCCGAGCGCGGCCGCAAGAGCTCGCGCGAGATCACCGGCGATTTCGAGCTGAAGGCGCAGGCCGTCATCGTCGCCTCCGGCGGCATCGGCGCCGATCACCAGCTGGTCCGGGAGAATTGGCCGCAGCGGCTGGGTGCGCCGCCGAAACGCATGATCACCGGCGTTCCCGACCATGTCGACGGCCGCATGCTGGCGATCGCCGAGGCTGCCGGCGGCAGGCTCATCAACCGCGACCGCATGTGGCACTATGTCGAGGGCGTCAGGAACTGGGCACCGATCTGGACCGATCATGCGATCCGCATCCTGCCCGGCCCGTCATCGCTGTGGCTCGATGCGCGCGGCAAGCGCCTGCCGGTGCCGCTTTATCCCGGCTTCGACACGTTGGCCACGCTCAGCCACATCATGAGCACCGGCTTCGATCATTCCTGGTTCATCCTGACCAAAAAGATCATCCGGAAGGAGTTCGCGCTGTCGGGCTCCGAGCAGAACCCGGATTTGACGGGGAAGAGCTGGCGCCAGGTGCTTGGCCGTGCCACCAGCGGCGTGCCCGGGCCGGTCAAGGCGTTCATGGAGAAGGGCGAGGATTTCATCGTCGAGCCCGAACTGCCGGCGCTGGTCGCCCGCATGAACGCAATGGCCGGCGGCGAGCCGCTGCTCGAATTGCGCCAAGTCGAGCGCGAAATCCGCGCCCGCGACCGGCAGCTCGACAATCCGTTCTCCAAGGACATGCAGATTACTGAGCTGCGCGGCGCGCGAGCCTATCTCGGCGACCGGCTGATCCGCACCGCAAGGCCGCACAAGCTGCTCGACCCCGCCAATGGCCCGTTGATCGCCGTCAGGCTCAGCATCCTGACCCGCAAGACGCTCGGCGGGCTTGAGACGGACCTCGACAGCCGCGTGCTGGGCCCCGGCGGCCAACCGGTCGAGGGGTTGTACGCGGCGGGCGAAGCCGCCGGTTTCGGCGGCGGCGGCATGCACGGCTATGCAGCGCTCGAAGGTACGTTTCTCGGCGGCTGCATCTTTTCCGGCCGCAGTGCCGGACGGGCAGCGGCGCGAGCGGTGGGGTGAAACAAAGTCGACCGCAACGCGCTTTAGGCGAAGGGCTGCAAATTGACGTCCTGAAGCTTGGAGCCGGCAAGCAAAGCCTCGAGCACCTGCTTTTTGAGAAACAGGCACTGCGAACGGGCAAGTTTGACGATGCCGGAAACGTCGCCTGCTTCGCAGGCAAGAACCAGTTCCTTTTGCTGGGCGATGATCAACTGGGTGAAATCGCGCGACTTGAACCCGAGGTGGAGAACCCGCGCCGACTGGTCGAGTATCTGGTCCAGCAGATGCGCCAGCCGTAGATTTCCCGAGAGCTCCGCAAAGGCCAGACGAAAGGCACGATCGGCCGCAAGGAAGGCGACGTGGCTGCGCAGCGTCTCCGGTTTCAGCACCTTTTTCGCTGCCAGCCCGATGTCCTCGAGCCCGCGCTCGGTCATGTTCGATGCTGCCACCCTGAACACTTCCGGCTCGATCAAGCCGCGGACATCGAAGATCTCGTTGACGTCCCGCAGGCTGAGCGTCGCAACGACGTAGCCACGGCGCGGCTCGCTCCTGACCAGACCTTCCTGCATCAGGCGGGCCAACGCCGCGCGGATGGTCGCCTTTTTGATCTGGTATCGATCGCCGATCTGTTTCTCGGTCAGCGCTTCACCGGGGCGCAGCACGCAGGCAATGATGTCGTTCCTCAGCTGCTCATATGCCTGTTCCCTGCGAAGGACGTCGGCGGCTGACAGTGCTGTCGCCTCGACCGTGGCCGGCCTTGCCGGTTCGGCGGTCAACTTCGTCGTTTTCATATTCTGTCCGTCTGGCTGTCCCGTTGACGCTGGCATCGGCATTCGCTAGCCTGAGCATCTCAGATTGATAATCTGATCATCTCAGGGAGGATAACTGATATGCCTTTGCCCGCCAACTCGCCTCTCTACGCCGTTGCCGACGATATCGTCAATGCCGCGAAGGGGCCAGATCCCCTCGAAGCGGTAAGGACGGTCCTGGGCGACTACACCAACCGTTTTCACGCATCGGGAACACTCGCTCACGAAGAAGAAGACGACGAGGTTCTTCTGCATGCGAGCCCGAACCTGACGATCTATCACATCACGCTGTCGCCCGGCCTGCAGTACCCGCCCCACAACCACCTGATGGATGCCTTGATCGGCATCTACAAGGGAAGCGAGACGAACTTCATCTATCCCGTTGCCGGCAGCGAACTCGATGTTCCCGAAAGGCAGGACATCGCAGCGCCTGCCGTGGTGCACATGGCGTCAAATACCGTGCATGCGGTTGCGAATACCGGCAGCGCGCGATCAGGTGCGCTGCATGTCTACCTCGGCGATCTCACACGAACCCACCGGCAGCTGTGGAGCCCGGATAGCAACCAGGCCGAACCGTTTGACAATGACCGCTATCTGGCCGGCGCTCGGCCCATTCAGCAGTCCGGGCGGGAATGAGCGCAGGGCGTCGCGGGCGGCGAAATTGGCCGTGATCAGCGAACCCGTCGGAATCGCGTCACACTTGTCACTCTCGCCAATCCGCTATCGCCCCTATCCTATCTCACGACCAAGCAAGACGTCGCGCCGATGCGGCGACAAACCAGCAAGGGAGATGCACAATGACGGCACATCAGAATGGCACAGGCGAGCAGACGACGCGGCTCGCGATGAAGACACCACCGGTCGTTTCGCCCGACGCGTGGGAAGCCGCGCGCCAGCAGCTGCTCGTGAAGGAGAAGGCCGTGACCCGGGCTCGCGACGCCTTGGCCGCCGAGCGCCGGCGGATGCCGTGGATGGCGGTGGAGAAGACCTATACGTTCGAAGGGCCCGACGGAAAGGTGAGCCTGCTCGACCTGTTCGAGGACCGCCGTCAGCTGATCGTCTACCGCGCCTTCTTCGAGCCCGGCGTATTCGGCTGGCCCGATCACGCTTGCCGCGGCTGCTCGCTGGGGGCGGACCAGGTTGGCAACCTCGCCCATCTGAACGCCCGCGACACCACGCTTGCCTACGCCTCGCGCGCACCGCAGGCCGACATTGCGCGGCTGAAGGCGCGGATGGACTGGAAGATGCCCTGGTACACCATCACCGACAGCTTCGATGCCGACTTCGGCGTTGACGAGTGGCACGGCCATAACGTGTTCATCCGCGACGATGATCGCGTGTTCCGCACCTACTTCATCAACAACCGCGGCGACGAGGCGATGGGGACCGTATGGAGCTATCTCGACCTGTCGCCGCTCGGCCGGCAGGAGGTTTGGGAAGATTCGCCCGAGGGCTATCCGCAGACGCCGACGTACAAGTGGTGGAACTGGCACGACAATTACGGCGCCGAAGCCGTTCCCGACAAAAAGTGGGTCGAGGTGTCGGACGCCGGAGAGGCGGCGTTCCGGAACCGCACTGAATAGAACGTCTTTAGCGTCGCGGAAATACGGCTAGGACAAACGGAGGAGCGGGATGCACGGTTCAATTCGACCGCATCCCGCTCACTACCAGGGACGACGGACATGAGCGAGATTCATGCAGGCGGATCCGCCGGCGATCCGAGCCCGGCCGGCCATGGCGTAGCCGATTGGCTGTCCTTTGCGGCCGCGCCGACCTTCGCAACCATGGCGCTGCTGACGCTTCTCGGCGGCGCGCCGGATATGATGTGCTCGACCGGGCAAGAGGTGTCACCGCTGGGCGGCATGGTCCCGATGTACCTGCTGATGAGCGGCTTTCATTTAGGACCTTGGCTGAAGCAGGTTTCCGGCCGGCGACGCCGCCGCAAATAGAGCTGTACCGGCCGACAAAGGCCCGTTCTGGTCGGGAAGGCATCCCTCACCAGATCCACTCGCCCCTTCCCAAAACCGCTACCGCATCGACAATCCGGGTAAAGCTCGAGCGGGCGCGGCCGACAGTGTGTCTGGCGCGCAAATAGCCATGCACCAGTCCCGGCTCCTCGAACCACCAGGCCCGCCCGCCTGCAGCAACGATGCAGTCGCGATAGGCTTCGCCGTCCGACGACAGCGGGTCGCATTCGGCGGTGATCACGACGGCAGGTGGCAGATTGGCAAAGTCGGCGTCGGCGAGCGGCGACAAGGTGAGATCGCCGGTCCGGTCCTCGCCACCGGTCCTGATGTCCTTGTAGAAAACGAGGTCGCGCACGTTAAGCATCGGCGCTTCCGCGTGGGTGACGTAGGAGCCTGTGGAGCTGTCGCCGCCAAGGCCGGGATAGACCAGCATCTGGCCGATCGGCTTGCGCGCATGGCCGCGCGTCGCGTGGCTGACGGACGCGGTGAGATTACCGCCGGCACTGTCGCCGCACAGCAGGATAGGCCGTTCGTAAGTGGTCGACGCCCATTCGAAGGCGCAGATGGCATCGTCGAAGGCGGCCGGATGAAGGTGTTCCGGCGCCAGCCGGTAGTCGACCGAAACCACTTCGTAGCCAGTGCGGCTGCAAAGCTCGGCGCAGAGGTCGTCATGGCTGTCGAGCCCGCCGAGCATAAAACCGCCGCCATGGAAATAAAGCACCATCGCCGCCGTTTCCGGCGCCGGGGCGCGGTAGATGCGAATTGGAACCCGATGCCATGGCGTGGCAATGGCGGTGGTTTCCGCCGTGACGCCTTGGGGATAGCCGGCAAAGAACTCGCGGCACATCCGGTTATAGATCTCGCGCTGCTCGGCGATGGTGTAGTCGATCGTATCGGGCGGATAATAGGAGTTGGTCCGCTCGATGAAAGCCCAGGTCTCGGCGTCAATGAGGGTTTTGTAGTCGGTCATGGGCGCTGAATGGGCTGCCAAGGTTGAGCCTGGACACCCCCCTCTGTCCTGCCGGACATCTCCCCCGCAAGGGGGGAGATTGGTAGCTTTGCCGACGGCGTACGTCTTGCAACATCGGCGATTGGCGAAAGCGAGGGCGACATCCAATCTCCCCCCTTGCGGGGGAGATGGCCGGCAGGCCAGAGGGGGGTGCGACGGAACGCCATCATCTCGGCAGTGTCATTTCCCCTTCCACACCGGATCGCGTTTTTCGGCAAAGGCGCGAAAACCCTCGAGATTGTCCTCCGAGCCGTAGAGTGCGTCAACCGTCGGCAGTTGCCGGCGCGTCACCCGGTTCATGGCGTCCTGGAAGGTCAGCGATTCTGCGACCCGCGCCGTTTCCTTGATCGCGGCGAAGACCAGCGGCGGGCCGCTGGCGAGCAGCCGGGCGATCTCCCAGACGCGGTCCTCCAGCCTGTCCTTGGGCAGCACCTCGTTGACCAGGCCCCAGCGATGCGCCTCGGCGACGTCCATCCAGCGGCCGGTGAGCAAAAGGTCCATGGCGACATGATAGGGGATGCGCTTCGGCAGCTTGATCGTCGCCGCATCGGCTAGCGTGCCGGCGCGGATTTCGGGCAGGGCGAAGGAGGAGTGATCCGACGCATAGATGAGGTCGCAGGACAGCGCCAGCTCGAAGCCGCCGCCGACAGCCATGCCGTTGACGCAGGCGATCACCGGCTTGTTGAGATCGCGCAGTTCCTGCAAGCCGCCGAAGCCGCCGACGCCATAGTCGCCGTCGACCGCGTCGCCACCGGCCGCGGCCTTCAGGTCCCAGCCGGCGCAGAAGAACTTGTCGCCGGCGGTCTTGACGATAGCGACGCGCAGGTCGGGATCGTCGCGGAACGTCTTGAACGTCTCGCCCATCAGCCGCGACGTCTTCAGGTCGATGGCGTTGGCCTTAGGCCGGTCGAGCGTCACTTCGAGGATCGTGCCCTCGCGGCGGGTGGTGATGATTTCAGCCATTCTTCTTGTCTCCAAGCACCAGCAGCGCATCGGCGATCCAGGCGCCCTTGCCCTCGGTGCAGACGATCAGCGGATTGATGTCGAGCTCCTCGATTTCGCCCGCGTTTTGCTGCACGAAAGCGGCAATGCCCGATATCGCATCGATTGCCGCCGCGACATCGGCCTTCGGCCGACCGCGATAACCGTCGAGCAGCGGGAACAATTTCAGCCCGCGCAAAGCGGCCTCAATATCGTCGCGGGTCGCCGGCAGCATCAGCGTGACGCTGTCGCGCAACAGCTCGACCAGCACGCCGCCGGTGCCGAGCGTCATCACCGCGCCGAACATCGGGTCGCGGGTGAAGCCGACCAGCAGCTCGGCGACGCCGTCGCGCACCATGCGCTCGACATAAAGGCCGGTGCCGAGCGGGCCGAGATCATGGGCGGCGGTGCTGACGGATTCGGCATCCCTGAGGTTGAGCCGGACCGCATCGAGCTCGGATTTGTGGATGACGCCAAGGGCCTTCAGCGCCACCGGGAAGCCGAGCGCCATCGAGGAGATGACAGCTTCGACCGCATTGCCGGCGCGCTCGCCCTTCGGCACGGAAAGCCCGGCCTCGATGAGCCGCGCTTTCGCCTCCGCCTCGTCCGGCGTGACATGGTCGCCGGCCGGCGCGCCGGCCGCCGAGGTGTCGATCGGCTGCGCCTGCGGCTCGCGCCAGGCCCAGCCGATGAAGGCCGCCGCCTGGGCGGCGTCCATGGCTTCGGAGATGCCGAACAGCGGCACCATGCCCCGCGCCATCAGGCCGGCCGTGTATTCCTCGGGCAGGTTCTCCGGCAGCGAGGAGACGATCGCGCCTTGCGCGCTATTGGTCTTCAGTGCCGCTTCGAAGGCGCGCAGCGTCGCCCACCAGTCGGTGTCCGAACAGCGGTCGGGGCGCGGGAAATCGAGCACCAGCATGTTGAGGTCGAAGCCGCCCGACACCATGGCGGTAAAGGTGGCGGTCATCGCCGGCTCGTTGTTCCAGATGAAGGTGTGATAGTCGAGCGGGTTGGCCACTGCGACCAGCGGCCCGAGCGTCGATTTGACATGCGCGCGGTGCTCGGCGGTGAATGGCGGAAACATCACCCAGCGGCCTTCGGCGCTGTCGGCCATCACCGACGCCTCACCGCCCGAACAGCTCATCGACGACAGCCGGTAGCCGGGCAGGGGACCGGTGACGTGCAGCAGCTTCAGCGCTTCGATGAAGGCCGGGATGGAATCGATGCGGGCGATGCCGAGCCGCTTCAGAAAGGCGCCGGACGCCGCGTCCGAGCCGGCCAGCGACGCGGTATGGGAAACGGTCGCCTGCCGCGCCTGCTCGGAGCGGCCAACCTTCATGGCGATGACAGGCTTCTTCAGTTCGCGCGCCCGCGCCGCCAGCCTTTCGAAGCCGGCTACCGAATCGAAGGCCTCGATATGCAGGCCGAGCGCGGTGACGCGGTCGTCCTCGATCAGGCCGAGCGCCATTTCCGAAAGCCCGGTCTGCGCCTGGTTGCCGGCGGTCATCAGAAAGGCGATCGGCAGGCCGCGTTTCTGCATCGTCATGTTGATGGCGATGTTCGACGACTGGGTGATGATGGCGACGCCGTGACCGCCTTCTGGCAGCCTGATGCCGCCATGCTGGTCGGGCCACAAAAGCGCGCCGTCGGCATAATTAATCAGCCCGTAGCAGTTCGGCCCGATGATCGGCATTTGGCCCGCCGCCGCGACCAGCTCGGCCTGCAGCCGCTCGCCGTCCTCGTCATAGGCCTCGGTTTCGAGGAAGCCGGCGGCGAAGCAGACCGCACCGCCGGCGCCGCGCTCGGCCAGCGCCTTGACCACTTCGATGGTCAAATGCCGGTTGACGCCGATGAAAGCGGCATCCGGCGCACCGGGCAATTCGGCCACCGAGCGATAGGCCTTGCGGCCGGCGACCTCGGCCTTGGTCGGATGCACCGGCCAGATCTCGCCGGCAAAGCCCATCTTGATCGACTGCGCGACGACGGCGGCGGCCTGCGCGCCACCGAAGACGGCGATTGTCCGCGGGCGCAAAAGGCGCTCAAGTTTGTGCATAGTTCAGCCCCCCAACGGGCGCAGCAGCGCCCGCGAGATGATGTGGCGCTGGATTTCCGAGGTGCCCTCCCAGATGCGCTCGACGCGGGCGTCGCGCCAGATGCGTTCCAGCGGCAAATCGTCCATCAGCCCCATGCCGCCATGGATCTGGATCGCCTCGTCGGCGACGAAGGCAAGCATTTCGGTGGCCTTCAGCTTGGCCATGGCCATGTCCTGGTCGGTGACGGTGCCCTGATCGTACTTCCAGCCGGCTTCGAACACCATCAGGTCGGCGGCCTTCAGCTCGGTCGCCATGTCGGCGAGCTTGAACGACACGCCCTGGAACTTGCCGATCGGCTGGCCGAACTGCTGGCGCTGCGCGGCGTATTCGATGGCGTGGCCAAGCGCCCGCTCGGCGCGGCCGAGGCAGGTGGCGCCGACCTGCAGGCGCGTTGCGCCGAGCCATGAATTGGCAACATCGAAGCCCTTGTGGACCTCGCCCAGAACCTGAGTGGCCGGCAACCGGCAATCGTCGAATTCGAGGATGGCATTGGTATAGCCACGATGCGAGACGTTGCGGTAGCCGTCGCGCACGCTGAAACCCTTGGTGCCCTTGTCGACGAAGAAGGCGGTGATCTTCTTGCGTTTGCCACGCGAAGATTCTTCCTCCCCCGAGGCCATGAAGACGATGGCGAAATCGGCAATGTCGGCGTGGCTTATGAAATGCTTGGTGCCGTTCAGCACCCAGTCGTCGCCGTCTTGCACGGCGGTTGCCTTCATGCCGCGCAAATCGGAACCGGCGCCTGGCTCGGTCATTGCCAGGCAATCCCACTTCTCGCCGCGAATGCAGGGAAACAGATATTTTTCGCGCTGCTCCGGCGTGCCGGCGAGAAGGATGTTCGAAGGCCGCGCAACGCAAGTCCAATGCAGCGCGTAGTTGGCGCGGCCGAGCTCCTTCTCGTAAAGGAGCCAGGTCACCGTATCGAGCCCGGCGCCGCCGACATCGGCCGGCATGTTGGCGGCATAGAGGCCGGCTTCGATCGCCTTGGCCTTGATCTCCTCGATCAGCTCGCGGCGCAGCACGCCGGTACGCTCGACCTCGCGCTCATGCGGGTAAAGCTCGTTCTCGACGAATGCCCGCGTCGTCTCGACGATGAGCTTCTGCTCCTCCGAAAGACCAAAATCCATGGTCTCAGCCTTTCTTCTTTTTCTTCGGCTTTTCAGCCTTGGCCTTTTCGGCCGCCTTGGAGGCAACGGGCTTCTTCGCCGCAAGTTTGGCCAGCTGCCTGGTGTAGTCCTTATGCAGGGCGCCGGCACCCCAGCCTTTGCCTTTGTTCTGCTTCGACAGTGCCTCCATGATGGCGACCAGATTGTCGTCGCGGATCTTTTCGAGCTCGCGGATCGACAGACCGTGCGCCTGGTCGTCCGACTGGGTCGCGATCAGCTCGACCAGCTCGTCGTTGAACTCCGGCACATCCATCAGCTTGGTCCACGGCCATTTCAGGCACGGGCCGAACTGCGCCATGAAGTGGCGCATGCCGGCCTCGCCGCCGGCGACGCGATAGACCTGGAACATGCCCATCTGGGCCCAGCGCAGGCCGAAGCCATAGCGCATGATGTCGTCAAGCTCCTCGACCGTGCAGATTCCGTCCTTGACCAGCCACAGCGCCTCGCGCCAGGCCGCTTCGAGCAGGCGGTCGCCGACGAAGGCCTCGATCTCCTTGCGGATCACCACCGGTTTCATGCCGATCGAGGCATACATCTCCTTGGCGACTTCGATCGCCTCGGGAAAGGTCTGTTCGCCGCCGACGATTTCGACCAGCGGCAGGAGATAGACGGGGTTGAACGGATGGCCGACGACCAACCGTTCCGGGTGCTTCTTCATCGCCACCTGCATGTCGGTCGGCTTGATGCCGGAAGTGGAGGAGCCGACAATGGAGTTGGCCGGCGCATAGAGGTCGATCTCGGCCAGCACGCGGTGCTTGAGGTCGAGCCGCTCCGGCACGCTTTCCTGGATGAAGTCGGCATCGGCCACCGCCTCGGCGATCGTCTTGGCGAAGGTGAGCTTGCCCTCTTTCGGCAGGCCGCCGGGCAGCATCTGCTTGTAGGCGCGTCGCGCTCCCTTCATCACCTCGCCGACCTTGCGTGACGCCTCGGGGTCGGGATCGAAGATCGATACCTCGATGCCGTTGAGCAGCAGCCGCGCCACCCAGCCGGCGCCGATGACGCCGCCGCCGATGGCGGCCGCCTTGTTGATGATGCTCATGCGGAGGCTCCGGTTCTTGTGCTGGCTGTTGCGGGGTCGGTGAGGGCGACACGCTCGCCGGCACGGATCACGGACGCGTCATAGGCCTTGCGCGCGAACACTTCGAGCACGAAGGGCCGGAAGAAATCGATCGGCAATGTCTCGTAGTCGGGATCGAAGCTCGACTGGTCCCAGCGTTCGCAAAACTCATCGCAATCGTCGAAGTAGATGTGCCCGGCGAAACGGTCGCGGGCGTGCGGATTGCCGCCGAGGTGATGGGCGTAATAGAGACGCTGGAAGTCGCCGTGCTTCTCCACCACCCAGGTGCATTGCTCGCGCACAAAAGGCTTCAGGATCGACGCCCCATACTCGTCGTGATTATAGGGTGCATAGATGTCGCCGATATCGTGCAGCAGCGCGCAGGCAATCCAGTCGGTGTCGGCGCCGTCGCGCCATGCCCGTGTTGCCGCCTGCAGCGAATGGCCGAGCCGGGTGATCTTGTAGCCCGACAGCCCTTCGTCGAGCTGGACCAGCGCGTCGAGCAACCGCTCGCCGGTCTTTGCCGCATAGTCGATCTCGTGCTCGGTGAGGAAGGCGTAATCCTCGCGGTCGCCGTCCTTCATGGCGGTGAATTTCACGGTCTTCATCGGCGGCTCCTCCCAACCGATTCCCTGTTCAAAGCGGTGCGTGCTTCGTCAGGTTCAGCTTCTTGCGGACTTCGTCCGGGCCGATGACCCTGGCGCCCATATTCGACACGATGCTGACCGCCCGCTCGACTAGCTGAGCATTGGTCGCCAGCACGCCCTTGTCGAGCCAGAGATTATCCTCCAACCCGACGCGGACATTGCCGCCGGCTAGCACCGCGGCCGCGACATAGGCCATCTGGTTGCGGCCGATGGCAAAGGCCGACCAGTTCCAGGTTGGCGGCACATTGTTGACCATCGCCATGAAAGTGTTGAGGTCGTCCGGCGCTCCCCACGGCACGCCCATGCACAATTGCACCAGCGCGTCCGGCTTCAGCACTTCTTCCTCGACCAATTGCTTGGCGAACCACAGATGCCCGGTGTCGAAGGCCTCGATCTCCGGCTTGACGCCGAGCGCCGTCATCATGCCGCCCATGGCGCGCAGCATGCCGGGCGTGTTGGTCATGACATAGTCGGCCTCGGCGAAATTCATGGTGCCGCAGTCGAGCGTGCAGATTTCCGGCAGGCACTGGCGCACATGCTCCATGCGGTTGCTGGCACCGCCCATATCCGTGCCTTTTTCGTTCAGCGGCAGCGGCTTTTCCGGCGGGCCGAACACCATGTCGCCGCCCATGCCGGCGGTCAGGTTCAAAACGACATCGACGTCCGCCGCGCGGATGCGCTCGGTTACTTCGCGATAGAGATGCACGTCGCGCCTAGGCTTGCCGGTCTCGGGATCGCGCACATGGCAGTGGACGATCGCAGCCCCTACCTTTGCTGCCTCGATGGCCGAATCGGCGATCTGCTTGGGCGAACGCGGCAGATGCGGGCTGCGGTCCTGCGAACTGCCGGACCCGGTTACGGCACAGGTAATGAAGACCTCACGGTTCATCGCAAGCGGCATCGGACTCTCTCCCAATAGAACGTAGGGCAAGAATGCCTGACTTGCCGGAAACTGTTTTGCGTTTTACGAAGATCGTGTGACGAAAAACGAAAAACCGACGATCTTTCGGGCTGAGCGTTTGCCGCTCAAGGTAACGCTGCTGGTATTCTCCGGCTCGTCGATCATGTGCGTCGCCTCCGCCGTCGATCCGTTGCGCGCCGCCAACCGTATTGCCGGTGAGACGCTGTTCGATTTCAAGCTGGTCTCGGTGACAGGCGAAGCGCCGGTCACCACATGCGGCCTGCCGGTGGCGGTCAGCGGCCGCTTCGATGCGGCTGACGCAACCGACATGCTGGTCGTCGTCGCCGGTTTCGGCACGCAAAACTACGCCACATCGGCCCTGCTGTCCGGACTGCGGCGGGCGGCGCGCACGGCACGTGCCTGCGGCGGCGTCGAGGCGGGTACGTGGCTGGTGGCGCGCGCGGGCTTGCTGGAAGGGCGCAGCGCCACCACCCACTGGGAGGACATGGAGGATTTCTCTTCGGCCTTTCCCGGCGTCGACGTGCGCCCCGACCGCTACGTCATCGATGGCCCGGTGTTCACCACAGGCGGCGCCTCGCCGACCTTCGACCTGATGCTGCATCTGATTCGCACGCGGCTCGGTATGGCCGTCGCGCTCGATGTCGCGAGCGTCTTCATCTACGACCAGGCGCGCGCCGCGACCGACGCGCAGCCGCTGGTCTCACTCGGCCGTCTTGACGGCTACGATCCCAGGCTGGCGCAAGCCATCCGGCTGATGGAAGCGCATGTCGACCAGCCGCTGACCATCACCGCGGTGGCAAAGCGCGCCGGGGTGACGGCACGGACGCTGGAAAGCATCTTTCGCAAGTCGATCGGCGAAACACCCGGCGCTTACTACCTCAGGCTGCGCCTCGGCGCCGCGCGCCGGCTGGTGGTCGATACGCGCATCGCCATGGCGGACATTGCCGGGCGAACGGGGTTTTCGTCCGCCGCGGCATTTTCCAGAGCGTTTTCAAGAGCGTTCGGCGAAGCGCCGGTCAGGCTGCGCCAGAGGTAGGGTGGATCAGGCAGCGTCCTGGCGGTCGCTGTTGCCGTCGATCTGCGAGCGCATCTGTCTCGCAAGATGGGTCTCGAAGCGGCTGGCGACCGCGCGATCCCATTCGTTTGCACTCAGCGCACCTTGCTTCGGGTGCGGCAGCGCCATCAGCCGGTCGATGATCGATCCGGCCTCGCCAGATGAGAGCAGGGCGTCGATTTCGCGTTCGTGCTGCATATCGTTTCGCCTCCTTCTTTCTGTTCCCGCCACGAACCACACTATAGGAGGTTCGTGACGGCTGTTTGAAGGCAAGAGCGAGGCGATTGATGGGCGATGCCGGGCAAAGTTTTGTCCGCCGCCGCGCATCTTGGGCACGATCGTTCCGGCAGGTCAGGCAGTGCTTCAGCCAAGCCGCATCGACAGTTCAACATCCTCGCCGAACGGCGTGGACATGTAGCCACTCCCGGTCGAGCGCACCCGCTCGAGGTATTCGGGGCAAAGATCGGCGTTGTCGGCAACGACGAAGGCGCCCGGCCTGAGGCGGCTTTCAACCAGACTCAAGATCTCGGGATAGAGCGCTTTGGCGCCGTCGAGCAGAAGCAGGTCGACCGTTTCGGGAAGATCGACGCTTAATGTTTGCAGCGCGTCACCTTCGCAGATTTCCACCATGTCAATGAGACCGCCTGCTGTCAGATTACGCCTCGCACGCGCCACCTTGGACGGCTCGAACTCGCTCGTGATCAGGCGGCCGCCGCCATTGTCCCGCAAGGCTGCGGCAAGGTGCAGGGTCGAAATGCCGAACGAGGTTCCAAATTCGACAATCGTCCGTGCGCCGCTGCCTCGTGCCAGCATGTAGAGCAGCGTGCCGGTCTCTCGCGAAACGGGAAGCCAGAGATCCTTTAGCCGCCCATAGAGCTCGACGTATTCGGTCTTGCTTCGAACCAGGCGCATCCGCTCCTCGGCGGAGAGTTCCGCCACTGCAGGGCTCGTTGCCGCAGCGGCTTCCTCGAACAGGCGGTCCAGCAGGGGTGCGAGCGGCTTTGTCGTCAGTGTGGTCATATCGGTCTCCAGTCAAAATTGAATGCGTCCTTGTGCGCCATTCAAAATACGACTAATCATTCGCATTCACTAATCGCATTGGCGCGCCTCTCAATGAGCGATCACCGAAGTCCGCGGATTTCCTCGCGAAAACAGCCCAAGCAGGCCCGCTCGGCAGAGCTCGTCGCTGCGATTTTGCAGGCTGCTGTTCAGGTTTTGGCGAAAGAAGGCGCGCAGCGCTTCACCACGGCGCGGGTGGCCGAGAAGGCCGGTGTCAGTGTCGGATCGCTGTATCAGTATTTTCCGAACAAGGCGGCGATCCTGTTCCGGCTCCAGAGCGACGAATGGCGGCAGACGACTGGTTTGCTGCGCGACATCCTCGAGGATATCAGGAAACCGCCGCTTGACCGGCTGCCCGGCCTGGTCCACGCCTTCCTCCGCTCGGAGTGTGACGAGGCCGCGGTGCGTGTGGCGCTCGACGACGCCGCACCGCTTTATCGCGACGCGCCTGAGGCGCAGGCGGCAAGGGCGTCCGGAGACCGCACCATCCAGCTCTTCATGCAGGAGGCGTTGCCCAACGCCGCACAAGCGACTCGCGAAGTAGCCGGCGACCTAGTCATGACGACGCTGAGCACGGTGGGAAAGCAGTTCTCGGAGGCGCCTCGAACCGCCAAGGAGATTGAAGCCTACGCCGACGCCATGGCCGACATGTTCTGCGCCTACCTGAGAGGCCTCGATCATGACTAAGGCAAATGCCAGGCCCGGTCAGCAAGCAGGGCGAAGTTTCGCACGGGGCAAACCTTGTTGGTTTCAGCCCCGCGGAAAGCCGCCTTTATCCGCGGCCGTTCGAACAATGCGGCCGCGAACCGGGTACGCCTCAGACGTACCGGTTGACGATGTTCTCGAGCAGTTCCTGGCGGCCGGATCGGGGCTGCGGCTCGATCTTCTCCTTGACGACGCGCGCAGCGATTTCCTCAAGCGTGCGCTTGCCGGCAAGCATCGCCTTGGCCTCGGCCGCATCCCAGCCGGCATAGCGCTCGGCGAGCGGGGCGGACAGCGCCTTGTCCTCGACCATGCGCGCTGCCGCCTTGAGGCCGCGAGCGCAGCAGTCCATGCCGCCGATATGGCCGATCAGCAGATCCTGCGGATCGAGCGACTGGCGCCTGAGCTTGGCGTCGAAATTGGTGCCGCCGGTCTTGAAGCCGCCGGCCTGCAGCACCTGGTAGTAGGCGAGAGCCATCTC
The DNA here is from genome assembly GCF_040317515.1 of Mesorhizobium sp. M1428. Lineage (NCBI taxonomy): Bacteria > Pseudomonadati > Pseudomonadota > Alphaproteobacteria > Hyphomicrobiales > Phyllobacteriaceae > Mesorhizobium > Mesorhizobium sp. M1428. Next base: position 328,123 of record NZ_JAMYKT010000004.1, read on the forward strand.
CGGCACATTGTTGGGGAACTGGTCGGTGTCCCAGCCCGACTGGTAGTCGTTGCGGTTCATGTCGATCGAGCCGAAGATGCCCAACGCATTGGCCAGCGCCAGTTCATGCTCGAACGAATGGCCGGCCAGGATGGCGTGGCCCTGCTCGATGTTGAGCTTGACCTCGTTCTCGAGTCCGAAACGCTTGAGGAAGCCATAGACGGTGGCGACGTCGTAATCGTACTGGTGCTTGGTCGGCTCCTGCGGCTTCGGCTCGATCAGGATGGTGCCTTCGAAGCCGATCCTGTGCTTGTAGTCGACGACCAGGTTGAGGAAACGGCCGGCCTGTTCCTGCTCGCGCCCAAGGTCGGTGTTGAGCAGTGTCTCATAGCCCTCGCGGCCGCCCCACAGCACGTAGTTCTCGCCGTTCAGACGCTTGGTGACGTCGATGCAGTGTTTCACCGTCGCCGCCGAATAGGCAAAGACGTCCGGATCGGGATTGGTGGCGGCGCCCGACATGAAGCGGCGGTTGGAGAACAGGTTCGCCGTGCCCCACAACAGCTTGACGCCGGTCTGTTTCATCTTTCCCGAGAAATAATCGGCGATCTCGTCGAGCCGCGCTGCACTTTCGGAAAAGTCCCGGCCCTCCGGCCGCACATCGGCGTCGTGGAAGCAGAAATAGGGCGCGCCCAGCAGCGAAAACATCTCGAAGGCGACGTCGGCCTTGAGCTTGGCCAGTTCCATCGTGTCGGTACCGCCGGCCTTCGGAAACCACGGCCGCTCAAACGTCTGGCCGCCGAACGGATCGCCGCCCGGCCAGGCAAAGGAATGCCAGTAGGCGACGGCAAAGCGCAGATGGTCTTCCAGCCGCTTGCCGGCGACAATTTCGTCGGGATTGTAGAACCGGTAGGCCAGCGGATTGGTCGAATCCGGTCCCTCATATTTGATCTGTCGGATGTCGCCGAAAAAACCGCTGCTCATGTTCTTTTCCTCTCGCATGGTTCGGCCTGATTACCTCAGGCGTAATTGGTTTCGCGCTGGCGCTGGTCGAAAAGGCTCATGTCAAAGCCACCCAACGAAGGAGACAGACCATGACCGACCTCAACACCATTGCCGAAAACTACATCGCCGCCTGGAACGAGAGCGACGCCGCGCGCAGGAAAGCCTTGCTCAAGACGACCTTCACCGAGGATGTCGGCTACCGCGATCCGATCATGCAGGGCGACGGCCATGACGGCATCGCGGCGCTGATCGACGGCGTGCAGCAGCGCTTTGCCGGCTTCAGGTTCTCGCTGAAAGGCAAGCCGGACGGCTTCGCCGATACTATCCGCTTCTCGTGGAACCTCGGGCCGGACGGCACCGAGTCCGTCATCGAAGGCACAGATATCGGCGTCATCGAAAATGGCCGGCTGAAAAGCATCACCGGCTTTCTCGACAAGGTGCCGGCGCAGTGAGGCCTTCTCGGCGGGCCGCGGCGAGGGCGGGAATCCGCTCACGCCGTGGCGCTCCTGATCGCCGGATAAAGCGCCCGGTAGCGCTGATAAGCATCCTCATAGGCATCGCCGAGGGCGGCGACCGGCTCGACCGTGGTGTCTGTCGCCGGCGCCGTGCACACGGCGCGCGGATCGGCACCGGTCGCCGCGATCAGGCCAAGCCGGGCCGCACCGAAGGCGGCGCCGAAATCGCCGTCGGCGGGAATATCGACTGGCAGGCCAAGCGCGGTGGCGATGGCCTTCAGCCAGTAGCGCGAACGCGAGCCCCCGCCGATCGCCGTCACCCGGGTCAGCGTCGTGCCGGCCTTGGCCAGGGCTTCGAGGCTGTCGCGGAAGGCGAAGGCGACGCCTTCGAGCACGGCCTGGGTCAGCGCCACGCGGCCGGACTCGTGGGCAAGCCCGGTCAAGGCGCCCCGAATGACGGAATCATTGTGAGGCGTCCGTTCGCCCGAGAGATAGGGCAAAAAGGAGACACCGGTCGGAGCCTGCAGCGCATCGCCGAGTTCGGCGGTCAGCTCGCCAGCGCTTTTTCCAGCGATTGCCGACAGCCAGTTGAGCGAATCGGTTGCCGACAGGATGACGCCCATCTGATGCCAGGTGCCGGGCAGTGCATGGCAGAAGGTGTGCACGGCGCTTTCCGGATTGGGCAGATAGGAGGCATTGGCGGCAAAAAGCACGCCCGACGTGCCGAGCGAGACGAAAGCCTGGCCGGCGCCGACCGTGCCCATGCCGCAGGCCGAGGCTGCATTGTCGCCGGCACCGCCGGCGATCGGAATGCCCGCCTGCATGCCCCATTTCGCGGCCAATTCGGCGCGCAAGGCACCGGCCTTTGCCGTGCCTTCGACCAATGACGGCATCTGCCTTTCGTCGAGCGACGTGGCGGCGAGCAGTTCGGCGGACCAGGCTCGTCTGCCGACATCGAGCCACGACGTGCCAGCCGAATCCGACATTTCCGAAATATGCTCGCCGGCGAGCCAGAGCCGCAAAAAGTCCTTCGGCAGCAGGACCTTTGCCACCTTGGCGAAAACAGCCGGCTCGTTGTTTTTCACCCAGGCCAGCTTCGGCGCGGTGAAACCGGGAAAGACGATGTTGCCGGTCAGCTTGCGAAAGCGCGGGTCGGCATCGAGTGCGGCCGCCTCGGCGTGGCTGCGTGTGTCGTTCCACAGAATGCAGGGGCGCAGCACCTGGTCGGCGGCATCGAGCAGGGTGGCGCCATGCATATGGCCGGAAAGGCCGATGCCTTTGACCGCCGCGAGTTCCTTCGCATGCATGGATCTCAGCTCGCCGATCGCCGCTTCACAGGCGCGGATCCAGTCGGCGGGGTTCTGCTCGGACCAGCCGGGATGCGGCCGCGACACGTCGAGCGGCGCATGGCCGGAACCGACGATGCTCTGCCTTGCATCGATCAGCAGCGCCTTGACGCCCGACGTGCCGAGATCGAGGCCGAGATACATGTTTCCTCCCATGTCCGTCATGCCTGGCGGCGACGGTCTTCCTTGCTTCCCCGCCCAGTCCTGCGGCGAAGATATCCCGGCAATCGTGCCGCCGGAAACGCACCCCGGTCAACACGCGAAGATTTTTTCGACACTCGAAAAAATCTTGCCGGGGCAGTTTTTAAGGCAAGATGTGGCCTAGGTCAATTCGCCGCGAGAGCGGTTGCGCGCCGTGAAAACAGTGCCGACAACGGGCTGTCCGGCCGTGCCAGCGCGCGTTCCGCCGCAAGCGCCCTCGCCAGCGCGCCATCACCGGAACGCAAGGCCGCCTCGATCAGCGTCAGGTCGATGACGTCGCGTTGTGCGTGGCTGCCGCCGAAGCGATGGGCGATTGCCCGGATCGGCCGGATCAGGCGTATCGTCTCGGCATGATTGCCCTCGCCGAATGCCTTGATGGCGAGCGTCAGGGGATGGCCGACATCCCGGGTGAAAGCAGCGTTGTCGTCTTCACCCTGCATCGCCTCGCGCTGCGCCTCGAGCAAGCCGCGGGCCGGCGCGTCGAGGCCGGCGCCGACAAACGCCATCATCGCGTGGGCGTCGTTGAAGGCATAATGGCCGGCGCTGGCCTTGGGCAACCAGTTGGCGGCGAGCGCAGTCCAGCGCTCGCCGACATCGACGCCGCCGAGATGCAGCCGCCACAGAATCGCCGAGGCATCGACCATGTTGAGCGCCAGCGTCGAGCGCTCGCCATAGATGGGCCCGTCGTAGAGCGCCAGCACCTCGTCGGTCTCGCCGAGATCATAATGGAACAGCGCCAGATGCCACCAATTGTGCACCTGCAGGAAGCTTTCCCGCGTCCACGCTTCGGGATTGGCGCGCATCCACAGAATGCCGTCCTTTTGCCGGCTCTGCATCTCCATAACATGGGCCACCGCATGCTGGGCCCAGCCGTCGCGCGGCTCGAGATCGACCGCCGTGCGGCCAAGCCTTTCGGCACGCGCGTAGTCGCCCATTTCCTCCAGCCCAAAGGCCTGCATGCCGAGTATGGCGTGGTAGCCCGGCATGCCGCTCTGCCAGGACGGCAGCGCGCGGCCGATGCGGTCGCGCAGCATGCGGGCATTGCCGGTGAAGAAGTCGATCTGGTGGCCGGTCAGCAGCGCCAGCGCATCGAGCGGGAACTCGATGGCGATATCCTCCAGCACGCGGGCGGCCTCGTGCCAGCGTCCCACCGCAAGGTGGCCAAGGGCGGCGACATGCGCCTGCTCGCGCGTCGTCGCGGCAAGCGGCAGCGCTGCCTCGTGACATGCCTTGGCCACCGCCGTCGCTTCGCGCTCTGTGGCGAGGCCAAAGAGATAACCCTTGAACACATGCGCCATGACGAAGCCGGGATCGTCGGCGATTGCCCGGTCAACCGTACCGACCGGATCGCCGATGAAGCACTGCAATTCGCGCACAGCCCGGCTGTAGGACGAGAGCCCGGCCTCCGTCGCGCCGGACAGTGTCAAGCCGAATGCATCGCTGACCGCCATTATCTCTCCTCAGTTGCCCGATCGCATCGCCACCGTCGCGATCCCGGCGCCGACCAGCAGCGTGCCGCCGGTGCGGTTGAAGATGCGGATCGCCTTCGGGTTGCGCACCACGTTGCGCGCTCTTGCCGCGATCAGCGCGTAGCCGAAGGCATTGGCGAAGGCGAGCGTCAGGAAGGTCGTCTCGAAGATCAGCATCTGTGTCCAGAAATCCGCGTATCGGTCGAGAAACTGCGGCAGGAAGGCGACGAAGAAGGTGATGCTTTTCGGATTGAGCGCGGTGACCAGCCAGGCATGCGCCGTCATCTTGGCCGATGACACCGCCTCGGTGCGCGGTTCGGCCCGGAGCGCGCCGCCGGCGCGAAACAGCTTGATGCCGAGATAGATCAGGTAGCCGGCGCCGATCACCTTCAGCACCGTGAATACGGTGGCCGACGCCGCCAGCAGCGCGCCGATGCCCAGCATCGACAGTGTCATCGCGGTGAAGTCGCCGAGCGCCACGCCGACTGCCATCGGCAGCGCGGTGCGCCAGCCCTGGCCGAGCGCATAGGACACCACCAGCAGGATGGTCGGACCCGGAATGACCAGGAGGACTGCCGAGGCGGCGGCAAACGCGGCCCAGTTTTCGAAAGACATTTTCTCCTCCTTGAGCTCAAAGAAGAGGATAAATCCTTGGCCCCGCGAAGATGTAAAGAGGCAAGAATCGAAAAAGCCCCTCGTTAACGCCAGGCGGCCGGCCTTCACGCTTTTTCAACCATGATTGGTGAAAATGCCTGCAATCCGGCCGGACCGTGTTTCCCGCCGATAGCGTAGGGTTTGGGTAAATGCGTGAGTTGCCGCAAGGTCTGTCGCTGCCGCACACCGGCGACGCAATCGAAACCGAAATACAGCTTTCCCGCCGCACGGTGCTGTCCGGCGCCGGTGCGCTGGCGCTGCTCGGCGTCGCCGGCTGCAGCCAGACGCTGGATCTGCCGTCGCTCCAGCTCGACGACGTCACCACCGGCTCGATCCGGCCCGTCCGTCCGAGCATCAGCGTCGACAAGAACATCACCAGCCCCGACGTGATGTACGCTTCGCTTACCGACGGTGGCTTCAACGTGCCGGAAGTGCCCTATCTCAAGGTCAAGCCGGAGTTCCGCCGCCAGATCGTCGTCGATCCGACCGGCGAGCAGCCCGGCACCATCGTCGTCCACTCGCAGGAGCGGCTGCTCTATCTGGTGCAGCCCGGCGGCGAGGCGATCCGTTACGGCGTCGGCATCGGCAAGGACGGATTCCGCTGGTCCGGTCGCGCCAACATCCAGTACGGCAAGGAATGGCCGGTCTGGACCCCACCGCCCGAGATGATCGCCCGCAGGCCGGAGCTGGTGAAATGGCAAGGCGGACAGCCGGGCGGCCTCGACAATCCGCTTGGCGCGCGTGCCCTCTACATCTATCAGAACGGCAGCGACACCGGTTATCGCATCCACGGCTCACCCGAATGGTGGAGCATCGGCCAGGCGATGTCGTCGGGCTGCGTGCGCCTGATCAACCAGGACATCATCGATCTCTACAGCCGCGTCTCCAAGAAAAACCCGGTCGTCGTCGTCTGAACGGCGGCTTCGCTTTCAACGATCACTCTGCCGTTGCGCGATGCCGCAAGACAGGCGAATGTGCCTGCGATTTTCATCGCCCGGGAGACGTAAGCAATGGCCGGAACTTTTGTCATCGCGCAAGGCGGCGGCCCAACCGCCGTCATCAACCAGACCGTGGTGGGCGCTACGCTCGAAATCCGCAAGCGGCATCCCGGCGCCAAGGTCCTTGGTTCCATCCACGGCGTGCGCGGCATTCGTGACGGCAATTACGTCGATCTTTCCGCCATCCCCGAGGACCGCCTGCGGCTGATAGCGGCGACGCCGAGCGCCGCGCTTGGTTCGACGCGCGACAAGCCGGATGCCGCCTATTGCGACCTCATCCTCAACGGCCTGAAGAAAGCCGGCGCCGACGCCTTCATCTATATCGGCGGCAACGACACCTCGGGCACGCAGCAGATCCTCACCGACGCCGCCGGCGGCAAGATCGCCTTCGTGCACGCGCCGAAAACCATCGACAACGATCTCGAGGAGAACGATCACACGCCCGGCTTCATGTCGGCGGCCGAGTTCGTCGCCGGCGCATTCCTTTCGGTCGATCTCGATTTCCGCGCTTTGCCGGGCATCTATGTCGGCATCGTCATGGGGCGGCATGCCGGTTTCCTGACGGCCGCATCCGCGGCATGGCAGCTCGACCAGGACAGCGGCCCGCATCTCGTATACGTGCCGGAGCGGCCGTTCTCGGCGGCAGGTTTCATCGACGACGTGCGTGCCACGCTCGACCGCCACAAGCGCTGCATCGTTGCCGTCTCCGAAGGCGTCAGCACGGCCGACGGCAAGGCGCTGGTCGAAAGCCTGGTGCCGCCGGAAAGGCTGGAGCGCGACCAGCACGGCAACGTCAAGCTGTCGGGCAGCGACCTGCCGGCAGCCTTGGAGCGCGCGCTCGCCGAAGGATTGCCGGGCAAGCGGGCACGCGTCGATGCGCTCGGTTACATGCCGCGCGGCTATGTCGGCGCCATCAGCGCGGTCGACGCGCAGGAGGCCTTCGATGCCGGCGCCTTCGCGGTCACGGTGGCCGACGAGGGCGGCGGTTCGGTGGCACTGCAATATGACGGCAAGAAAACCGTGCTGAAGAAGGTGCCGCTGAAGAACGTCGCCGGCAAGACGCGCCACATGCCGGATGATTTCATGCTGCCCGATGTCAACCGGCTGTCCGATACGGGCATGGCCTATCTGAAGCGGCTGGTCCCGCAAAAGTACAAGATCGGCAAGCCGTTCGTCTGATGCCGGCCTTGATCTGATGGACAGCTGGTTCAGCAAAACCATCGTCGACGCCAAGACGACGATGCTGACCGAGCCCTTCGTGCATGATTTCGTGCGCGCCAACATCTGGCATTTGCGCGGCCGCGACGTCGACCTGCTGGTCGACACCGGCATGGGGATCTGCCCGCTGGCGCCGCAGATCGACACGCCGGCCGGCAGGCCGCTGCTCGTCGTCGCCACGCATATCCATCTCGATCATGTCGGCTCGCTGCACGAGTTTCCGTTGCGGGCAGGGCCGCGCCACAGCGCCGCGCAGTTCGACAGCATGGATGAAGCGGTTACCTACGCCTACATGTTCCATGATCTGGAAGGCGCCGTCTCCAGGCTGCCGGCGGAGGGCTGGAAAGCGGCCGATTACAGGATTCAGCCGGCGCCGCTGACTAGGACCCTGGACGAGGGCGATAGGATCGACCTCGGCGACCGGCAATTCCGCGTCCTGCATCTGCCCGGCCACTCTCCGGATTCGATCGCACTGTTCGACGAGGCAGACGGCCTGTTCTTCGCCGGCGACGCCATCTACGACGCCATGCTGATCGACGACCTGCCGGATTCTGATCGTGCCGCCTATCGCCGCACTATGCAGCGCCTGCTCGACCTGCCGATCCGGATCGGCCATGGCGGCCATGGACCGAGCTTCGACGGCAGGCGGATGCGCGAGATCGCCACCGCCTATCTCAGCCGGACCGACGGGAAAGGCGAATAGGAGGCCTCTGCTGAAGCGGCACAAACCTGAAGCGATTTGTCTTGCGCAGCTATTTTGTTCTTGCTTTGTGCCGGCAGCTATGCTACTAATTTGGGTATGGTGCTGATTCCCCCAACGACCCGCCGCAAGGCGGGTTTTTGTTTTCGGGTTTCGGCGCCAGCCCGGCAAGGCGGCTGCCAGCCGGAAATTAAATCTTCGTAATATTATCTGGAAACCATGATCGGCGCCCTAGATGCGGGGCTGTCGATCCGGTCGGCTGCCGTGACAGGCGAGACAGGCAAGGCCGACGACCGACGCGCGATGAATCGTTCCGGCGACGGAACATTACCGCGCTCCACCAATCTCTCGCCCGGACAACGGCCATGTCACCAATCCAGACCCTTCGCAGACATCGCGTCGCCGCTCTGCTGGGCGCCGGGCTGATCGTCAGCCCCTTCGCCTTGCCTCTCGCTCCCAGGCTGAATGATGTCCTGGCGGCAACAGTGACCCCTCCCGTCACCGGCATGACGGCGCCGAGCGGCTCGTTCGCGCCGGTCGTGGCGGCCGACAAACCGGCGGTGGTGACCATCACGACGGTCATGAAAGCTCAACAGCCGGACACCATGAGCGACGCCTCTCCCTTTGGCGGAACCTCGCCTTTCGACGACTATTTCCGCCATTTCTTCGATGACCAGGGACTGCCCGCCCCCAAGACACCGCCGGAACAGGCGCCGCGCGCAGAGGCCCTCGGTTCAGGCTTCATCGTCGGTGCCGACGGCACCATCGTCACCAACAATCACGTCGTCGACGGCGCCCAGTCGATCAAGGTGACGCTCGACGACGGCACCGAGCTTCCCGCCAAATTGATCGGCCATGACGCCAAGAACGATCTTGCCGTGCTCAAGGTCAAGGCCGGCAAGCCCTTGCCGACCGTCAAATGGGGCGATTCCGACAAGCTCATGCCGGGCGACCAGGTGCTCGCTTTCGGCAATCCTTTCGGCCTTGGCACAACGGTCACGGCCGGCATCGTCTCGGCCCGCGGCCGCGACCTGCACAGCGGGCCGTTTGACGACTTCATCCAGATCGACGCGCCGATCAACCGGGGCAATTCCGGCGGCCCGCTGACGGATGTGAACGGCAATGTCGTCGGCATCAACACGGCGATCTTTTCGCCGAATGGCGGCAGCGTCGGCGTCGGTTTCGCCATCCCCTCGGACCAGGCGCAAAAGGTTGTCGCCAAGCTGATGAAGGGCGGCTCCATCCAGTACGGCTATCTCGGCGTCCAGATCCAGCCGGTGACGCCTGACATGGCGAGCGCCATCGGCCTCGATCACCCCGCCGGCGTGCTGGTCGCGCAGGTCAGCGACGGATCGCCGGCCGCCAAGGCCGGCATCGAAACCGGTGACGTCATCACCAGTTTCGCTGGCCAGGACATAAAGGATCCAAGGGATCTGTCGCGCGCCGTCGCCGAAATTGCGCCCGGGACGAGGGAAACCCTCAATGTCTGGCGCAAGGGGCAAAGCCTGCAGATCTCCGCCGAGGTCGGGCGCAACGAAGACGACATGGCAACGGGATCGGTGACCGGCGATCAGCGTCAGCCGTCGACGGAGCAGGGCCTTCGCGCACCGGCGCTCGGTCTCGGCCTGATGGATGTCACCCCGGATGTGCGGCAGGCAATGAACCTGGCAGGCAACCAGCACGGCGCACTGGTCGAGCGCGTCGACCCGAACAAGGCGGCATCGGCTTCCGGCATCCAGCCCGGCGACATCATCGTCGCCGTCGACCAGCATCCGGTGAGAAGCGCCAGGCAGGCTAACCAGGCGATTGTGCAGGCTGCCAAATCCGGCAGGAAATCGGTGCTGCTGCTTGTCGAGCGTGGCGACGCCCAGATGTTTGTCGCCGTCCCCTTCGCCAGTGGCTGAGACGGGCGCCGCGCTGCCGAGATCGATGTAGAGCTTTGCCGCCAGGCCGAGCCAAGATTTCGGTTGCCCGCGCGCGCGTCTTCGAGAAAACTGACAAAGGTCGATTGGACCTTGCGCAAACGGATATTCTCGATGGTTACCCGAGGCTTCTCTTCCGGACGAAAGCCGCCGACGGATACGGATGCACGTATCCCGCCGGGGCAATATCTCGAGCAAGGTTTCCCGGTCCTGTCGGCAGGCCCGACGCCGCATGTGCGCACCGAGGATTGGTCGTTCACGCTTAAGCACGGGCCGCGGCCGATCAAGAAGTGGAACTGGGCCGAGTTCAACGCGCTGCCCTTGACCAAGATGACGCGCGACATCCATTGCGTCACCGCATGGACCAAGTTCGACACGGCGTGGCAGGGCGTGCTGGTCGACGACATCCTTGCCGACGCCGGCATCGAGCCGCCCACCGCCTTCACGCTGGCGCTGGGTTTCGACGGCTATTCCACCAACGTGCCGACGAAGGATCTCACCGGCGGCAAGGCGATGGTGGCACTGCTTTACGAGGGCAAGCCGATCACCCCCGACCATGGCGGCCCGGCGCGGCTGCTCGTTCCGCATCTCTATTTCTGGAAATCGGCCAAATGGCTGAACGGGCTGCAGTTCACCGAGCGCGACGAGCCGGGTTTCTGGGAATTGCGAGGCTATCATATCTATGGCGACCCGTGGCGCGAGCAGCGCTACACGAACGATCCATGAGCGACGCACCGGCGGCGCAGTCGCCCTGGCAAACGGTCACCATCACCCGCATCCAAAAGCGCACGCCGCGCGTCACCAGCTTTTTCCTGCAGCCGTCGCGGCCTTTCGCCTACCGTGCCGGGCAGCATGTCGATGTCAGGCTGACGGCGCCTGACGGCTATCAGGCGCGCCGCTCCTACTCCATAGCCTCCGCGCCGGAGACCGGCGAGACCATCGAACTGGCGATTGAAAAACTCGAGGACGGCGAGGTCTCGCCGTTCTTTCACGAGATCGCGGCGGTGGGCGACGAGGTCGAGTTGCGCGGGCCGCTCGGCGGCCATTTCGTCTGGTCCGACGGCGACGGCGGACCGCTCCTGCTCGTCGGCGGCGGGTCGGGCGTGGTGCCGCTGATGTCGATGGTCCGTCACCGGGCGATGCGGGGATCGCTGGTCGCGGCCGCCCTGGTGTTTTCGGCGCGGGTCTGGGACGAGGTGATCTTTCGCGACGAGTTGATCGACCTCGCCGAGCGCCGGGATGGCTTCGACCTGGTACTGACGCTGACGCGCGAGCCGGCCCGCCGTCCGGCGGATTATGCGCGGCGGATCGACGCCGCGATGATGGTGCAAGCCATGACCAGGCTGCCCGCGCCACCGAAACTCGCCTTTGTCTGCGGCTCGAACGCATTCGTGACGGCCGCCGCCGAGGCACTGATCGATGCCGGGGGGCCTGCGGCTCTCATCCGCACCGAACGCTACGGGGTCTGACCCGGTTCTGCTTTGCCCGGTCGCTGCCTTCGCCGGCCGGCATAAACGGGCCGAAAACCGGCAGAACGGCGAGGCCGCGTTTGGCGGAAATGGTTAACGATTCGACCAACAACCCCGGCTGCGACTTTTATCGGTTTAAAAAATCGAACCGAACGGTTCGTTTCTGTTGACAATGCGTGCAGGATACTGTGAACGCTGCCTGCCCAAGTCGCTTGCAGCCAGACCGAGGCTATGCGTTATCTGCTTGATTTCACACAGTAAAATGTGGCGAAGGGAATCTCTGGCACAATTTCAAGGTGTAGAAACTTGGTCCACACCAAACAACTTCGTGATTGGAAACTCACTATTGCCTTTCCCACATCGGGGCTGTCCGGACGACGCGAATTCCTCCCAAGACACGCCGCTAGACGGACCGAAACTAAGATACTGGAGTATTAAAATGAAAAAGATCGCTCTTGCCGCCGTCGCCGTTTTGGCCATCACCGGCAGCGCCTTTGCTGGCAGCGACAACTTTGGTTCCAAGGGTGCGAACCAGACTGCCGCTTCGGTCGACAGCTCGTATACGGCTTCCATTCAGAAGCCGGTTCATGCTGACCAGCAGCCTGTCCACGGCGCCGACCGTAACCTCTTCGGCAACAACTAACAGCCGGTCCCAGCATCAGGGCGGCGGGCATATCCGCCGCCCGGGATCTGAAAAAATTCAGGAGTATTAAAATGAAAAAGATCGTTCTTGCTGCCGCCGCCGTTTTGGCCATCACCGGCAGCGCTTTCGCGGCTAGCGACAATTATGGTTCGAACGGCGCGAACCAGCCTGCGCCTTCCGTCGATAGCTCTTACACGGCTTCCGTCAGGACGTCGGACCAGGCTGAAAAGCAGCCGGTCGTCCAGGGCGCCGACCGCAACCTCTTCGGCAACAACTAACAGCCGATCGCGGACCATGATCCCGTAAAGTGGAAGCCGGTTTTCGGCAAAAGATCATGGTCCAATAACAGGATAAGCGGCGGGTGAGCTCGCCGCTTCGATTGAAATCCAGGAGTATCAAAAATGAAAAAGATTGTTCTTGCTGCCGCCGCTCTCTTGATTGCCGCCGGCAGCGCTTATGCCCGCAACGATAATGTTGGCGGGACCGACATCAACAAGCAGGCGACCGTCAACGTCGACAAGACGCAGACGTATTCGGTGCGTGACAGCAACTCGCCGATCTACAAGCTGCTGAATTCGTCTGGCGATGTGCCCAAGTCGGCCCCGCCGGGCCCCGCCCCCCAACACATAGGGAAAAAAAAAAAACCGCAAAGGAATTACAGAAAAGAAGGCCGGGGGCCGGGCCCCCGCCCGTTTTTTTTTGTATAAAAAAACCCA